>DWUQ01000195.1 GCA_019120675.1 Candidatus Paenalcaligenes intestinipullorum | reverse complement strand
TTATTGGTATTCGAGAAATTGGCGGAGCCGTGATTGCCATGACGCTGACTTTGGTGGCGGTGTTTGCTCCCTTAGCCTTTGCTACAGGTCGCACGGGTCGGCTGTTTATTGAGTTTGCGCTCACGCTTGCGGGAGCGGTGGCGGTGTCGGGTTTTGTGGCCTTAACCTTGACGCCCATGATGTGTGCCCAATTGCTCCGACCGCATACCAAGGCGCCTAACCGCTGGTCACAGGCGATTGAGCGTGGCTTGGTGCGTTTATCCACGGGCTATCGCAAAGCGTTATTACGTACGCTGCGTTATCGATGGTGGGTATTGCTAGCGGGGGGCGTGGTGGCACTAGCCAGTGTGGGGTTGTTTTCGATTATCCAAAGCGAGCTGGCCCCGACCGAAGACCGTGGGGTGATTTTTGGCATAGTGACCTCGCCCGAGGGGTCAACCCTCGATTACACCCTCAATAATGTGCTCCAAGTCGAGGCCGAATACGACCAAGTGCCCGAAAAAGAAGGGATGCAAACGGTGATTGGCTTTCCGACGGTGACCGATTCGTTTGTGATTTTGCGCTTAAAGCCTTGGGAGCAGCGTTTACGTGCTCAACAAGACATTACCACCGAGCTGCGCCCCAAGCTAAGTGCCATACCAGGTGCGCGCGTTTTCCCGACTAATCCACCTTCGCTGGGGCAGCGGGCCACCTCCAAGCCAGTGCAGTTTGTGATTATGAGTCAAGCGCCCTACGAGGAGTTGGCTGAGATTGTTGATGAGTATATGCAGGCGTTGGCCGATTACCCAGGTCTGCAAAATATGGATTCAGATTTGCGCCTCAATACGCCTGAGCTACGTGTCGAGCTGGATCGCGACCGTCTATCCGATAGCGGAGTACAGGTGGATGCGGTAGGGCGCACCTTGGAAAGTTTGATTGGTGGACGCCAGGTGACCCGTTATGAACAGGATGGCGAGCAATATGACGTGATTGTGCAAATGGAGAAAAGCGCCCGTGCGCGGCCCGATGATTTGTTGGACATCTATGTGCGGGGCGAAAACGATGCCATGCTGCCCTTATCCGGTTTTGTGGAGATCCAAGAGAGTGTGTCGCCTCAGTCTCTAAATCACTTTAACCGTTTACGTGCGGTGGTGGTGGAAGCCGCGGTGGCACCGGGTTATGCGTTAGGGGAGGTGCTAGACCATATGCAGCGCGTGGCTGATGAGGTGTTGCCCACCTCCGTGCAAACCGATTTGGATGGTCAGTCTCGCGAGTACCGCGACTCCGCAGGCAGCATGGCCTTTATTTTTGCGATGGCCTTGGTGTTTATTTATTTGGTCATGGCCGCACAATTTGAAAGCTGGCGTAATCCACTCATTATTATGTTGTCGGTGCCGCTGTCGATGACTGGCGCGCTCTTAGCGTTGTGGTTGAGTGGCGGCACACTATCCATTTACAGTCAGGTGGGGTTGATTACTTTGGTGGGGCTCATCACCAAGCATGGCATTCTCATCGTCGAGTTTTCCACCCAATTACGAGCCCAAGGTACCGGACTTTATGCGGCCGTAGTGCGCGCCTCGGAGTTGCGTCTACGGCCTATTCTCATGACCACCGCCGCGATGGTGCTCGGTGTTTTACCGTTGGCCTTAGCGACAGGGGCGGGTGCAGAAAGTCGTCATCAGATCGGCTGGGTTTTGGTCGGTGGGCTGACGTTAGGGACGGTATTAACCCTCTTTGTTGTGCCCGCTGCGTATGTGGTCATTGCTGCAAAAGCGCGGCTGCGTGAAGAGTCGGCAGAGTACTAAATAAGTTTTAAAGGTGTAATACATGCGTCAGATCGTATTTGATACGGAAACTACGGGTCTAGATCCCGCCCAAGGCCATCGTTTGGTGGAACTCGCCGGTGTGGAAGTCATTAACCGCACGCTCACTGGGCGTCATCTGCATTTATATGTGAACCCCGGCCGCGATAGTGACCCCGAAGCCTTGGCGGTGCATGGTTTAGAAAGTGATTTTTTAGCGCAATACCCACCCTTTGATCAGGTGGCTGAGCAAGTGGTGGAGTTCGTTAAGGGTGCTGAGGTGATTATTCACAATGCGCCTTTTGATGTGAAATTTATGGATGCGGAGCTGCAGCGTTGTGGGCTCAAGCCATTTGCAGAATATTGTGACAAGGTTACCGATTCGCTCGTCTTTGCACGAGAGTTGCATCCAGGTAAGCGCAATAATCTAGATGCCTTATGCGAACGCTACGGCATCTCCAATGCGCACCGTACCTTGCACGGGGCACTGTTGGATTCCGAGCTACTGGCTGATGTATGGCTGGCCATGACTCGCGGTCAAGAAAGCTTAGTGATGCAGCAGTACGAAAACGAAGAAGACATCGGGGATGCGGCTTCAGAGTTTCGGCGGATTGATCTGAGCCAATTACCGATACTGAACGCTAACGCGCAAGAGCTAGCCGCGCATAAGCACTATTTACAACACTTGTCCGAAGCGAATCAAAGCCCTACCATCTGGGATCAAGTTGACCATGAGTCGACGAACAACCCCTAACCAACCTAACAAATAGAAATATTTAGTTTCAGATTGATGGGTGGGTTCTTCTTTACTATTAGAAGCTTTATGCACACCGTCTAGCGTACGACTTCGGAAAAGGCAACGACCGACGTACTCAGTGCCTACACGGTTTTTGAGGTAGTTTCTATGGTAAGCCCCAGCATTCCCGTGTGTCATTTGCTGTATATCGATCCCGACCCAAAGCGATTACAGAAAAATGCTACCGTGTTGGAGCAAGCTGGTCATCAAGTCTGGCGAGCACTGGATATCGCTACGGCACTCATGTTTTTTTCCGAACACACCCCCGAGGTGGTGGTCTGTCAGTTTGACGCGTATGCGGATGCCTTAATACATGGGACGCTGCCGCCAGCGGCGGCTGCTTGGGGGCAGCAAGTACCTCTGTTACTGTTAATGCCACAGGCGATTCAAGATGAACAGTTACTCAGTGCACTCAACTGGGTTTATCCTTTAACGGGTGAGCTTTCTAGTGAGGGTTTGTTACAGAGCCTCCAGACCGCCCTACAGGATAAGGCTTCGCGTAGCGAGGTCTCCTTGCTCAGCCCGGGGCGTCGGCTTAAAGTTTCCAGTGAAAATGCGTTAGGTTTACAGCGCTTTCATAACGAATTTAATACCTTGGATAACGCGGTGTTGCTGGTGGATGAGCAGGGTCACGTGCTGGCCGCTAATGCCCAAGCCCATACTGAATTCAACCAGCCTGATCCAGCAACCTGGCTCTTAGAGGCTGCCGCCCACACGGATTTTCAACAAATCTTATGGCGGTTTGCTCAGCCCTTAGAGGCAAGTGCGCTGACGCCAGCTGCGTGTGTGTATACTCAAGCCCAACCAAACTATTGGCTGTATCTGCGGCCTCTAACGCCACAGGCCTCGTACTTGAGCGCTGCGGTGAGCGTGGTGTTTTGTTTTAATATGGCCATCTATGCGGAGCAAATGACTCATGTGCTCAGTACGCGCTTTGGCTTGGCAGGGCCCGCGTTGCACATCGCACAAGGCCTAATGCAAGGTAGCGCAATGCATGCGCTCAGTGGCGTCACGCCCTATGAAGCGGATACGATCACACAACATGTAGCGCATTGGCTCGTCGATCTAGAGGTCGAACGTCAAAGTGAGCTGCTCGGCGTGTGGCTGTCCAGCCTAGTGGTAAGTTTAGTCGGTCAGGAGCTTTCTAAATGAAATCACGCGCTTGGTCCGTGTTGACGCCTACGCAACCTGCTCGGCGCAGCGTTTCTAAATATATTGCCTTACTTGTCTTAGTGGCCTGCTTGCTGTGGTTAGCGGTTGCCTTTGTTCAACTCTTACAAAGCCACCGTGATTTACGCAAAAACTTAGGCGATGATATGCTGTGGGTCACCATGCAAACCCAACAGGAAGGCTTACGTTTGTTGGCAGAGATCTCCGCGGCGCAAGTCGTAGGAGGCACGCAACATGAGGGGCGAGTATTTAACCGATACGAGATTTTTCTCAGCCGCTTAACCTTGCTTTTGACTGGGCCACAAAAGCGCTATTTACTTCGAATGGGTGAGCTGGATGAGCTGCTAAATGCCGTTGAAAGCTTCGAAAACCGAGTGCTTTGGCAGGACGGCCGTAGCTTAACACTTGATGAATTGAAGCAAATGCAAAAAACGCTCACTCCGATCGTCACACAATTGCAGGTGCTCAATAATCGCATTTTGCAGCAAGAGCGCCAAGGCTTTGCTTCGCGTCGTCAGCAACTGTTTTTAGCTCTGAGCCAAGCAATCTTGGCAGTGATGGGGGTACTACTCGCCGCAGCCTGGGTCTGGTCACGTCTACGTTACGAACTCAAACAAGCCCGGCGCGCGCAGCAAACCGCCGATAAAGCACGACATTTTTCAGAAATGCTGCTTGAGGTTTCAGACGAAGGCATGCTCGTGGTGGATGAGCGCTTTACTTGCTTATTGTGCAACCCCGCGATGACTCAGCTGTTCGGAGTGGAGATCAATCGTGTAGTGGGGCATAGCGTGCTCAGCTCCTTACCGCTGGCTCAAGGCCGTGGTTCGATTGAACGCGCGATTATCGAAACCTTAAAAGGTATACCGAGTGTGGTCTCAGATGTGCCGATGCCGCAAAGCCATGGGTCAGCTCCCCAGTATGCGGATTTTCTGCTTTTTCCTATGCCTTTAGGTCAGGGCTCTAATGGGGCGGTTATTTTCGTTCGTCCCACTACCGAGCGCTATCAGCAGCAGCAATTGCTGCTGCAGCAGCTTGAAGAATCGAACGCCTTGGCCTCACAACGCAGCACCGAGTTGGAAGCGCTACAACGTCAGTTGATCCTACTGTTCGAGGTGTCTGCCGTAGGATTGGCCGTTTTTGATCAGCAAGGCGAATTAATTGTTAGCAACAAGGCGATGCAGGGGTATTTGAGCCAATTGGGCTTGGCTTCATCCCAACCTACGAATATTGAGCCTTATATTCGTCAGCTCAACCAACGCTTGCTGCATCTCGATACCAACTCGGTGACCACACCGAGCTTGAAGGTTGGTGAGAGTGCTTCAGTAGAAGTAGAGTTAAACAGCGGTGTTTGGCTCAGCATACGCTACGACGTGGTGGCCGATGGCAGCAGCCAAATCCGTATCCTTGACAGCACCTTAACACAGCATTTTGAGCCAATCCGTGAGGCCGCTGAGACTTTAAGCATCGAGTTGGCAAGCTTTTATGAAGAATACCGTCACCATTGGCCAGACGCTGCACCATTACTGCAGAACTGGCCCAATACAGGGCTCAGTCAGCCTAATCTTGTCTATAACGAAAGCCCAGCGGCATTGTTGCATCGTTTGCGAGGCTTGGCTTTAGCGTTGCCGCAGCTTAGACGATTAAGCTGGAGCTATCGTTTATGGCGTTTGCATACTCAGCAGGGCGCTTTTTTTGCTCCCCATGCTTATATTTTACTGGATGTGGCGGAGCAAGCGATACGTGATACGCAGCAGTTATTTAAGCAGCGCAGCATCGAGTTAACCGTCATTAATCGGTATTTGGTCGGCGTAGGCAATGCGGAGGCGATTCGTTTTGCGTTGGGTGCCTTGTTGGTTAATGCTTGCCGTTACTCTGACCCCAGTACGTCTGTGCAGTTGGTATTGCGTGAGGCGGCCAAAGATCGTTTGGAAATTGAGGTAATCGATTTAGGGGAGGGTCTGACGCTGGAGGCTTCGCAAGCCTTTGCGGCGTTTGAGCGAGGCCCCGCGGATGAGCAAGAGCTCGGGGCGGGTCTGGGGCTGTACCTAACCCAAGCCATTGCCCAAGCACACCAAGGGCGTCTAAGCTATCGACGTACCACTGAAGGGGCTACGGTATTTAGCTTGTGTTTACAGCGTGTACCCAACGCCCATCCCTTAAATTCGATTGCCTCGACCTAAGGCGACAGCATCTCGTTACAAGCGTAGTCGGAATCGGCACTTAACCCGTTCGCCGCGCTCATACATGGGGCAGTCTTCGGGTACGGGTACTTGGTCAATATAGTCAGCGCCTAAACGCATACAGGTCTTTAAGGAGGGAACGTTATCGGGATTGCACGTAATCCACAGCTCTTGTAGGCCATTCTGGCGTGCTAATGGCAACAGCAGCTGTGTAGCGCGTAATGCAAAGCGTTGCCCACGGAAGTCAGGAAAAACCTCATAGCCAATATGCCCGAGGTGCCCAGTTAACTCAGCTTGATCACCAATGCGCAAATGAATGACGCCAGCGATTTGGTCATTTTGCTGCATGCTGAACTGATAAAATGCCGGCCAACCTTCCACCGGATTATGGTGACACGTAATGTCGAGGCGTAGGGTTAAGTCTTGATCCACAAGGCACAAAGAGGCAGCTTCTACTAACACAAGAAATCCAAAATTAATGACAAAGAAGGTAGAGCAATCAATTTAAGCATACGCGTCTTATTTTTTTGAAAAGCCTGCAAAGCGTTATGTGCATGATAATATAACGATGCTTGTAGCAATTTTGCTGTGTCCCTTTTGGTTCAGAGTTTCGTGCAAGATTTCTGACGGGGCATTTGCCGCAATCATGGCTTTCATGATTGCGGTATTTTTTGCTCTGCCTAAACTCCAAAGAAAGTGTAGTAGTTTTACGTAGTTTTATACGACACCTTGACAACTTTCGGAGCTTCTCTGCGCAGAGCGTGTGCGTTTTTTTAAGGCCATGGGTATGCCGATACAAATGGACGCATTAAAATAAAGTTTGGATAAGCATAGGTAGAGGCCTTTAGCCCTACCGCATTTTAGGAACAGACTCGTGGCAACTCGACGCACCACACGCTGGAATGGCGAACTTACTTCTCTTTCAATCGAATTTTTAAAAGATGTCATTGAGCGCATGGAGCTATATGGTGAGGAATTACAGATTGAGTTCCCCGGCCATGCCAAGCACCCCAGTTACCAGCTCACCAACAGTCGCGGTTTTAAAATGGCCTTTGATGGCAAGCATTTATTGCTGCCGCTCAATGAAAACGGGGTGGTCAGCGACAATCTTTCTCAAACCTTTACGCTGGCTCAGGTACGTCAAGCGCTGGTAGCGCCTGCGCCTACAGCCCGACGCACCGCCACCCGCAGTGCAGGCTCGCGCGCCTCAGGTGCCGCCCGTACTCGTACCGTCGCCGCTGACCCTGATCAGATCGAGGTGGATAAGTACGCGTATTTCCGTACTCACCGAGAGCAGTTGCCTGCAGGTATTCAAGCGTATAGCCAACAAATTAGTGACCTGATGCGTGCAGGCAGCACTGCTGAGGCAGCCTTTGCTCAGGTTATTGCTGAACATTTTTAATTTGGATCGCCACCTAAGGGTGGCTTGACGGGCAAGCTTCTGTGCTTGTATTGAGGGTGCTTGAAATAGCCCAAGCGCTTGGATTTTGCGTAAACTTGAAATAAGCGAGACTAAGTGTAATACGGAAACCCTAGTGCGGTAACCATTCGTTAGCTAATGAAAGGGATACGGTTAAAACCGCTCCTAACATTGTGGGATTCAAGCAAAACACGCGATAATAAGCCGCAACGCCACTACGCCAAAACGTAGCGGCGAAGCATTAAGTAGAGTCTACTTTTTCTTTAGGTAGTCGTACAGCGTCAACGCGCTGCCTAATTACTGTCGAGGACTGAATGAAAGCGTGGTTTAAGCGTGGGCTATTTGGCCTGGTTGTGGTGTTTATGGTGGCTCTAATTGGTGCAGCAGTATTTTTGCTCACCTTTGACCCCAACGCCTACAAAGCCAAACTCCAAGAGGTGGTGTACGAGCGCTTCCAGCGCACTCTGACCATTAATGGCGATATCCAGCTGTCGTTATTTCCACGTATTGGGCTAGAGCTCAGCGATGTTGCGCTCAGCGACCGCGATTCTTTACAGCCTTTTGCAGCCTTCGATACCGCTCGGTTTTCCATTGCCATTTGGCCGTTGTTATCCAACGAGTATGTGGTGGATCATATGGCGGTGGACGGGTTTCAGGCTTGGATTACTCGTGATCACCAAGGCGCATTTAATTTTTCTGATTTATTAGCCAAAGCAGAGTATTCGACACCCGAAGCGGCTCATTCGGAGCCGAGCTTTTTTCCTGAAGCGGTCGCTCAAGTGCTACCCAACACGTCGTCGCCACAAAACGAAAACGCATCCCAGGACGATGCTGCCGCAGTGCTGCCACCCAAAAAAGATACCCGACGCTTCACGGTAGTAGCGGAGCCAGACGC
>DWUQ01000194.1 GCA_019120675.1 Candidatus Paenalcaligenes intestinipullorum | reverse complement strand
CTGTACTCAGGAGTCATCATGGCTGTTCAGCAAACTAAAAAGAGCCCATCACGTCGTAACATGCGTCGTGCGCACGACGCCATAACCGGCCCAGCAACCGCAATCGAGCCCACTAGCGGCGAGTTGCATTTGCGTCACCACATCAGCCCTAACGGCATCTACCGTGGTCGTAAAGTACTCAAAACTAAAAACGACGAATAATCCCCGTTTTTAGGGTCTCGCAATCCACAGGTTGCGTAGCTGATGTCAAAAAAATCCATACGAATTGCGATCGACTGCATGGGTGGGGACCACGGGTTATCCATAACGGTACCCGCCGCCAAGCAGTTCGCTCAGCAGCATCCGGATACGCTTTGCCTGTTGGTCGGTGACGAGGCAGCGATACGAGCGCAGCTCAACCAAGAAGGAGCTGCGTCGGGAGACTGGTATGAAATCGTCCATGCTTCGGAAACCGTCTGCATGGACGACCCAGTCGAGGTCGCATTGCGCCGCAAAAAAGATTCCTCCATGCGTATTGCCGCTCAAGCCGTCAAGGATGAGCGTGCGCACGCCTGCGTGTCTGCAGGAAATACGGGTGCATGGATGGCAATTACCCGTTATGTACTCAAAACACTGGACGGTATAGATCGTCCAGCCATTGCTACGTCGATTCCCAATCAAAAGGGCGGTGCCACCACTGTCCTCGACCTTGGCGCAAACGTCGATTGTACGGCCGAGCATTTGTTGCAGTTTGCCTTACTCGGCTCGGCGTTGGTGCACACGGTTGACGGCAAGGATCGCCCTACCGTCGGTTTACTGAATATCGGCGAAGAAATCATCAAAGGCAACGAGGTCGTCAAGCAAGCCGCAGAGTTGTTGCGAGCAAGCGGTCTGAACTTCTACGGCAACGTCGAAGGCGATGATATTTGTAAAGGCAGTGTCGATGTGGTGGTGTGCGATGGTTTTGTTGGCAATGTGGTTCTAAAGTCCATGGAAGGCTTAGCCAAAATGGTCGCTAAAATGCTCCGCGAGGAGTTCACACGTAATGCGCTCACCATGACGGCTGCCTTAGTTGCCAAGCCCGTTCTCAATCGCTTAAGTGACCGTTTTGATAACCGACGTTACAACGGTGCTGCGTTGTTGGGGCTACGTGGTATTGTCATTAAAAGCCACGGTTCCGCCGACGCGTACGCGTTTGGTTATGCCTTGCAGCGTGCCCGTTTTGCGGTCAAAAATGGTTTGCTCGAAGGCACTACCCAGTATATTGAGCATCTGCGCCAAAGCTTTGCCCAAGCAGATGTGCACAGTCCTTTGTCGTCCACCTCAAATGGCGACACTCTCAGCGCTTGATAGGCGTGTTTAGGAAGGTATCATGAGCTATGCCAAATTAATTGGTTCTGGTGGCTATTTGCCGCCCCGTGTCGTCTCTAATGATGAGCTGGCTGCCGAGTTGGCCCAGCAAGGGATTGAAACTTCCGATGCTTGGATACGAGAGCGCACCGGTATTCAGCAGCGTCATTTGGTTGAGCCTGGCGTCAAGACCAGCGAGTTGGCCACCAAAGCCGCTCAGGCTGCTTTAGCCGATGCGGGCATTACTGCGGATCAGTTGGATCTGATTATTCTGGCTACTGCCACCCCCGATTTTGTTTTTCCCAGTACCGCATGCATTGTGCAAGCCGCTTTAGGGGCGAGCAATGCCGCTGCTTTTGATGTGCAAGCCGTTTGCAGTGGGTTTGTCTACGCGCTCACAACCGCCGACGCGTATATTCAAGCCGGACGCGCTAAGACGGTACTGGTCATTGGTGCCGAAGTGTTTTCACGCATATTAGATTGGCGCGATCGTGGTACGTGTGTGCTGTTTGGCGATGGTGCCGGTGCGGTGATTATGCAGGCCAGCGACAAGCCAGGCGTCATTGGTGCTAAGCTGCATGCCGATGGCAACTACGCCAATATTTTATGTACCGCAGGGAATGTTGATCAAGGTCAAGTAACGGGCGATCCGTTCCTGCGTATGGATGGTCAAGCTGTGTTTAAATTTGCGGTGACCGCTTTAGCGGATTCCGCCCAACAAGTTTGCGACGACGCTGGCATTCGCTTACAAGACATTGATTGGCTGGTGCCTCATCAAGCCAACGTGCGTATTCTTAATTTCCTTAGCCGTAAGCTTGGGGTGGATAACGATAAGGTTATCGTAACGGTAGCTGAGCACGCCAATACCTCCGCAGCCAGCGTGCCCTTGGCCTTAGATGTGGCTCGTCGCGATGGCCGCATTAAATCTGGCGATTTAGTTCTCTTGCAAGGCGTCGGCGGCGGCTTTACTTGGGGTTCGGTACTGTTGCGTATTTAAGCATGGTGTATGGATTGTTTGACGGATTGTATTCACAATGAAAAAAATTGCTTTTGTTTTCCCAGGTCAAGGCTCACAAACGGTTGGGATGTTAGAGGCTTGGCAGGATAACTCTGCCGTTCAGCAAGCGTTAGCCACCGCTAATACCGCTTTAGACCAAGACTTAGCTCATCTGATTGCTACAGGCCCTGAGGCCGACCTCAACCTCACCACCAATACCCAGCCTGCGATGTTGGTATCGGCCGTTGGTATGTATCAGGCGTGGCGTGAAGCGGGCGGTCAGCAGCCTGACTTTATGGCTGGACACAGCCTAGGTGAGTATTCCGCTCTCACTGCAGCGGGCAGCCTGCATCTGGATGACGCGGTCAAATTAGTACGTATCCGCGCCAACGCCATGCAAGAAGCCGTGCCAGTGGGAACAGGTACTATGGCCGCTCTATTAGGCTTAGAGGACGACATCGTGCGCGAAGTGTGCCGTGAAGCAGCCCAGGGCGAGGCCGTCGAAGCCGTTAATTTTAATGCACCCTTACAAGTGGTGATTGCTGGGCAGGTTGCGGCCGTGGAGCGCGCTTGTGAGTTGGCCAAAGCCAAAGGCGCGCGTCGTGCAGTCGTTCTCCCTGTTTCCGCACCGTTTCATTCCAGTTTGTTGCAGCCTGCTGCCGAGGTTTTGGAGCGTGCTTTACAACAGCTTGAGCTCAATGTGCCCGTCGTACCCGTTATCAATAGCGTTGATGTGGCGGTGGCAACTGAACCCGATGCGATCCGTTCAGCGCTCGTTCGTCAAGCCTGGCATCCAGTTCGCTGGGTCGAAACCATCCAGTATATGGCGCAACAAGGGGTCACAGATATTGTAGAATGTGGGCCAGGCAAAGTATTAGCCGGACTGATTAAGCGTATTGATCGCCAGCTTAGCGTTCACAATATTCACGACCCCGTGTCGTTACAGCAAGCGCTAACGGCATTAAAAGGATAAGTATGAGTCTTCCATTGGAGTCCAAGATCGCCCTCGTCACGGGTGCGACGCGCGGTATTGGTAAAGCAATTGCCGCGCATTTGCAAAGCTTAGGGGCCACCGTGATTGGTACCGCCACCTCTGAGGCCGGTGCTACCAGCATCAACGAGGCCTTAGCCTCCCAAGGCGGACGTGGTGTGGTGCTGGATGTCAACGACGCCGAGGCCAGCAAAAATTTAGTCGCCGACCTCACCAAAGAGTTTGGCGCCTTGCATATTTTGGTGAATAACGCGGGTATTACCCGTGATACGCTTACTATGCGTATGAAAGACGAGGATTTCGACGCCGTTATTGATACCAACCTCAAAGCGGTGTTCCGTCTTAGCCGTGAAGTCATGCGTCCCATGATGAAAGCGCGCTGGGGGCGCATTATTAACATTACTTCGGTCATTGCTCACATTGGTAATGCGGGTCAAGTCAACTACGCAGCCGCTAAGGCCGGTGTCGAAGGGCTGAGTCGCTCGTTAGCGCGCGAGCTAGGCAGCCGCAATATTACGGTCAACTGTGTGGCGCCGGGCTTTATTGATACTGATATGACTCGCGTGCTCACCGAAGCACAAACCGATGCCATCCTTAGTCAAGTGCCCTTGTCACGCTTGGGGCAGGCCCAAGACATCGCCAATGCCGTAGGCTTTTTAGCCAGCCCCCAAGCGGACTACATTACAGGCAATACCCTCCATGTAAATGGCGGAATGCACATGTAGGGCTTGGAAACTGCCAAAACTAAGGTAAAATTATCTGATTTTTAAGGGACGCAATTTTTTTTAAGTGGTAATGGTCTATTAGACCGCTGAAGGTTGCGTCATTTTTGTCATACTCCAAGCCTCATACTGTATGGGTTTGGTTATAATTTCCGGGAATTACCCCGCGATTTGGAGAATCTGCATGGAAAGCATCGAACAGCGCGTCAAGAAGATCGTCGCTGAACAACTTGGCGTTAACGAAGCCGAGATCAAGAACGAATCTTCCTTTCTTGACGACCTCGGTGCCGACTCGCTCGACATGGTCGAGCTCGTGATGGCGCTCGAAGACGAATTCGAAACTGAAATCCCCGACGAGGAAGCTGAAAAGATCACGACGGTTCAGCAAGCTGTTGACTACATCAACGCCAACAGCAAAGAATAAAAATTTCAAATACAGTATGGGCCTTTCCTTGTCAGGCTCATGCCAAGCGGTTTATAGAAGTACTACGGGATTGCTCGTGCCTTAATAGGGTTAGACACCCAGCAGTATTTTTATAACACCGCTTTTTTTGTTTTAGGAGTCAACCGTGAAACGACGTGTCGTGATAACTGGACTAGGTATTGTTTCGCCGGTCGGAAATGATATTGCTACCGCGTGGGATAATATCGTCAATGGTCGTTCTGGTATCGGAGCGATTACGCGTTTTGACGCATCCGACCTTAATGCTCAAATTGCCGGTGAGGTCAAAGACTTTAACCTTAACGAGTACATTAGTCCCAAAGAAGCCAAGCAAATGGATACCTTTATCCATTACGGTATTGCTGCCGGTATGCAAGCTTGGAAAGATGCCGGCCTTGACGTTACCGAAGAAAATGCAGATCGCATTGGTGTGATTGTCGGTTCAGGCATTGGTGGTTTGCCCCGTATCGAGGCGACCCAACAAGATTACTTACAGCGTGGTGCGCGTCGCATCTCGCCATTTTTTGTGCCCGGTTCATTGATCAACCTCGTATCCGGTCACTTATCCATTATGCTCGGCCTAAAAGGCCCAAGCTATGCGGTCGTATCCGCGTGCACTACTGGTTTGCATTCTATTGGTGATGCCGCACGACTCATCGAGTACGGAGACGCCGATGTGATGGTCGCTGGGGGGACCGAATCCACCGTATCCCCATTAGGGGTAGGTGGTTTTGCAGCGATGCGTGCATTATCAACTCGCAACGACGACCCCACTACGGCCTCTCGTCCTTGGGACAAGGACCGTGATGGTTTTGTGTTAGGCGAAGGCGCTGGGGTATTGGTACTCGAAGAATACGAACACGCCAAACGCCGCGGAGCCAAAATCTATGGTGAATTCGTAGGCTATGGCATGAGCTCGGATGCTCACCACATCACGACTCCAGATTGCGACGGCCCCAAGCGTGGTATGCTGCATGCATTGCGCAACGCTGGCCTCAACCCTCAGGATGTACAGTATGTGAACGCACACGGTACGTCCACACCCTTAGGCGATGTCAACGAGACGCAAGCCATCAAACTGGCTTTTGGTGAGCATGCGAAAAACTTAGTCGTTAACTCCACTAAGTCCATGACCGGTCACTTGCTCGGTGCAGCAGGGGGGATCGAAGCCGTTTTCACCACGCTGGCTTTGCATCATCAAGTCTCACCTCCAACCATCAATATCTTTAACCAAGACCCAGAATGTGATCTTGATTACTGTGCGAATGAAGCCCGTCCCCTCAAAATTGATGTGGCGCTGTCTAATTCGTTTGGGTTTGGCGGTACCAATGGTTCGATGGTTGTCAAACGTCTTAGCTAAGGCTTAGCCTTGTCGATGCTTAGGCACTCAGCTCACTCACAGTTACTGGCGCTTAGTCGGGCCGGTAACAGGGTGAGCTTTTTATTATGCTGCGTTTTGGCCAGCCTACTCATGTGGTTGGTGTGGCGGTTTTTGGCTATGCCTTGGTTGATGCCCTTAGCCTTATTACCCAGTTATGGTTTATATGCCCACCTACGATACCAAGCCCAGCGACAAGGTCGCCTAGTGTTGGATTGGTCATACAAAACATGGCGTTTGATGCCTGCTGATGTCCACTCTAGTGCGTTGTACGAGGTTACGCTACGGCATGTTTGGCGTAGCCCTTGGTGGGTCTGCATAGCGATACAACCCAGCAGTGTGTATCATCTGCCCCCCGTTCGTTATGTTACGATTTGGTATGACCAGTGTTCATCGGTGGCATGGCGCAGTTTGCATCAAGCTTTACACCGGCAGCACCTACTCCACACCTTACCCACTTCTAAGGAAAGCACATGAACGAGCGCGAAGTCGATGCCGATCTAGTCGCCCGTGTTCAAAAAGGCGACAAACGTGCTTTTGATTTATTGGTGCTCAAGTACCAGCGACGCATCATGCGTTTACTCTCGCGCATGGTCAACGATCCTAGCGAGGTCGAGGATCTCACCCAAGAAACCTTCATTAAAGCGTACCGCGCCATGGCGCAGTTTCGAGGTGAAAGTGCCTTTTATACATGGCTTTATCGTATTGCCATTAATACCGCACGCAATTGGCAAAGCTCCCGCAGCCGCCGTCCCTTGCTGACGACGCACGTCGAAACGCAAGATGGTGAAACTTTTGATCAAATTGACAACCTAACAGACATTAGCACGCCAGAGTCTGAGATGGTTAGCCGCCAAGTGGTGGAAACGGTTCAGTCGGCGATTGCAGCCTTGCCCGAAGAGCTTCGCACCGCTATTTTGTTGCGAGAAATCGAAGGCATGAGTTATGACGATATTGCTCAAACCATGCAGTGTCCGATTGGTACAGTACGTTCACGAATTTTTCGTGCCCGAGAGGCCATAGCCACTCAACTACGCGCGGTTCGAGAATCAGCGGAAAGTGATTAAGGTTGACGAGGAGCCTCCACTACACTATGTCAAACACACATTTAAAACCTACCTCCGATACAGAAATTATCTCTTGGGAAGCCACCATTTCGGCTTGGGTGGATGGCGAAGGGGAAATTGAACCTTCTGATCTCGACACGCCTTATGGGCGACAGCTTTGGGATAATTATCACTTGATTGGGGATGTCTTACGCAGCCCTGACTTAGCCATTGCACCGTCGGAGGCTTTCTATGCCCGACTCTCCAAAGCCATCGACGACGAGCCGACTGTCTTAGCGCCGGGGCGTTATTTGCAGGGCCGAGCCGTTCGGGTGGCGCTTTCAAGTGTCGCGGTAGCCGCGCTAGCTGTGACCGTGTTTTGGTTTAGCAGCCCTTACTTTGCGGACTCGAACACGGCAGCCCCGATACTCGCTACGGCTAGTGATGACTGGTTGTTGGTCGATTATATGGATGCGCATCGTGATTTTTCAGCCATGCGTCCTATGGGAGGCGAAAGCTCCTACGATCTAGGAGCACGTGATTGATGTTGGCAACAAACTCTTTATTGGATCGTTTTGGGTACGCACGGCTTTGTTTGAGCCTAGCGTGCAGCCTAGGCTTGGCGTTTAGCCCCGCTTGGTCAGCCGAAGCCACCGACCCTGCTGCAGACCTACACTTTTTATCCGCCATGCAGCACGCTGCTAAGCAGCATGATTATGCGGGTATGGTGACCTACACCCAAGAAAATCACACACGCAGCATGCGTTTGGTGCATGTGCTCGATGGTAAGGGTGAGCGCGAGCGTTTAGAGCTGTTGGATGGGCCACCGCGCGAATACTTGCGTACCAACGATCAAATCCAGTGCTTACTGCCCCAGCAAAAGCTTGTGATTGTCGAACAGCGCCATACCGAGCGTTTTCCTGCCGTGCTCGTGGGTGAGGTCGCACCGCTTCAAGAGTATTACGACATTCACGCTACCAACGAGCAGCGTCGCGTTGCGGGCCGTGATTGCGCCCTCATCGAAGTGCTCCCCAAAGACACGTTACGTTATGGTTATCGGTTTTGTGCCGATACCCAAAAGCAGCTACTCTTACAAAGCGAGACCCTAAACACGCAGGGTGATGTGATTCACCGTGTGGCCTTTGTCAACATTGATTTCGATGAGCAGGTGCCTATTGCCCAATTGCAACCCCAAGTCGATTACAAAAATTGGCGTTTTGTTGAGGCCAGTTTGCGGCACATTGACCTCGCCCAGGATGGTTGGAAAATTGTCCCTCCGCCTGGTTTTTATCCGTTAAGTCAGATTTCGCGTTCCATGCGTGCGGGGCGCGAGGTATCTCAACTGGTGCTAACGGACGGTCTAGCGGCGATTTCGGTATTTATCGAACCAGTCAGCCAACAAGGGGCACGCCTCAAAGCCGACA
>DWUQ01000193.1 GCA_019120675.1 Candidatus Paenalcaligenes intestinipullorum | reverse complement strand
CCCCCGTAGGCAAGTACAACGCTGGCCAAAAAGTGCTGTTTTGGATTCTGGTCCTGTGCATGATCACGCTGCTGCTGACCGGCATCGTGATGTGGCGGTCGCTGTTTTCTATGTACTTTTCCATTGGTGTGATCCGTATTGCGACAGTGCTCCACGCACTCGCAGCCTTTGGCATCATTTGCTCAATTATTGTGCACGTGTATGCCGCATTTTGGGTCAAAGGCTCAATCCAGGCCATGACGCGCGGCTGGGTCACCCCCGGTTGGGCTTGGAAGCATCACCGTTTATGGTTCCGTGAGTGGGCGCGCAAGCAACCCCACGACGACGTCAAAAAGTATTAAGCTAGACGTCATGATCCATGGGTACCCCACGGGGTACCCTTTTTCTTTTTAGGAGTTACCGTGCCACGTATTTTACCTCGCGGAGAAATTGAAGGTCTGGATCACACCTCGATCCCCCGTTTGCGCTTGCCCGAGCGCACGAGTTTGTTTAAAGATCGCGCCCAGCGCTTACGCCAGTTGGCTACGGAACACCCTGCAGCGGGGTACTTAGAGCTGTTGGCGCATTTGGCAGATGGCCAACAATTGGTGCTGAATCACTTGGAGCCAGCACCGCTTAGTCCGGCCGCTATTGATACGGCTCACACTCATCGCATGCCGCCGTTGCTGGCCAGCAGTTGGCCGCGAGAGGCCAGTTGGCACACCAGTCTTGCACAGCTGATGCAACATATGCTGAACGTGAGCACGTTACCCAGTGAGGCCCAAGGCGTTTGTCAAACCATTCTGACCGCTTGCACAGAGCAGCCACAGCAGTTAGAGCAGCTGGCCGAATCGGTTTTACGCGGGCAGCTTGGGCCCAACGAACCAGCCGCTTGGGCTCCATTTGTGATGGCCGCGTTGCAAGTGCATTGGACAAACTTACTGACTTCGCTCAAGGAAACCGACATTCCAATGGGCACGCCATTTGGCGTCTGCCCCAGCTGCGGCACCTTACCCCTTAGCAGTATCGTACGGATTGGTGGCCGCCAAGATGGATGCCGCTATTTATGCTGCCCGTTGTGTGCTCTAGAATGGCATTTGGTCCGAGTCACCTGCTCGCACTGCGAAAGCACCAAAAATATTTATTATCACGAAATTGAAGACGGCCCAGCCGGTATCAAGGCCGAGTCCTGCGACCACTGCCACAGTTATCGCAAAATCTTCTACCAAGAAAAGCAATTGGGGGTCGACCCTGTAGCGGATGACCTGGCTTCCTTAGCGCTGGATGTGCTCATGGGCGAAGAGGGCTATGGCCGTGTGCAAGGCAATCCTTTGCTGTGGCAGGCTCATGCTGATCCGGACCCTGTCGTTTCCTAACTTTGCTTACGCTGCGTGTCTATGTCTGCTTCTTCCTCAACACCCACCCTGTTGGCTACGGTTCAAGAGCTCCCGTCTATTGATCGCTTGCTGCACCACGAGGCGTTTACAGCCCTGCAGGCCCGTTATGGTCATCGACAAGTGGTGCAGCAGACGCGCGCGCATGTGCAACACTTACGGGAGCAAGCGTTACAAGGCGTGTTGCCCTTACAGCAGGTGCAGCCTGAGCCGTTAGCCCAAGCCGTCCAACAGCGCTTGCAGCAACAAACCCGTTCGCGTTTGCAGCCTATATTTAACTTAAGCGGCACCGTTCTGCATACCAACTTAGGGCGCGCTCTGTTGCCCGATGACGCCGTGCAAGCGGTGGCGCGCGTGATGCGTCAGCCTGTCAATTTAGAATTCAATATGGATGCGGGCACGCGTGGTGACCGCGATGACTTGATTGAGCCACTCATACGCGAGCTGACCGGTGCGGAGGCGGTGACGGTGGTCAACAACAATGCCGCAGCGGTGCTCTTGTTGCTAAATACGCTCAGCCAAGGGCGCGAAACCATTGTGTCGCGCGGCGAACTGGTAGAGATTGGTGGGGCATTTCGCATCCCCGACATCATGCACAGTGCGGGTGCCCAACTGCACGAGGTGGGCACGACCAACCGGACGCATTTACACGATTATGAGCGCGCCCTCTCCGAGCAGACTGCGCTACTCATGAAGGTGCATTGCAGCAATTACGCTATCCAAGGTTTTACGAAAAGCGTCAGCATTCAACAGGTGGCTGCCCTAGCGCATGCGCACGGCTTGCCAGCGGTAGAGGATTTGGGCAGTGGCACGTTGGTCGATCTAGGCCAATGGGGGCTACCCAATGAGCCGACTGTGCGTCAAAGCTTGGCTGCAGGCGCTGACTTAGTGAGCTTTAGTGGCGATAAACTGCTGGGTGGGCCACAGGCTGGCTTGATCGTAGGCTCGCACGAGTTGATTGCACAGATCAAACGCAACCCCCTAAAACGTGCGCTACGGGTCGGCAAACTCACCTTAGCGGCGTTAGAGGCTGTGTTGCAACTGTACCGCCAACCCGAGACCCTGCACGAGCGTCTGACGACACTCCGTTTATTCACCCGTCCTCTCCAAGCCATGCAAGCGCAAGCCGAGCGGCTCCTACCCGCCCTCCAACACTGGTGCGGCGAAGGCTATACCGTGGGCATTCAGCCGGTACGCAGTCAAATTGGCAGCGGTGCGCTTCCTGACGAGGTGCTGCCCAGTGTGGGGCTACGCATCGGTACGCTTTCTGGCGGACGCAACGGCCGGGCGCTTTTACAGCTGGAGCAACGGCTACGCGCCCTCCCACAACCCGTTATTGGGCGCCTTCACGACAACGCTTTATGGTTGGATGTGCGTTGCTTGGAGCCCGAGTTTGAAGCGGCCTTTTTAGCGCAACTCGCCGAGGCTCAGTCATGATTGTGGGCACGGCTGGTCATATTGATCATGGCAAAACCACACTGGTGGCAGCGTTAACCGGCGTAGACACCGATCGCCTCACCGAAGAAAAAAAACGCGGTATCTCGATTGAGCTGGGCTACGCGTATTGGCCCATCGACGACCAGCATCGCGTGGGCTTTATTGATGTACCCGGTCACGAAAAACTAGTTCACACTATGGTGGCAGGCGCGACTGGCATTGATGTGGCGATGCTGGTGGTGGCGGCCGATGATGGCATTATGCCGCAGACTTTAGAACACTTAGCAATCCTAGAGCTCTTGGGTCTACAACAAGGTGTGGTGGTACTCACCAAAGCGGATCGCGTCTCGCCCGAGACCTTAGCGCAACGGCAATACGCCCTACAACAGCAGCTACAAACGAGTTTTTTGGCGGATGCACCGGTGTTTACCGTTAATGCGGTCAACCCAGAGGATAAAGGTCTAGAGGCACTGAAACGCCATTTGCAAGACCAAGCTGTACACACTGTGCCTGTTGCACACAACGAGGGCTTTTTTCGTTTGGCCATTGATCGCGCCTTTAGTTTAGCGGGGCACGGCACCGTCGTCACCGGAACAGTGTTTGGTGGTCAACTTGATCTAAGCCAAAGTGCACCCATCCAGGATGTACGGCTTTGGCCGGCCAATACACCCGTACGCATTCGCCGCTTACATGCCCAAAATCAGTTGGCTACCCGCGCCACGACGGGGCAGCGTTGTGCCGTGAACGTGGCCGGTGTCGCCCTTGAACAGATTGAACGGGGCCATTGGCTGGCCGAGGCGGGGTGCTTCGAGCCCAGCTATCGCATTGATGTGGCGATAAGGCTACTGCCAGACGCGAATCTGCCTATGAAAACGTGGTCACCTTGGCATGTGCATTTTGGAGCCGCTCATTATGTGGCTCACGCAGTACCCCTCGACACCGATACCGTACAACCGGGTGAGACCGCGCTGGTGCAGTTCGTGTTTACTGAACCCGTCTGTGCCTTGCCGGGTGATCGGCTCATTTTGCGTGATGCGCAAGCGCGTAGCACCGTGGGGGGTGGACGAGTGCTTGATCCCAACGCTCCCGATCGTAAACGACGTGCAGTGGCCCGCGTGGCGTGGCTCAAGGCCATCGAGGTTTGGCTTGAACAAGGTAATTTAGAGCCCCTACTCAACTTGTCACCCTTTGGATTAGACGAAGCTTGGTTACGGCGTCTAACCCACAACCAGCTTGGCCGTCTAACTCCCGACATTACGGGCGATGCCCAATGGTTTGAGTCGTTACGGCCACCTCATACTCGCACCCTGATTCAGCCCCAATCGTTGCAAGCCTTGGAAAACCACGTGCTACAACAGCTGCAATCCTTTCATGCCCAACACCCCGATGAGCCCGGCGTGGGCAGTAATCGCTTGCGGCGGATGTGTTTTCCGACCATGCCCCCGTCTTTGTGGGAGGCCCTGGTCGCTGCCCTGCTTGATAGTGGGCGGCTGGCTCGTCATGGGGCTTGGCTGCACCAGCCTGAGCATCAGGTACAGTTACCTGCCAAAGACCAAGCCTTAGCCCAAGCGGTCCTTAAGGCCAGCTTAACGGGGCATTTTGACCCACCTTGGATGCGCGACTTGGCTGAGCAGCTTGAGGTGCCCGAACCCGAGATGCGTCGACTTTTGAAACGCTTAGCACGGGCGGGGGCCTTGTTTGAGGTGGTACCTGATCTGTTTTACCACGCCAAGGTGATCGCAGAGCTGGCTGAGGTGCTGGAGCAACTGAGTCAAAGCGCAGTCCACACACCCTCTACCGCGATGGCCTTTCGTGATGCCACCGGCCTAGGGCGCAAGCGCAGCGTACAAATTTTAGAATTTTTTGATCGGGTAGGTTACACGCGGCGCGTACGCAATCATCGGGTGTTGCGTAGCGAGGCTTGGCCAGAACCTGCTACTATATTAGATTAACGGAAAGCAATCGTACCCGGTGGTGCGGCTGGGCTTCAAACCCAGTTGGGGGCGTTAGACGCTCCTGGGTAGGTTCGACTCCTGCTGCTTTCCGCCAGTGTTACGCTTCTGGCACCGCTCAGCTCGGAGGCCTGCTGTATGCATTTCGGCTGATATCAGTTGCTGGCATGTGCCCAACCTTTAACTTCTGGTGAATGTTTATGGTCAGCCCCGTTCGTCTTACCCAATACAGCCATGGCGCTGGTTGCGGATGCAAAATCTCCCCAAAAGTCCTTGATATTATTTTAAGCGGCAGTGGTGCGCAGGATCTCGATCCTAACCTATGGGTAGGCAATGCCTCGCGCGATGACGCGGCAGTCTATGGGATTGATCACGAACGTGGCATTGTGTCCACCACGGACTTTTTTATGCCCATTGTGGACGATCCCTTTGATTTTGGACGTATCGCGGCCACCAATGCCATGAGCGATGTGTACGCGATGGGGGGCCAACCGATTATGGCCATTGCGATCTTGGGCTGGCCCCTCGACAAGCTCAGTCCTGAAATCGCGCGTGAGGTGATTCGTGGCGGGCGCGCTGCATGTGATGCGGCGGGCATCGTGTTGGCGGGAGGGCATTCTATTGATGCGCCCGAGCCTATTTTTGGTTTGGCCGTTACAGGGCAAGTTTCTAAAGGCCACCTAAAGCGTAACAACACCGCCACTAAGGGGTGCAAGCTGTACCTAACTAAACCGCTTGGCATTGGTATCCTGACCACCGCAGAAAAGCGTGGGGTGCTGCATGGTGAGGACGGCCAACGCGCCATTGACACCATGTGCTCTCTGAACACTATTGGTGCCGAGCTGGCCCACCTTAGCGGCGTTCGCGCCATGACGGATGTCACAGGCTTTGGGCTGTTGGGACACCTCACCGAGATGGCCGATGGCAGTAAGCTTAGCGCCACTTTGGACTTCAATGCTATTCCCCTATTGCCGAATGTGGTGGACTATGTGGCTGCGGGCAGCGTACCGGGCGGCACCCGACGCAATTTTGACAGCTATGGGCATCGTATTGCGCCCTTGCCTTCAGCACAGCAAGCCATTTTGTGCGACCCACAAACCAGTGGCGGTCTACTGGTCGCGGTCGAACCGCAGGCCGAAGCCGAGTTTTTAGCCGTTACTAAGGCACACGGACTCGATTTACGCGCTATTGGCGAATTAACCGAGGCGCGTAAGTTTGCGGTGTATGTCGCATAAATAGTACTCGTTGTTTTATGAAATCGATCTCCACCCCTGAGCACGCTGTGTTAGCAACTTGGTACCAAGAGGGGTACGCCCCCCTTTCATTACCCTTAAATACACTAACCCCCCCTGAAACGGGTGTGCTTTGGGTCAGTCTGGTTAACCCCAGCACCGAAGAACTCGACCAAATTGTGACCCAGCTGTTGTCCGCCACGACACGGGCTCTCGACGAAATGAAAACCCGCCATCGCCGCCCCAAGGTGGTGGAATACAATCGAGCCAGCCTGATTGTAGCGATCTTGCCTGGTGCCACACATCAATCTGTATATGGGGGCGAAGCCCAGCTCTTGTTTGGGGCGAACTTTGTGTTAACGGTATGGCGCAATACGAGCCTCAATGACCACAGTTTGCGGGATCAGTTGGAGCAACATCCCACACAAATCTTACGTGGCGCAGACTATGTGGTGGCAGAGCTACTCAACGAGCTTACCGACTTCTACACCGACCAACTGCAAGTCTACGAGCGTCGGGTTGAGCATGTGGAAAAGTCCTTTTTTGGTGTGGAACGCTTCCAACAGCACGACATCACTCAAGCGTTTAAACTGCGTCGTGAGCTGTTACGTTTACAAAATAGTATCGCACCTTTATCTGAACTCGCTCGGCGTTTTGCCCGACAACCTATGCCGTATATTAGCCCGACTAGTCAGGCCTATTTTGCAGAGGTGGCGGATCGCATTGCTCGGTTATCGGAATTAATCGGGGTGTACCGCGACACCGTCGCCTTTGCCTTTGAGGGCGGAGCGATGATTATCGATCTTCAGCAGACCGATATCAGTCGCAAACTAGCAGCGTGGGCGGCGATTTTGGCGATCCCCACTGCTTTGGCGGGTATTTATGGGATGAACTTCAAGATCATGCCCGAGCTGGATTGGACGTTCGGTTACCCACTCGTATTGCTCGTCATGCTCAGCATTTGTCTCAGCCTATACGTTAAATTTAAAAAAATGAAGTGGTTATGAAGGATGGCGCGCATGTGCCCGCTGTGGATGAGCAGCATCTAAATTTTCGTGCTTATGCGGTCAATGACTCGGAAACACTGACTGAGCCTTGACGGAGTGTTGCCCTCAGAGGTACATCGCGTATTTTCTTAGGGTCGCAACCAACTCCTCAACACTGGCCAAGGCCGCTTGTGCCAAAGGTAAGGTCGTTGTGCATAGACGCGGACAAAGGTATTGACCGTCTTGCCACGCCTGATGCAAGGCTACACTGGCTTGCATTGGCGTATGGCCCTGTTTGAGCTGATGCAATATAAACCGCTCTGTATCGTTATAGTGATCCAAGCTAGGCTGGTACCAAGCATTAAAGTCACTGATTGGCAATTCGTAATCTTGACGGTCCAGTGCCAATGCGGCCACCCCTGGCACCAAACCCACAAAGTCATCCTGCAAGCAGTCGGGTAAATCCGCATACGCTCGATTGATGTCGACAGGCACCTGTTGCACCAAGCTTTTTAATGCCCCTTCAGCGCTGTAGCCACGGGTGCATAACCAGTCTTCTAGATTATGCCCAGAAACGGGGCGCGGCCAGCTGTGCTGCAGTAATTCCAACATTGCCATGATGCGCGGATCCTTTAGGCCTAGGGTACCGTGCAAGCTGTCGTAACGTACTGTGCTCCGAGGGACTTGCCCAAGAGGCTGTGTGGAGGCTGGTCGTGCCATGCGCTCAGCATGAGGCTCCGCCGCGGTGTCTGGTTCATGGGCTTGCGGCACAAACCAGCCTGCAAATTGGAGTTCTCGCAACCGATCCCATAGAGGTGCACCCGTTACAGCCTCAGCACTTTGGTGCTCGGCGGCTACGGCGTGCATGGCCTGCTCCCAGTGTGCCTGGTGTGCCCACAAGCTTTTACGAAAACTGCGCCCCACTGCAAAGTCCAAGGCTTGTTGTTGCTGCACGCGATGCTTGAGCCCGG
>DWUQ01000192.1 GCA_019120675.1 Candidatus Paenalcaligenes intestinipullorum | reverse complement strand
GCTTGCGCTTTTATTTGGCTTTTTTAGCGCTATCAATGATTATCGCCATCGTGGTGACCTTTGCCTTTCCACCTAGTGAACTGCCCTCGGACCCAAGCAGTACAGAGGAAATCCTGCAGCTGTATGGGGGCACCATTAAAGCGGTTATTTATGGCTTGATGATACTACTCGCGCTGACCATTAATGCTATTCCACTAATGGGATGGAATCAACTGCCCGTATGGGCAGCAATCAAGCTTTCTCTGAAAGCCATCTACATCAATACGGTGCCTTGTATAAGCTTTTTTGGTGCCTTATTCTTGGTAAGCTGGCTCATGAGCCTGATCCCCATGACGGGTAACATGACAGTAAATGTATCGATACAAATTCTCAAAGACACCGTGTTGTTAGCGTTGGCCATGCCTGCTTTGTATTATTGCTATGTCACCACGTTTACGGAGTCCAGCCCCGCCAACACAGAGACTGAAACTGATTCTCTGAGCTAGCTTCAGAGCGGTAGTCTTGTCATTGTCTTTTATCTAGGCTGTCTGCTTTAACGCAACGCTTAGAGCGCTGAATACGGTACAGTAGCGCTTTCGCCCTTTTTTAATTTTTTATTATTTGCTCCTGCATATGGCTGTTTTTACCCCGGTTTCCAACGACGACGCACGAACTTTGTTAGATCAATACGATATCGGCGAATTGGTGTCGTTACGCGGCATCACAGCCGGCATCGAGAACACAAATTACTTCCTCACCACCACTCAAGGTGAATACGTGCTCACCTTGTTTGAAGTGCTCACACACGAGCAACTGCCCTTTTATATTGAGTTAATGCACTATCTTGCCAAACAAGGCTTACCGATCCCACAACCTCAAAGCCTAAAAGGTATGGATCAGCGCATTACCACCTTCCACAACAAACCCACCTCGATTGTCACCCGCTTAGAGGGTGGCTATGAGCCCGAACCTAGCCCTGAACACTGCCGTTTAGCGGGCGCTACCTTAGCACGTACGCATCTAGCAGCCGCCGACTTTACGCTACAACAGCCCAATCTACGTGGTTTGGAGTGGTGGCAAAAAACCGCTCCCACCTTGCTGGAATTTTTAACCCCTGCTCAACAACAACTGTTAACTCAGGTACTCAACGAACAGCAGGGTTTTGCCAATTCAGCTGTCTACGCTGCCCTGCCCAAAGGCCCCTCACACTGTGATTTGTTTCGCGATAACGTGCTGTTCGCGGGCACTTATGACACGCCTGTCATGGGCGGTTTTATTGATTTTTATTTTGCAGGGTGTGACCGTTGGCTGTTTGATGTGGCGGTCAGTGTCAACGACTGGTGCATTCACCGCCCAACTGGTAGCTTGCAACACGACACATTAAGCGCTTGGTTAGAGGGCTATCATCAGGTTCGCCCTTTTACGGATGCCGAACGCGACGCTTGGCCAACTATGCTTCAAGCCGCAGCGCTACGCTTTTGGATCTCACGTCTAAATGACTTTTATCGCCCACGTCCAGCGCAAACGCTTAAGCCACACGACCCCAAGCATTTTGAACGTATACTGACTGAGCGTCGTACCCAACCTATTCCTGCTTTACCCTAAAGTTCAGCCAACCAAACCGATTAATGGAAACGCCAACCACGACATTTCTCGTGCACTTGCTTTTGTAATTCTACCGGGGGCAAAAGTTGAAAACGAAAAGGAAGCTCAAGTGCATGGGAGGCTTGACTGTCTCCGTGCACTTGGTTCGGCTCTACAACTCTGCTTTTAATGATGTGCCAGTCCGCAGATAACAAGACCACGAAAAAACGATGACGTAGGCCAAAGCTATGTACCCACTGACAGTTTGGAAACAGCAAAGCGAGTTGTTTGGTCTGCTCTACACGGTAATAGCTTAACCCCAGCAATCGTTGTGAAAAACGTAGGGCTACGTGCCAATGTAAGCCACTTAAACATAAATGTGGAAACGGTTCTGTTTTATTGGACATTTTGTACTCTCTTCAACTAGCCCGCTTTCACCAAGGAGCCTGTAAAACCTGATGAACGATGGGATACAGCAACACCAAAAATGTACATGGAAAAATGCAGCTCACCATTGGAAGCAGCATTTTTACCGGAGCTTCCATTGCTTTTTTCTCAGCTTGCAAAAAACGCTCGCTACGGCATTGCTCGGCTTGCGCACGCAACACAGCCCCTAAACTACTACCAGTCTGAACACTGTGTTCAATTGCACTGACTAAACGGTGGAGCTCAGGTAAACGACTACGCTCGGCCATATCGCGTAAGCTTTGTTCTCGAGACTGCCCAGCCTGCAAGCTCGATAAAGTGCGATAAAGATTGTCTTTCAAAAAACCATCTGGTAAAACAGCGGTCGTTTGCTGTAAAGCCGCACTCACTCCTAAGCCAGACTCCACAGCCAATCCTAATAAATCCAGAAAGAAGGCGACCTGACAACGTTGTGTATGCAGGTGCTGCTGCAACAAACGATAGCGCTTTAAAATTAAAACCGCAGCACTCGCTAAACCCACTACTGGCCACCACAACCAGAGCCAAAGCGACTGATACACATAGCTGAGCACGCCGAGTAACAGTCCACTGCACAACAAAGACTTACCGAGCAAACGCTGCGCTAACGCTTCACTCTGAGACGCCTCTAGGGCAAAAACCCATCCTTGTAAGCGAGTGCGCCACTGCCAAGGCACAAAACGCCACACCCCCCGTCCTAACACAGCACTTAAATTAAATCCTGAATCGTGATTCGTGTGACGATATACTTTGATCTTTGGCCACCAGTGGGTAGAGAACTTTTGCAGCCCCCAGAAACAACTGCCCCACACACATAACATCACACTGATTAAAAACACCCAGAGCCACATAATTACACCTTTACAGCTGCAATATTCAGCAACATTCTTAAACCACAATACTCCAAGAGAATCATTGCCCCCAAGACCAACCACCCCGTCGTGGTGTGCCAAATAGGATGCATTAATGTGGGTTGAATGAATGTCAGCACTAAGAGCAATAAAAAAGGCATCGCAGCCATCACCCAGGCCTGCAGAACGGCTTGAGAGGTTAGGGCTCGAACTTTTTGTTCAAGATTCCATTGAGTACGCAGGCTATCCGCTAATTGAATCAGTACCTCACTTAAGCGCCCACCACTTTGATGGCTAAGTTGAATCGCAGCGGTTAATAGACTCGGCCCCTCAAAAGGCAAACGCTGCCCAAAGCTCTGTAATGCGTCCTCGAAACTCAAACCCAAACGTTGCTGAGCTAAACACAGCTCCAACTCATTGCGTAAGGGCTGGGCCATTTGTTTGCTCAATTGCTGAAACGCGAGCGCTACACCTACCCCAGCCCCCACTGTACTGGCCATAGCGTGTACAAAATCCGGCAACTGTTGTTGCAGCTTACGTAGACGCTGACGCTGTTGCCGTCGTACCCACACGGCCCAAAGCATAAGCACCAGCAACGGGCTGATCAACGCTAACCAGAAACTACCTAACAGCCACCACACCATCAAGAAAACCAGCACAACAATCCAATTACTCCGCTGGCGAAAGGCATTGAGATCTAGAAACACATACATGGACTCGTAGTGCTGATGGGTGTGCTGCTCAAAATGCGCTTTGCGTTGACACCAAGAACGCCATGATCGAGGCAATCCCCAATATAGTGCGCATAATGCACAGAGGAGCACCGAAAGTATAAAAAAGGCTTTCCACATAACTCGCTCCCAACTAGGCCACAGCAAACCACGATGCGGAAACATTTTGAGCCTGAGCCTCAAAAGATTGCGGAAAAATCCCTGTTGCTTGAAAGCTTTGAGTGGCTTCGCAAAAACGAAAAAGCTCTTGAAGTTGGATTTGTCCCCCTTCAATGCCCGCTATTTCTGCGATGGAACTAATTACGCGTCGACCACAACTTAAACGACGTTGCTGTACGATAATTTGGATACTGGTGGCAATGTGTTCACGCGCCACAGCTAACGGCAAATCTAAGCCCGCCAAAAGTAACAGGGTTTCTAAACGGTTAAGCGCTTCTCGTGGACTGTTCGCATGTAAGGTGGTTAATGAGCCTTCGTGCCCGGTGTTCATTGCCGCTAGCATATCAAAGGCCTCTCCGCCACGACACTCGCCCACCACAATCCGATCAGGTCGCATACGTAAAGCATTACGTACTAAGTCGCGAATGGTGACCTCCCCTTGTCCCTCAGCATTCGCTGGACGGGCCTCAAGGGCAACAAGATTAGCATGAAGCAACCGTAGCTCAGCAGCATCCTCAATGGTAATGACCCGCTCATGGGCAGCAATATAGTTGGCCAGTATATTTAAGAGCGTGGTTTTACCTGAGCCAGTTCCTCCAGCCACCAATATATTTAATTTGGCTTGAACACAACACTCTAAAAAACTTGCCATGGATGATGACACACTCTGACTCACAATAAGATCCTGCATTTGCCAGTGTTGCTGAGGGAACTTTCGTATCGTCAGAGTTGGACCTTTGAGTGCCACGGGGGGTAACACAACGTTCACGCGCGAGCCATCCGCCAAACGCGCATCCACCATGGGAGAGCTTTCATCAACCCGCCTGCCGAGCGGCATCACAATACGATCGATCACCGTTCGTAAAGCCGTGTCACTACTAAACTGCTCAGGACTTAGTTGGCAATGGCCTTCTTTTTCAATAAAAATCTCTGCATTACTGTTCACCATAATTTCTGTAATGCTGGGCTCAGATAGTAAATTTTCTAAAACTCCCAAACCTAGAGCTTCATTTAATACTGCTTGAATTAAGGCCTCATGATTGACGTTGGCAGATAGTTCTGCGCTGTCTTGGATTAACCGTAATAAATGCTGGCGTGCTTCAGCATGCAACCGCTCAATGTTGGCTTGGCTGTAGTCTTTACGGTGTAAATCCATAGCCCGAATTAAAGCATTATGCAAAGGAATCACATGCACTTGCCAATTCGGTGTGGAGGGCAACACAACGGGTGAAGACTCTCCTGTATTTATAAGGTTAATTAAAGTCTGATTGGGCGTTTGTGCGCTAACCGGTACGGAAGTAGTACACGTCTGCTCAACCTCAGACTGTATACCTTTAACAGCTAAAGGAATGGCAGGGTGCGGATCGCTTGCAGCAGGATCCTCACGAATAACCTGCTCCGATTGAGGTGACACTTGTGAGGTTTGTGAAGTTTGCTCCGCCCCCGAAAGCAAAGCTTGTATGTGTATACGTACAGGACCCACCACAAAGCTGTCGCCTTCTTGGAGTGTGTACTCACTAATACGCCGGTTATGTATCCAAGTGCCTCCCAATGAGCCATGGTCTTGTAATAACAGCTGACCATGACGCTCTATAATCATGCAGTGCTTCGCGGCCACACGCCAAGCATTAATCTGCAAGTCTGCACTGGCTGCTTTACCAATATGGATGGGTAACTCAAACTGAATCTGCTGTTGCTTACCATTTTGGTGTTCAATTCTCAAACTAAGCTGACTAACCATGCTCAGCCTCCTTAAGGAACTCACTCTCATCTGTGGATACGGGTAACGCTAACCATACCGATAATGGCAGCACCGGTAAGGCCCACGACGGCCGTTCTCCTAAAGCTCCTAAAGGTGCATTGAGACCATTGGCCTCAGGAAACTGGGTGGCCACAATGGCTTGAGCACGATGCACTCGCTCTTGTAGCTCGGGGCGGCTCGCATCCACCACATGAGGCGTTACAAATACCGCTAACTCGGTTTCATTACGTTGAAAACGCTCGGAGCGAAACAAGGAGCCCAACACAGGCATTGAGCCTAAACCTGGAACCTGCGCATAATTGCGTGACTGCTCGCGTGAAATAAATCCTGACAGCACTAACGTTTGCCCCGATTGCACATTAAACTCTGTGGTAGTGCGCCGAGTCTTGAGGGGTGGGCCATTTTCTACTGCGACACTATTGTCAATGGAGCTTACCTCCACATCAATAAAAGAGCGTACGGCTCCACCAGTCTGTACCGAGGGCGTAATTTTTAAGGCCACACCGTAGGGCTTAAATTGGGTGGTGCTGTTGCCATTACGATCCGTATTGGTATACGGCAACTCACCCCCCGCAAGAAACTCGGCCGTGCTACCACTACGCGCTAAGAGCTGTGGTTGTGCGAGCACGGTTGCCGCGCCAATTTCAGTTAATGCCTGCACCCGAGCGGACAACAATGCATTAATACCGAAGTACCCTTGCATACCCCCATGCAGCAACTCGGTTGGCACGACGGTTTCACCTGGTCGTCCAAGTAAGCCTTTACCCGCTTGCTCCCAAGCGAGTCCTGCGTTAACCCCCCCTTCCAGCTGATCACCCCAACGTAAACCCAATTGACGAAGGGCATTACGCGGCACTTCAACCACTTGCACATCCAATAACACCATTTGATCCCAGCCTTGGTTATCCGTCAGATCAAGCATCTGTCCATAACGTTCACTAAGACTGCGTAATTGGTGACGAACTCGATCGCTTAAGTGATCCCCTTGAACAATTAAATTTTCCCCCACTTCACGGACTTCTACTCCGGGCAATTTGCGTAGCAAGCTTTGCAGCTCATACCGTTCACGACGGGTTTCTGAGGCACTGACCTCCACTTGATAGGCCAAACGGTCGCCATTTTCTAACCAAATTTGAATGCTGGTATGGCCATCATTTTTCGCAAAAACAATGACTTCCTTTTCTTCAGTCGTTAAGGCATTGACGACATGGCCGTCTCCTACGGCAACACGTGCTACGTCCTCAGCTTGAATGACACGTACCTCGCCCACCGTCATTTGCCAATGCTGAGCAGCGTGTACGATGCCCGACACACTAAAACCCAGTACTGCACTCACTATAGGTAAAATCAATCTTAAAAATTTAGGGTACATACTGCTCCTCCTCAAATGACAACTCATTCATACTCGGGTGGGTTTCTTGACTCAAGTTGGTTGCAGACATCAATTGCTCAGCTTCACGCTGCCAAACATCAGGTAGGGTAAAAAAGGCACGAGGGAAACGCGCAGGATGGGTAATCGGATTTAAGGCGGTTAATGTTCGATTTTGTGTATTGCCATACACCACAGGTGCCTTTTTAGGCTTTCGTGAGATCGGTGGCTGAGCAATGCCCAACAACGCGGCTAAATCCCCTCGAATAGCGGTATCTGATAACTCCGGATCGGACGGATGACGTAGCATGGCGGTGAGCATTCCCGCTTGGCGTGCGGCCACGAGCATGACGCCCTCTTCAGGGCTAACATCCAACGTAAGGGTTTTGACGTTATGGTCTTGCTCGGAATAGGCTTCGTCGCGCTGTTGATTAACCGCTAAAATCTTAACTCGCTGCAATATAGGTGAGGTGATACGACGCTTTTGATAATCAAACGACACATACAGATCAATCAAATCCCCAACCCGAACCAGACCAGCTACGGAACTTAAATGATCCACTTGTAAAGTTAAGGCTCGCCGTCCACTTTGGAGCTGATCAGAAAAAGCCGCTGGGCTCGGTTTGGCGACATGTGCCGGTAAAATCAAATCCCCAGCATGCACGGGATAGGCCAAAACCTGCTCCTCAAGCTGGTAATACTGGGCAGGCGACAAACTGTCCGTATTGACCTGATCTTTTGGATAATCTCGCACAGCTAAATCTTCGGTAGCCAGAGCCTCCCCAACCATCAAGTTACGAGCCGCCACCACACGCTGTACAGTCGGCACCTGCTGACTGAGCGCTAGCTCCTCACTCTTACGCTCTAGATATTGATTGGCCGACCATAAAGCAAAGCCTGCACTGATGACACATACCACCAGCAGCAAGTGACGCCGCAAACCATCAAATACAGACTGAAAAGTCATACGTATGCGCATTAGGACTCCTCTCGATTAAAAACCAATAAGTAATACTGGTTCGTTTCAACACTCATTAAGACTCCTCGCTGATCTTCGGTCGTAAATTCGTAAACATTGGGAGCTAACACTTGGAAATCCTGCGGCCCACCGAATAACTCCGTAAGAAGTTGCTGTGGCTGAGATGAAGATAAATACTGAAAAAAGTAATGGTGTGAAGCTTGAGTAGTCTCATCTCGCCACGCCCACTCCAGCACGAACTGATCAGAAAACTTAGGCGAGGCGTGCGCAGTAGAAATGGCGCTTGCACGCGTACTGGCTGACAGAATCTCAGCACAACTCATGGTCAACCTCACTTGCATAGCTTCGCTTGGAACAACACTCCATAGGCAGTGCTGATGGGCTAACCGAGCGCTTAGCTCAATTTGGTACGGTGCTACACGAACTTGGTAAGCATTAGGGAATTGTGTTGTAAACGCTTCTAAATAGCTCAGAGCCAGAACATGGGGCAGCTGCCATTGATACACCATCAAGGAATCTGAGAAGTCGATGCTCTGAATACGCTCAAGCTGCGGCCGTTGCTCCCACCATGAGATCTGTTCAGACAGATGCTTCGTGGTTGCCCAAGAAAGGGAGGAGCAAAAAATACTCAATAGAACGCTCAAGCCTGTAATAAAGCGAGTAAGCCTTTGATGTGTTGGAAGCGCTGTTCGCCAAAAGCCAGTCCAGAAAACCTGTGTAAACGCATACGACGCCCTATTGTGATGCGGTGCATTCATGGAGAGCTCCTTTGTTGTAAAAACTTCGGAAGCTCGTTCTGACCGTTAGGCTGCCAATTGACTAATACCTCACCTCGCCCCCACACCGTATCCATTGGCTGTAATGCTGCGCTGGTTTTTAGGGCTAAGTCACGGCTTTGCTGATAAGCCTGCTGCCACAACTGAGTGCTTTGTTCGATACGTGCTTGGACAGCTTTGGCCTCATAAGCGGCTCCAGTGCCTACCGCTAAAACAGCTTGATTACGCCATGTCAGCTTGGGAAATAAACGATGCTCTAACTGACTCGCCAACTGTGTGCGCTGCAAACGCTGAGGTGACAGCGTTAACTGCTCCAGCTCCTGTAACGCTACGGCTCCCACAGCTATCGGAGCGGGATGCTCTAAGGCTTCATGCTGAATCGTATTAAGCGCTGTGTGAGCATAAAGATACTGCTCTAATGCCGCTTCGGTCTGTAAAAGAGGATAATTGGCATCCTCAAAATGGGTCGCTAAATGTGCTTGCTGAGCCACTTGCAATTGCGCAAGACTGACTTCCAGCTGTACGCTACCTAGCCAATGTATGCCCAGCCATAAGCCTATGCAGGCGACAGCCACTACCAAAAACTCCACGCCCACCATGCCACGCTGTTTGTTCATGGCCTACTCCGACTAAACGCACCGGTTACTAGACGGGCTTGCCAATACGGATTTACTAAACTCGCCTGTTGCCGCTGATGGTGCGGAGGCCAAAAAAACGCCTCCCCCGTTGCCTGAGTCTGAATTGCGAGTTGAGACGTTCTCTGAGTCAAGCTCACGGAACTTTGCCAACTCGGCTCAGTATTTTTTAAACTGAGCATCGGCTGCAATAAGCTGCTGGGTAATTTCTGCTTTTGTCGTCTCGCATAGGAGGCGGCCAAAGGATTAGCGTGATCCGCTAACAAATTCCATTGCGTTGCCTCCTCGACCCAACGCCAAAAATCTTGGTCCGCAAAATCATCGGGTGGCGCATCAACTGGGTTATCAATATGTTGAAAACGTTGTGTGTCTGTGACCCACGCCCAACCTTGACTGTACTCACGGTAATAACAACCGATCCAGCGGTTAGAGCGTAACGCATGAAAAGATAAGGTGTCTGCACTGGCCCAGCCACTACTGTTGTCTAAGGTGGTTTCTCCACGACGACGTAATTGGTGCCGTAAGTGTGGGCAGCGATGGCTCACTGGTAAAAGACTGCGTACCGTTTGATTGCGTGGTTTTAAAAACTGGTACCCCTGAGTGGTCGCACGGATCCAATCGGCTGCCCAGCCTGCTTTGGGCACCCACGCTACGTTATCCTCAGTGAGCGAATTAAACGTCACCTCCAATTGGTAATGATCGATTTCTTGTGGGTCTACGCTATGGTTCAGTACTGCCTGAGCCACCGATACTGGGTACGTTTGCAATGCCCTTAATACAGCTTGCTGCACACGAGGGAAGTGCTGATTCGTGAATTGTGCGTGCTGTGCCGCCGCTTCGTAAAGCGTGCGTCGAGCGGCAGCCTGACTGCCCAAGGCTGCTACCTGTGTGGACTGACTATAAGCTAAGCCATACTGAGGGCCAAAGAATCCACCAATTAAGCTTGCAGGAGGATTACGACGTTGGCTTTGTTGGCGTTGGGTGTAAGCAAAATCCGTCCATGAGGCCAGAGTATGCAAATGGGCACTGGCCACATGATGGGCGACATACGCACGATTTAAAAAGGACAAGTAATTTAAGAGCCGGGCTTGAGCGACTGCTGCGCTGTACGCAGCGTTATCGGCAATCGTATTTAAACGGATGCGTTGCCGGGCCGTATTACTAAGAAACAGTAGGTAATAGCCTACAAAACACAAAAAAGCCAAAAGCCCTAAACCAATGACGAGGCTTTGGCCTTTTTGTGCGCGTCGCTTGGCCCCTTTAAGCGCGTAAACGCTGTGACGGCGAACGGCAATGCTCATTGAGCTGTTCCAGCATTACCAGTAAAGCTGCCTAAGCTTTTGGCGGCAGCCTGATCGGCAGACTGCTGCGCCGCATTGGCTGCCGACTCACTGTACTGAGTACCGTCCTCTCCAGCGATCTCATGGGCAATCGCTACGGTTTGAGAACGAATGACTTGTCCAAAAAACTGAAACACCGCGATAGCCGCTACAGCAACCAACGCGACGATGACGATATACTCGGTCATCCCTTGACCGCGCTGAGTACGAATCTTTGACATAAAAAAGGCTCCTTAATAAGAGCCTTTAGTGTCGATCAATGAAGAAACGAGAACAATTCGTACATACCGAGGTGGCTAAAACTAGCTCAGAGCTAAACTCACTGATTCCAAGCCCTCAATGCATGCCTCAAGCTGATCGCCTTTTTGAATTGCACCCACACCGCTTGGCGTACCCGTCATAAGAATATCGC
>DWUQ01000191.1 GCA_019120675.1 Candidatus Paenalcaligenes intestinipullorum | reverse complement strand
CGTGGGCGTGGCTATGATCATGAGCGTGCAGAGAATGGTCAAAGGGCAACGCCTTTACCTGTTGCGCGGCCACCACTTGCGGTCCAGTGTAACCCGCTGCCTCCACCAACCGAGGCATCCATGCCTCAAATTCCAACCCATTAATCACCAGCAACTCGGCCTGGGTTAAGGCGCGCGCATCACTGGGGCGTGGCTCATAGGAGTGCGCATCGGCATCGGGTCCCATAATGGTGCTGACCTCTACCTCGTCCCCACCTACCTGCTTGACCATATCTTCTAGGATTGAAAAGCTGGTGACCACTTTTAAAGGTGCTGAGTGCGCCAATCCTGCGCTTGCCAGCCCCAAACTCAGTGCGCTTAAGGCGGCCAGTTTAGTAGTTTGGTTAAAGAATTGCGTAAAGGCCATACCGTTACTCCATAAGAGATAGTAAACGACGGTGACGTGCCCAATGACGACGGATAGCTTGCAGCACTCCGCCATAAGGCCCCACCAAAATAGAAAACAAACAGGCCACGCCAGCCGCCATAATAATGGCGGGTGAAGCCGGTAGATCATAGTGATACGACACCAACAAGCCTACGTAAGACGACAGCATGCCCAGTACTGCTGCCACCCCCATCTGACTGCTGGCCGAGCGCACCCAAAAGCGCGACGCTGTGGCGGGCAGCATCATAATGCCGACCACCATGAGGGTGCCCAGCACTTGAAAACCCGCGACCAACGTAATCACCAGCAACACTAAAAAAACCATATGTACCCAAAGTCCTTGTCCGCCTTGGGCGCGCAAAAAACTTGGATCTAAGCACTCCATCACCAACGGGCGGTAAATCAATGCCAACAACACCAGCACCACACTGGTGGTGCTGGTCACCAACAATAAGGCGTTATCGTTGAGCCCTAACACGGTGCCAAACAACACATGGATCAGATCCATGTTCGAGCCACGGATGGAAACCAGCAGCACTCCCAGCCCCAACGACACCAGATAAAACACCGCAAAGCTGGCGTCTTCCCGCAGCGGTGTTAGGCGAGACACCAACCCGGCCAACAAGGCCACCACTAAACCCGTAATCACACCGCCGAGAGCCATGGCTCCCAACGACAGCCCAGCGGTTAAAAAACCAACCGCCACCCCAGGCAAAATAGCGTGCGCCATGGCGTCACCCATCAAACTCATACGCCGTAACACCAAGAACACGCCCAATGGCCCAGCCGAAGCCGCTAACGCAAAGGAGCCGGCTAAAGCACGACGCATAAAGCCAAAGTCCATAAAGGGCTGCCACAGATACGCAAGCCACTCACTCATAAGTAATCCCCTGCGCACAAATGACGGGCCAAATGAAGGTGCTCGGGACTCAACACCTCAGCGGTGTCCCCCCAAGCCACGGCTTGACCCGCCAGCAATAGGGTGTGCGGAAAATGCTCGCGCACCATGTGTAAATCGTGCAGCACCACAATAATGGTGCGCCCTTGGGCATGCCAGTGCTGCAACATAGCCAACAAATCATCCGTAGTGGCTTTGTCTATGGCGGCAAAAGGCTCATCCAGTAATAGGGTCGGGGCATCGTTCATGGCTAAGCGCGCAAACAACACACGCTGCAACTGGCCGCCCGACAGGGTGCTAATCGGCCGTGCTGCAAAACCCTCTAAGCCTACTTGCACTAAGGCCTGCTGAATACGCTCGTGCTCAGGCTCTGAAAGCCCTCGCCATGCACCAATGCGTTGCCACGCGCCCATAGCCACTAAGTCGTAAACGGTAATCGGAAAACTATGATCCAGCTCCGCACGTTGAGGTAAAAAGGCGAGATCTTTTAAGCCTTTACCCGCTAAACGAATACGCCCCTTTAAGGGACTAAGCTGGCCGGTTAAGGCATGCAATAACGTGGATTTGCCTGCGCCGTTCGGGCCTACGACTGCATGCAGCCCTCCTTGAGCAAAGCTACCGCTCAAATCCCGTACGGCTACCTTATCGCGCCAGCCTAGGAATAAATGCTCCACCTGTATCGCTGGGGTGGCGTTCACAACGTCTTGTGTCATGACAACCATCCGAGCGCCCAAGCGGTTAAAAGCCATAAGGCCAACACCATCATCCCTACACCCGCCCCTCGCACCCAAGCGGCCGCAAGTAAAGCAGTACCGCGATAGCGATTTTTAGAGGGTGTAGGAAGAGGCGTAACGGACACCGAGCTGGCAGGAGCGGGATGGGACATGGCGGGCGTATAATAAAGTTTGTTTCATAACTTGCTAGGCAGGTTATGTTATAACATAACAATTGATGTTGTCATGTGCAGATTATGGCTATCCACGTACTTACCCCTCAGGCTATCGAAGCCCAACTCCGCACTGCCGAGCAATTGTGCCAGCAACGCGGCAAACGCCTGACCCCTATTCGTCGTCAAGTACTTGAGCTTTTGCTTAGTCAAGAGCGCAGCCTTAAAGCTTATGAACTCCTGGATTTATTTCGCCAACAACAGCCCAATGCCGCCCCCCCTACGGTGTATCGAGCCTTAGAGTTTCTGACCGAAGAAGGCCTGATCCATCGTTTAGACGCCGTTAACGCTTGGTCGGCCTGCGTGGATGCAGGGGGCCACCCACATGATCTATTAGTGGTCTGCATCCAATGTGGCGCAGTGGCCGAACTCAGCGCTCCCAGTCTAAGCGCCCAACTGGCCGAGTGTGTACGCAAAGCAGGCTTTAGCTTTGCCGGCCAAGAAACTGAATTACAAGCCTTATGCCAACAATGCTTAACTGCCTAACGGTCTTTTTCTACGTGAACGCTGTTTGACTTTTCTTTTTCAAAACTAGACGTGGTCGCACCCCTGTTGAGGATTAGCGATAGCGATAGATAGCGTCTTTCACATAAAGCGTATATATTGCATAGTTCGCTACCTCTTGCTAAGAGCTTGTGGTAGCGTAATGTGTTTATTCTTTTAGGCGCTCCTGATCCCCATGATCCCTGTCACGATACTTACTGGCTTTCTTGGTGCTGGAAAAACCACGCTGTTGCGACGCATACTTTCCGAGCAGCATGGGCAGCGTATTGCCGTCATCGAAAACGAGTTTGGCCCTGAAAATATCGACAACGAACTGCTCATCCAAGATCAAGACGAACAAATCATCGAGCTCAGCAATGGGTGCGTGTGCTGCACGGTGCGAGGCGACCTCATGGATACCCTCAATCAGCTCTATACCCGTCGTGAAAGCGGCGAGATCCAATTTGATCGCGTGATCCTTGAGACCACCGGCATGGCGAATCCTGGCCCGGTTTGTCAAACTTTTTTCATGGACGACAACATCGCCACGCATTATCGGTTGGACGCGGTCATTACCGTTGTGGACGCCAAACACGGCATGAAAACGCTGGATCAACAAGCCGAATCGCAGGCACAAATTGGCTTTGCTGATCGGATCTTGATTTCCAAAAAAGACTTAGTGTCTGAGGCTGAGTACGAGGCCTTGCGTCAACGTATACTGCGCATCAACCCTCGCGCCCAAATTAGCTCAGTGCATTTTGGTGAGGCCGATATCCAAGAGCTGCTTAATTTGGGTGGCTTTAATCTGGATACCGCTCTGAGCATTGACCCCGCATTTATGGATGAGATCTCGACGCACAGCCATGGGCATGAGCACCCTCATGAGCATGATCACCACTGCACAGAGTCGTGCGACCATGATGACCATGGCCATACCCATGCCGCACACAATGACGACATTGGTGCGTTTGTATTTCGCTCCACTAAGCCGTTTGATCCCGAACGACTCGAAGATTTTTTAGGCGGTATTACTCAGGTCTTTGGGCCTGATTTACTGCGTTACAAAGGTGTGCTGTACCTTAAGGGTAGCAACCGCCGCATGCTCTTTCAGGGTGTGCACATGATGATGGGGGCCGAACCGGGTAAACCGTGGTTGGCGAATGAAAAACCGGAGACCAAAATGGTCTTTATTGGCCGAAAATTACCTCAGGCCATTTTTATGCAAGGCTTAGAGCAATGCTTGGCCACCAAAGCCAAGCCGCGCACAAGCCCGTTACGATAAGAAAAGGGAAACATCATGGCAAGCAAATCCACTGTCAGTACCAACCCCGCTCAACTCATTACCGTTGAACAGCTTTTGGCCATGCCAGAAAGTGATTACATGAACGATGCGCAACTCGCGTTTTTCAAAAATCGCTTGTACGAGCTTGAGCAAGAAATCTTGGCAAACGCAGACGTCACCACGGAAAACCTACGCGAAACCCAATTCGCCCCCGACCCGGCTGACCGCGCGACCATCGAGGAAGAGCACGCGCTCGAACTTCGCACACGCGACCGCGAACGCAAGCTTCTGAAAAAAGTCCAACAATCTATCGCGCTCATTGATACCGGTGACTACGGCTGGTGCGAAGAAACGGGCGAGCCGATCGGGTTGCAGCGTCTCTTGGCTCGGCCTACCGCTAATCTGTCTCTTGAAGCCCAAGAGCGTCGCGAAAAACGCCAAAAACTTTACGGCGATTAATGGATCGCTTAAGGCTTATACACACGTATACTCACGTGTATACAAAGCCTGATTGCCTGCCTACACTAAGCCACGGTTCGCCGTGGCTTTTCCGTTTTAAACACTCCTACCACGTTGACTCTTGAACTTCGAACCCAGTGCCCCCATCTGCACAAGGAACCAAGGAAGGAAAATATGGAACAATTTCACGCCACTACTATTATTGCTGTTCGCCGAGGCAACGACGTTGCTATTGGTGGGGATGGCCAAGTCACACTCGGCAATGTGGTTATTAAAGCCACCGCCCGCAAGATCCGTCGCCTTTATAAAGACTCCGTACTGGCTGGCTTTGCGGGCGCCACGGCCGATGCGTTTACCTTGCTGGAGCTATTCGAGGCCAAGCTTGAAAAACACCATGGCCATTTGATGCGCGCAGCCGTTGAGCTCACCCGCGATTGGCGTACCGACCGCGCCCTGCGTCGCTTAGAGGCCATGCTGATTGTTGCCGACAAAGACCACACCTTAGTCTTAACCGGCAATGGTGATGTGCTCGAGCCCGAACACGGCTTGGCCGCAATCGGCTCTGGTGGCTCTTACGCACAATCCGCTGGTTTGGCGCTGTTGCACAATACGGATCTCAGCCCTGCTGAGGTCGTCAAAAAATCCCTCGAAATTGCAGGCGACTTGTGCATCTACACCAACGGCAACCACGTGGTCGAAACGCTCTAACTCCGAATTTTGAAAGGCTGTGTCTTCATGTCTGCTATTACCATGACTCCTGCGGAAATTGTTTCCGAACTCGATAAAAACATTGTGGGCCAAAACCGTGCCAAACGTTCGGTGGCGGTGGCCTTACGCAATCGCTGGCGTCGTCAGCAAGTCGCTGAGCCGCTGCGCACCGAAATTGTGCCCAAAAACATTCTCATGATTGGGCCAACCGGCGTGGGTAAAACTGAAATTGCTCGCCGTGTTGCCAAGCTGGCGAACGCGCCCTTTATCAAAGTCGAAGCCACCAAATTCACCGAAGTAGGGTATGTAGGTCGTGATGTGGAAACCATTATCCGCGATCTCGTGGATGCGTCGGTCAAACAAACGCGCGAGCTTGAAATGCAACGGGTGCGTACCCAAGCCGAAGAGGCCGCCGAAGAGCGCATTCTCGATGCATTGATCCCACCTTCCCGCGACGCCTATGGCGAGCCTCAGCGCAATGATGCCAGCACGGCCCGCCAAACTTTCCGCAAGCGCCTACGCGAAGGCACGCTCGATGAACAAGAAATCGAGATTGAAGTCGCTCAAGCTATTACCCAGATGGAAATCATGGCCCCTCCCGGCATGGAGGAAATGACCGAGCAGCTACGCAACATGTTCGCTGGCCTAGACCAAGGCAAAACCAAAGCCCGCAAGCTTAAAATCAAAGACGCCTTCAAGCAGCTTACTGATGAGGAAGCCGCTAAGCGTGTGAATGAGGAAGAGCTGCGTACCGCTGCGGTCCACAATGCCGAGCAAAATGGCATCGTCTTCTTGGATGAGATCGACAAGATCACTGCGCGCGAAGGCAATACCAGCGGAGAGGTGTCGCGCCAGGGGGTGCAGCGCGACTTGCTGCCTTTAGTCGAAGGCACCACCGTCAACACCAAGTACGGTGTGGTGCGTACCGATCATATTTTGTTTATTGCTTCGGGGGCGTTTCACTTGTCCCGCCCATCGGACCTCATCCCCGAGCTGCAAGGTCGCTTCCCAATTCGCGTCGAACTGGACTCCCTGACTGCCGATGATTTTGTGCGCATTCTATCGGATACCGATGCCTCGCTCACTAAGCAATACAAAGCATTACTCGCCACCGAAGACGTGACTTTGGACTTCCGCGAAGACGGTATCCGCCGATTGGCCGAGCTGGCCTATGAGGTGAACGAACGTACCGAAAATATCGGAGCACGCCGCTTGTATACGGTCATGGAGAAGCTTCTGGATGAACTATCCTACGAAGCCGGCACGAAGTCTGAGCAAACCGTTGTTGTGGATGCAGACTATGTGAATCAGCAGCTCGAAGAAACGGCCGCCAGCCAAGATTTGGCGCGTTATGTATTGTAATTTAAAACCATAAATTATTATTTAAGTCATTACCCATCATTAAAAAACATTAACTTTTGATTTTTTATAAAGCTCCTGTATAAACAGGAGCTTTTATTTTGCACGCCTGACATATCCTCAGCCTAAAAGCTAACTGTTATTAGGGTACACATATAGTAATAATATTTACTTAACTTTAAGCCATAACCTATAATGCATGCTCCTTGTCTATCCTATTTTT
>DWUQ01000190.1 GCA_019120675.1 Candidatus Paenalcaligenes intestinipullorum | reverse complement strand
ACGGTTGCGGTGATTCCAGGCAGTGGCACCTTCGGGATGGAGGCCGTGGCACGGCAATTTGCCACAAATAAAAAATGCCTCGTGATTCGCAATGGCTGGTTCAGCTATCGTTGGAGCCAGATTTTCGAGATGGGCAGCATCCCGGCCGATACCAAGGTCTTGTCGGCCAGCGCCACGCATACCGGTCATCAAGCGCCTTTCGCTCCGCCCCCTATCGAGGAGGTCGTCGCAGCCATCCGCGAATACCAGCCCGATTTAGTGTTTGCCCCCCATGTGGAAACCGCATCCGGCATTTTGTTGCCCGATGAGTATTTAGCCAAATTGGCGGCAGCCGTTCACGAGGTAGGTGGCTTATTTGTATTGGACTGCATCGCCTCAGGCACCATTTGGGTGGATATGCAATGTTTGGGCATTGACGTGGTCATCAGTGCGCCGCAAAAAGGCTGGACCGGCTCTGCATGTTGCGCCTTAGTCATGTTGAGTGCCCGCGCCGCTGAGCGTTTGCGTACCACCCGCAGCACCAGCTTTGCCTGCGATTTGGCCAAATGGGTACAAATTATGCATAGCTATGAAGAGGGCGGCCACGCCTATCACGCTACGCTGCCTACCGACAGTTTGGTGGTATTGCGCGATGCCATGTTAGAGACTGAACGCTATGGCTTTGAGCAGGCCAAAGCCGATCAGTATGCTCTGGGCCAAGCTGTACGCGATTTGCTGGCGGAAAAAGGCTTTAACAGTGTGGCCGCGCCGGGCTTTCAAGCGCCGGGGGTCGTGGTCAGTTACACCGAAGACTCGGGTTTGCAGTCCGCAGAAAAGTTCGCTGACGTGGGTGTGCAAGCGGCTGCGGGTGTCCCTTTGAAGTGCGATGAACCACCCAGCTTTAAAACGTTTCGTTTGGGTTTATTTGGTTTGGATAAGTTGCAGCACCGGGAGCGCACGGTGACTTATTTAAAAGACGCCTTAGACCAGCTACGTTAACGCTTATCAGCTCATTGCCAAAGGATTGTTCGGCGTTCCAAGATCCGTTTGTAAGTTGTATCTAAAGTTTACTGATTGATCTTGGCTTTGCCCCTTGGACACCGCGCTTGGGTGGGGGCGAGTATACCGCTGAGGCCGCGGCTAAGCCTATGTCCAAGCAAGGATAAAGGCGCCTACTGGGCTAGGCGCAGTGACTATTCTGCGTTACTCTTTTAGGTCGTTTAATAAAGGAGTGAACCATGGCACAAGCTGCTGCAAGTCATATTTTAGTCGATAGCGAAGAACGCGCGCGCGAGCTCATCGCTGAATTAGAAAACGGTGCCGATTTTGCACAATTGGCCCGAGAAAACTCCAACTGCCCGTCTTCCCAGCAAGGCGGTGCATTGGGTACCTTTGGTCGCGGCCAAATGGTGCCCGAGTTTGATACCGTGGTGTTCAGCGCCCCCGTTGGCGAAGTCCAAGGCCCTGTACAAACTCAGTTTGGCTATCACTTGGTCTTGGTTACTGAGCGCAACGACTAAGCGGCCAGCTGTCGCTTTTTAAAACCGCCTGTCGTGTTTAGCATGGCAGGCGGTTTTTCTTTCTACCCCAAACACCCAATTGTTCCCTTGCCTAACTTTTGTTAGATTAAATCGTGCAGGTTTGTTTTGAATCAGCTTGCGAGGTACCAAGACGATTTTTCCGCAACAAGTAGCGTATGCATTTAGGAGCATGGTTATGAAAGTGGCAGATTTAAAGCAGTTTGGTATTAAGGTCGATTTTCCCTACAAAAAGCGTTATGACAACTATATTGGCGGCAAATGGGTGCCTCCGGTAGCGGGAAATTATTTTGAAAACCTTTCTCCAATTACCGGAGAAGTCTTTTGCGAGGTCGCACGCTCCGATCACGACGATATCAATTTAGCCTTAGATGCGGCGCACGCTGTGCGCCAACAATGGGCCGATACACCAGCCGCCGAACGGGCGGCTATTTTATTGCGTATTGCTGACCGTATGGAGGCCAATCTCGAACATTTGGCGGTAGCAGAAACCATCGATAACGGCAAACCGTTACGTGAAACACGCGCAGCAGACTTGCCCCTGGCGGTGGATCATTTCCGTTACTTTGCTGGGTGCTTGCGTGCCCAGGAAGGAGCAATCTCCGACTTTGATCCCACGACCGTGGCGTATCACTTTCATGAACCGATTGGGGTGGTCGGGCAAATCATTCCATGGAACTTCCCGATTTTAATGGCCGCATGGAAATGGGCACCCGCTTTAGCCGCTGGTTGTCCTATTGTGATGAAGCCCGCCGAGCAAACACCAGCATCCATTATGGTGCTGGTGGAGCTCATCGGTGATTTGTTGCCAGCTGGCGTGCTCAATATCGTTAATGGCTATGGTGCCGAGGCGGGCGAAGCTTTGGCTACCAGCACCCGCATTGCTAAGCTAGCGTTTACGGGCTCCACGCCTGTGGGCAAGCAAATTTTGCACAGTGCGGCAGATACGCTGATCCCTGCTACGGTCGAGTTGGGCGGCAAAAGCCCTAATGTTTTCTTTGAGAACGTCATGGATGCCGAGGATCGTTTCCTAGAAAAAGCCCTCGAAGGGGCGGCTATGTTTGCTTTAAACCAAGGCGAAGTGTGTACCGCACCCTCGCGTATTTTGGTTCAAGAGTCGATCTACGAGCCATTCATGGAGCGCGTGGTCAAGCGCGTCGAAGCCATCAAACGCGGCCACCCACTTGAGGCCTCCACCATGGTGGGCGCGCAAGTGTCTCAAAAGCAGCTGGATCGTATTATGGGCTATATCAACTTAGGCCGCGAAGAAGGCGCTACCTGCTTAACCGGTGGCCAGCAAGACGCCCCTGCT
>DWUQ01000020.1 GCA_019120675.1 Candidatus Paenalcaligenes intestinipullorum | reverse complement strand
GCAATACTGTAGTCACCACTTCTGCGGGCACGGCCTCGACATGACTGCGACCTATTTCCGGCATCACAATAAAGCGAAGCTGACCGCCCTCGGCTTTTTTATCGATGCCCATTAAGTCGATCCATTTTTGGGCCGGCCACTGTGGGGGTTCAGTTGGGCAACCAATGGCGGCAACAAGTTTGCGCACTCGCTCTACCTCGCTTGCTGGTAAACCATGCAACTCGGCAGAGAGCTCGGCCGCCATCACCATACCGCAGCCCACCGCTTCGCCATGCAGCCATTCACCATAGCCCAAACCGGCTTCAATCGCATGCCCAAAGGTATGGCCTAAATTCAAAATAGCACGCAAGCCGGACTCACGCTCATCGGCAGACACGACCTCGGCTTTGACCTCGCATGAGCGTTGCACCGCATAACGAATGGCCTCGGGCTCGAGTTCGGTGAGCGCTTGGGCGTTTTGCTCGCACCACACAAAAAACTCAGCGTCGTAAATTAAGCCGTATTTGATGACTTCGGCCAAACCCGCTGCCACCTCACGTTTGGGTAAGCTTTGCAGCACAGCAATATCGATTTCTACCGCGATGGGCTGATAAAAGGCCCCAATCATATTTTTGCCTAAGGGATGATTGATGGCCGTTTTGCCCCCTACTGAGGAATCCACTTGCGACAACAAGGTGGTGGGCACTTGTAAAAAACGGATGCCCCGCATAAACGATGCCGCTGCAAAACCACTGATGTCGCCCACCACGCCGCCCCCAAAGGCAACAATGAGTGCTTTGCGGTCCAAACGCTCGCCTAACAACACATCGAAAATTTGATTGAGGGTTTCCCAGTTTTTGTAGGCTTCGCCATCGGGAATGATGACTTCGACCACACGCTTGCCGGTACTGCGTAAGGCGTTGAGTACTCGCGTACCATATAGAGCCATAACGGTAGGGTTGCTAATTAGAGCAATCGTGGTGACGTCTTCGGGAATGCTATGGCCGAGCGCATCCAAACGACCCGTGGCCACATGAATCGGATAACGGCCACCTGGAGTGTTAACCTGCACAATACTCATTAACTAACCTCGTGTTGTTTAAGTAATTCTAAGAGCTGTTTGACCACCGTTGGCACCGCACCGATTGCGGTGGTATCAAAAATGATGTCCGCCACCTCAGCATAAAGCGCTTCGCGTTGTGCCAAGAGTTCAATAAGACGCTGCTGAGGGTTAGCGGTTTGTAACAATGGTCGATTTTTGTCTCGGGCCACACGCTTGTAAAGCTCGTCGGCGCTGGCACGCAAATACACCACCAAGCCGCGTTGTTTTAAATACGCACGATTTTCAGGTGCTAAAACCGCGCCGCCTCCAGTAGCCAGTACAATACCAGGCAAACGGGTGCAGTGATCCAGGGCAGCAGTTTCTCGTTTGCGAAACCCTGCTTCGCCTTCGATGTCAAAGATATCGGCGATACTCACCCCACAGCGGTGCTCCAGCTCGTGGTCTAAGTCCATAAATTCGCGATCCAGATGACGGGCTAAGTGTCGCCCGAGCGTGGTTTTACCCGCCCCCATCATCCCCACCAAAAACAACGGTTTGCGGTGGGGGTGCGACAATTCCTTTAATTCGGCCTCAGTAATTAGAGGCAACGGTTCAAAATGCATGAGTTCAATAGGTAAAGAAGCGTTCATTTGTGTATTATCCCATTAGCTTACGTGAAGTAGGCACTCTTGTTAGAATTATTCGGTTACATAAAGCTAATGCTTAACTCCAAGTCTTTGCCTCGTTGGGCTTAAAATACCCTGCAATGAGTTCTTCTGCCCAAACCCCTTCGCAAAATCGCCCCCATTCCGCGGGTTCCTGGTTGGTTCGATTTTTAATGAAATCGACCATTATTGCTGCGGCCGTGGCGGCCTGTGGTGTGTTGCTGGTCGCCTTGGCCTTAGCCATTGCGTGGCCCAACTTACCCGATCTGACTGCCATGACCGACTATCGGCCACGCGTACCCCTTCGTATTTATACCGCAGACAAAGTACTCATTGGCGAATTTGGCGAAGAGCGCCGCAATGTACTGCGTTTTGATGAAATCCCCGACACCATGAAGGCAGCGATTCTTGCCGCCGAGGACGATCGTTTCTATCAACACGGTGGAATTGATTACCGTGGTGTGGCGCGTGCCGCGTTGGCGAATCTGGCCAAAGGGCGTAAGTCCCAAGGGGCCAGTACCATTACGATGCAGTTAGCCCGAAATTTTTACCTCTCATCCGAGAAAACCTATACGCGTAAGTTTTACGAGCTGCTGCTCACCTACAAAATCGAAGCCACGCTCACTAAGGACCAAATCCTTGAGCTCTACATGAACCAGATTTATCTGGGGCATCGCGCCTATGGCTTTAATGCCGCGGCACGCACCTATTTTGGTAAGCCTTTGAATGAAACCACTTTGGCCGAAGCCGCCATGCTGGCAGGCATACCGCGTGCGCCCTCACGCTACAACCCCATTGCCAACTTTAACGAAGCCAAACGCCAGCAATTGGTGGTATTGAAGCGTATGCTAAACCTGAATTATATCGACCAGGCGCAATACGATACGGCAATCGAGCAAGACATCCTATTGCGCTCGGCACCGGGCACGCCTGCTGGGGGCTACGCCATTCATGGCGAATACGTAGCGGAGCTTGCCCGTCAACTGCTACACAGCGAATTCAAAGACAATATCTACTCGCATGGTTTTAATGTGTACACCACCATTAACTCCAAAGACCAAGAGGCCGCCTACCGCAGTGTGCGCGATGGCGTGCTGACCTACACGCGTCGTATGCCTTTCCCTGGGCCCGAAGGCTTTATCGAATTGCCTGACAATATCGAAGACGATACCGAGAAATTTGCCGAACTCCTCAGCGAAGCACAACGTGAACACCCTGATACTGGTGATTTACTGACGGGGGTCGTGCTGTCGGCCAGCCCCGACAAAATCGTGGTGGCGCGCTCCCCCGAGGAAACCATCGAGATCACCGAAAAGCGTGCCCTCAATATTGTGGCGCGTGGGCTCACCCCCAAAGCCAATGACAAAACCCGTATCCGTCGTGGCTCCATTGTGTACGTGTTTTATAACCCCGAGGACTACTGGGAAGTCATCAATATGCCAGCGGTGCAAGCGGCATTTGTTTCCCTCGACCCCAACACAGGTGCCATCAAAGCCATGGTAGGAGGCTTTCATTTTTCGGATGGTAAATTTAACCGTGTGACCCAAGCATGGCGTCAGCCTGGTTCTGCGTTCAAACCATTTGTGTACGCCTCTGCACTTGAAAAGGGCCTAACCCCCGCGACACAAATCTCCGATCAGCCTTTCCGCCTGACGCGCGAGCAAACCGGCTCACGCGCGTGGTCGCCGAAAAACTACGGTGGGCGTTACGAGCCGATGCTGACCATGCGGCAAGGTCTGTACAAATCCAAAAACATGGTATCCATTCGTATCATGCAAGCTGTGGGGCCTCAGTACGTACAGGATTTCGTTACGCGCTTTGGGTTTGATCCCGAACGTCAGCCTGCAGTACTCCCGGTAGCCTTAGGCGCTGGCAGTGTGACCCCTTATCAATTAGCGGGCGGGTATGCAGTCTTTGCCAATGGCGGCTACAAGGTCGATCCGTATTTAATCGATTACGTCACCAACAGCAAAGGTGAAGTGATTCGCCGTGCCGATCCACCAAAAGCCGGTGATATGACCGCTCAAGCTATCGACCCACGCACCGCCTACGTGATGAACGATTTATTACGTGGTGTGGCCACATACGGTACGGGTGCTCGGGCGTCCTCCACCTTAAAACGTAACGATATTGCGGGTAAAACGGGTACCACCAACGACTCTCACGACGCGTGGTTTGCGGGCTATACCCCCGACCTGGTCGGCATTGCTTGGATGGGCTTTGATCGTCCACGCTCGTTGGGCTCGGGCGAAACCGGTGGCGGTGCGGCCTTACCCATCTGGATCAATGCCATGCGCGAACCTTTAAGTGCTTTTTCTCAAAAATCGCTTGGCGATTTACCCAAAGGGCTCAGCCGCATCAACGGTGATTTCTATTACGATGAGTTTCCTCCCGGCAAAGCTATTGAGCGGGTCGGACTGCCCAGTGCCTTTGATGACCTAGGTCAAGAAGAAGCCCCTGATGACGCCATTAATGAGCTGCTGCGCACGCTGCCCCAAGGCAATAACGCCCCGCAAGCGGCCGAGCCAAGCTTCATTAATCCCTAATAACCCAAAAGGCACACTATGGCTACGCTACCCCGATTCCGCATCCCTGCATTACGCTTGGCTCTCGCTCTCTGTTGCGTAGGGCTGCTGAGCGCCTGCGGTTTTAAGGGGCCATTGGTCTTGCCCGAACAGCAAGCCGCCTTACCGATTGCGGTCGTGTGCTGGGCCTAATTTTTATTTATTTATGTATTTTTCATGACTGTCGCCCCTCATTTTCAATTTCAGGATCAGGTTTTACATGCCGAGCAGGTTTCTCTGGTCTGCTTGGCTGAAACCTATGGCACTCCTTTATTTGTATATTCCCGTCAAGCCTTACACGATGCTTGGGAAAGCTATCGAGTGGCGGCACAAGGGCGGGACGTATTGGTGTGTTATGGTATGAAGGCCAACTCCAACTTAGCGGTGCTGAATGAATTCGCGCGTCTAGGTACCGGTTTTGATATTGTCTCGGGTGGGGAGTTAGCGCGTGTGATTGCCGCAGGTGGTGATCCAGCCAAGGTCGTATTCTCTGGCGTAGGCAAACAAACCTGGGAAATCGAAGCGGCCTTAGATGCGGGCATCAAATGCTTTAATGTGGAATCACAAAGCGAGCTCGTACGCATCGCTGACATCGCCGCTCGCAAAAAAATGGTGGCCCCAATTTCCTTACGTGTGAACCCAGACGTGGATGCGTGCACCCACCCGTACATTTCCACCGGCCTAAAAGACAACAAGTTTGGTATTGCCATCGACGAAGCCCCCGAGGTGTATGCCCTCGCCCAAACCTTGCCCAGCTTGCACATCGTCGGTGTAGATTGTCATATTGGCTCGCAAATCACAGAAATCAGTCCTTACTTAGACGCCCTAAACAAGCTGCTGAGCCTGATTCAAACCTTATCCGAGCAAGGCATTACGTTGCATCATTTGGATCTAGGAGGCGGCTTAGGGATTCGCTACACCGACGAGACTCCTGCCACCCCTACCATGCTGCTCACAGAGGTTTTCAAGGCGCTGGACGCCCAAGGTCTGTCCCATTTGCAACTGGTGCTGGAACCCGGCCGCTCTATGGTTGGGAATGCAGGTGTGTTGCTCACGCGCATTGAATATTTAAAGCGCAATGAAGCCAAAAACTTTGCCGTGGTCGATGCCGCCATGAACGACCTCATCCGACCCACCCTTTATGAGGCGTGGCACGACGTGGAAGCCGTACAACCGCGTGCAGAGGGTGAGGCCCTCACTTACGATATTGTGGGCCCCATTTGCGAAAGTGGCGATTGGTTGGCTAAAGATCGTACCCTTGCGCTTGAAGAGGGGGACTTATTAGCCGTAATGTCGGCGGGCGCCTACGCCTTTACGATGGCAAGCCAATACAACACGAGGCCACGTGCTGCGGAAATCATGGTCGATGGCACCCAAGCTCATGTGATTCGCCCGCGCGAAGAGCTCACCAGTCTGTTTAGCTCCGAACGTTTATTACCTTAAGTGTCCATTCTTTGGTACTAACTCTCAGAAACAAGCCCAACTTATTGGGCTTGTTTCACGTAAAAAAGCCTACCTGCTAACCGTTAAGCTAAGTAGATAATAAAATTTTACTGGAAGCAAACTTGAACTGCGTGCCCTGCTTACCGCAACCGCTCAGCAAATCCATGAGTCCATTTATCACGACCTCATGGATAAGCCGGCGCAGCACCGAGTGTAAAGGTTTGTTAAACAATCAAAAAAGCCAGCGTACGCAGCGTTGGTTTTTTGTATAGACGTAGTAGCCAACACTTATTCCCATGTCCACTTAGACGATCTGCTTTAAACAATCGCCTTATTGAACTTTATGCATTTGAAATGAGTCGGAGTCGGTACAAAAAAGGTCAGCGTATAGGCCGACCTTTTTTATACGTGAATAACGAAAACCGGATGATGAACAAGCTTTTATCGAATTTAACTTAAGTGCTTAGAGCTCACCATAAGAATGCAGTCCCGACAAAAACATATTCACGCCCAAGAACGCAAAGCTGGTAATCACCAAGCCAATCAAAGCCCAGTATGCGGCTACAGAACCGCGTAAACCTTTCATAAAGCGCATGTGCAACCAAGCGGCGTAGTTGAGCCAAACAATCAAGGCCCAGGTTTCTTTGGGATCCCACTGCCAGTAAGCACCCCACGCATCCGCGGCCCACAGCGCACCTAAAATGGTAGCAATGGTAAAGAAGGCAAAACCAACGGCAATCGCGCGGTACATAATATCGTCCAGCACTTCGAGCGAGGGCAATTGCTGAGCAATTTGACGACGGAAGGCCAGAATCGTGCCCACAATAATGGCGCTAAGGCCAAAGAACAGCATCCACGTAACGGAAAGCCCCTTGGAGCCAAACAGCATGGGCTCAGCACACAAAATGACCCCAAGCACATACAAGGGTATGAGCTTAGCCTTGGAGGTGGTTTCGCCGTTTTCTTTGACCAAATACGCAAAGCCCACCATAGAGGCTAAAGCAAAGGTGCCATAACCAATAAAGTTAGCCGGTACGTGAATTTTCATCCACCAGCTGTGCAACGCTGGTAGCAACGGCTGAATGGTTTGGGCATTACGAGCCAAGGCATACCACAACAGAAACACCACCACCGCACTAATAATGAGGGATACAAAGCCGCCTAATGCACGGGTGCCATAACGACGCTCATAATACAAATAAAACAATGAAATCATGATCGCCAACATGACGAAGACTTCGTAAAGATTGCTGACCGGGATATGACCAATGCCTGGGCCCAGTAAGTGACCTTCACGCCAGCGTACCAGCAAACCAATGGTGCCGGCATACACACCTGCCCATAAAAAGGCGGTGCCTAGCCACGCAACGCGCTTAGAAGCATAACCCAGCCAATAGCAGACCGTGGCGATCAGAAAGAGCACACACATCCACAAAATAGCCGACTGCGAGGACAACAAATAACGCAACAAGAACACCGACTCGGAGCGATTGATATCGCCATTAATCAGGTTGCCATCGACGCTATACAGCCAAATCGCCAGTAGTGCTACCAAAGAAGTGACGACTGTTAGCGCCCGCAATGGACGCCATAACCAGCCCATCCACACTAAAGTTGGCACAAAACAGACCAGAATGGCTTTTTCGTAGCCATCCATAAACTGGCCGTAGGCTTGCATGATGTAGCCAGCCACCATGACCAGTACGGCCAAGTAAATATAATCACTCAGCGCCGGCTTGCCTCGTGATCCTCGGGCGTCGCCGCTTTCAAGCATAGCCGTTTGGCCAACTGCGCGATCCGTTAACATTACAGACTCAGACATGAGCGCCCCCACTTAAGACGATAAACGTTGAAAACTGGTTTTGAACTTTTCAAATTCACGATTGAAATCCAAATTGCGACGCTGAGACGTCATGGCAGCATCCAGGGCGCTGCCTTGGCCGCCTTGTTGGGGACGGATCCAAATCCAAATGCGTCGATCGCGTATATAAAACATGGTAAAGACGCCCAACACTAAAAAGAGCGACCCTGCGTACACAATATACATGCCCGAGCTGCGCGAGACCTGAAAGACACTCGCTGGCACATAGTCAAAGCTATTGAGTTTGAGCATAACCGGTAGCCCTAACGCCCCAATATTGTGCAACGCCACAAAGGACAGACGGTTCCACTCCTCTTCGCGTGTGGCGGTGTCTGCGTTGTATTGGACGATGGGCTCGCCCGCTTGCTCGCGCAGTAAATCCCGTAATTCGATAATGGTTTGCTGCATCATGGGGATGGTCAGGCTGAGGAAATGCTCGCGCTGATCCTCAGGCAGACCTTCGACGACCTTTTCTAGGCCGCCTGAGGCAAAGCGGGGCAGCATGGTAGCCACCGCACCAGCGGTCATTTGAGCGACCTCACTTTGTGGATCATTCCAACTGCGTTGGATATAGCGCTGCACCGCTTGCTGTACCAAGTCGGGCTGCAACAAGGCTGAGTGTAAGCGCATAAACTCATTTAGAGATTGACGCTCGTCAGCCGGCATCATAATCGCTCCACTGTTGATCGTGGAGCCACCATTAATCAGCGTAGTGAAAATAGGAATCTTCGCCCCCACTTGATGCGGGATCATATAGCTGTGCACCTCTAGGGATTGACCATCTCCACCAATCACACGGTATTTGACGCTGGGGCCAAAATTATGAAAGTTGGCGGCGTTTTTATCCTTAGCACTGCCCGCTACCGAGGCCACATGCTGTTTAAAGCTGGATAAAGGCGAGTCAAAACCAGGGCCTGTAGCTAATAAAGCAGGATCGTCTGCATCCAACATATCGGTGGTTGGGCGATCGCTGAGGCTTTCAATATTGGCTAAGCGTAGCTCTTCAAAAAACACCCCTACCGGCTGACCACCCAGCGTGAGCTCGGACTGAGTGCCGACCTTGCTGTCGACCTCAAAGGGGGCTTGGGTACTTTGCAGTGGATAGGCTTGTAATTTTAAACCCGACCCCCCATCGTCAAAGGCTAGCTGATAGACCGTGACCCCTTTGTAGCGCAACGGCTCATTGACCACCACGCGTCGGGTAAAGCTGTCTTGGGTATCCGGATCGTACACCCGCACGGTACTTTCAAAGTTGCTGGGCATACCATTGGGATAGTATTCGATTTCAAACTTTTCCAACTCCAGGGTAAACGGAAAACGTTGCAGCAGACCGGTACCCGGCTCCATTTGTTTGATGGCAATGTTGGTACGTTCGCCCTCGGCCAACTGAGCGGTAGCCCGATAACTGAGTGTGGAGTCGGATAAAAAGCCGGACTCGGGGACTTCCTTGAGATAAATGGTGCCCGTTGTGGAAAAAGGCATTTTGTCGGCCAGCCAGATTTGCAGACGTACTGGCAGTTCGCTGTCCATCAGGCCACCAATACAGATCACCACAATAGCTAAGTGACCAAAAATATAGCCTAAGCGATTGCTACCACCTTTTTTGGCGGCAATCAGTTGGCTGTTGTTTTCATCGTGGCGTACTTTAAAGCGGTAATGATGGGCTTTAAGCCACGCTTGGACTTGTTGGGCGTTGTATTCGGTATCGTGCGGGTTTTGGATTTGCACCTTGTGCGGAAAGGCCCGCAAACTGGAACCTCGGATGTATTCCCGAAAGGAGCGCATGTCCTTGATCATTTTGGGTGCATGACGAATCACACACAAGGTGGTCGACACCACCAAAAATCCCATAATCAGCAAGAACCACCAGTTGTTGTAGATAGTCCAGATCGAAAAGCGATCAAAGACTGCCACCCAAAATGGTCCAAACTGATCCACATACATATTGTGAGGCTGATCTTGCACCACCACCGTGCCGATCATACTGGCAATACAGATAAACACCAGCAGACTGATAGCAAAACGCATGGAGCCTAAGAGCTCAAAAATATCGGCCCAGCCTGCACGGGACTTGGTTTTCACAGCGGTCACAGAATTACTTTAGGAAAAAAAATCAGACAAGGCCCAGCGCCTACGCATAGGGTTGGAACGCGACGGCATGCAAAGGTTCCCCAACAAAGGTAACCACCAACACTCGGCCGTTATATACGCCAAAGCTCCTCAAGGGGAGGAGCTTTGGATATACCCTTTAACAACGCCACCCTAAACGAGATCGTGGATCGTGGCGTGGCATTGGATTATTTGCGACGCAGACCCGCTGCAAAGTTTGCAACGGCTTCGATGTCTTTGTCGTTCATGCGATCAGCCAAATCGTGCATCATGGCGGAATTGTCGCGGTCGCCACTGCGGAACAACTTGAGCTGTTCAACTAAGTAAGGGATATGTTGACCCGCTAAGCGTGGAAACTCGCCAGGAATGCCTGCACCATCCGCACCGTGACACGCAGCACATGCGGCCACACCACGATCCATGATGCCACCACGCCAGATCACGCGACCGCGGTTTAGGCTTTCGTTGTCGACGGCTTGGGCTGCCGTTTCCCAGTCGAGGGGTTGCAAAGACAAGTAGTAAGAAATATTACGGATGTCTTCGTCGGTTAGTGGGCCAGCAATGGCGGCCATGGTGCTGGGCGCACCGTCTTTACCACGACGCTTGGCAGGTTTGTCGCCTTGGGGCACGAAATCGTGCATTTGTTTGACGATATACTCGTAGGGCATAGCCGCTAGACTGGGATGTATATCCTGAGTGCTGTTGCCGGCTTCGCCATGACAGGTCACACAGGCTAATACACCACGCGACATATCACCTTTGACGTAGAGCTGTTCGCCTTTTTCAGCATCTGGCACTTCAGACACATCTGCTGCGTGGGCGAAAGTCAGTACGGAACAGCCTAAAGCCAGGCCGCTGGCGATAATGAATTTGGAAAGCACACGCTTCATGGAATCCTCGACGCTCGCAATATAAGGGAGCGCGATACATGCTCGCCCTCCGCAATTTTGCCGAATTCAAGTAAGTGTTAACTAGTTTGAACACGACATTACAGTTTCAAATCACATGATTATACAATAGAGCGTATATTTAACTAGGGAAAAAGCGCAAAACATGTCCATTTTACATCGGGCCCAGTTCACTATTTCAGCCGCCCAACTGGATCAGCTGCCCCCACCAGGCCCCCCTGAGGTCTGCTTTGTAGGCCGCTCAAATGCTGGGAAATCCTCAGCCATCAACATTCTAGCGAATCAAAAACGCTTAGCATT
>DWUQ01000189.1 GCA_019120675.1 Candidatus Paenalcaligenes intestinipullorum | reverse complement strand
GTGAGTCGTATTCGCCATGGCTTCTCTCATTAAAATCGACTTACGCCTATTAATTATTTTGCTCTCGCTGAGCTCAATGTTTTTAACCGTCACGTATATTATTTATGGTGGCTATAATTTAGAACGCGAGCTCTTGCTTCAACAAGCCTTAGAAAGTAAACGTGCGTACGCGATGAAGCAAGCTGAAACGCTCAGCGACTTGTTTAGCAACCTACAACAACAGCTGGCTTATGGCGCTCGGGAAATCGAGAAGCATATTAGTGATCCCAATGCGGCACAATCTGAAAGCACGCGATTACTAGAACAAAACAATAGCTTTAATTCCGTTTTGTTTGCCAACCACGAAGGCATTATTCAAGCCTCTGCCCCCCAAGATGCAGGCTTAGATCAGTTGCGCTTGCAATCCAGCGGCACCATTGAGGCTCTTAACCAACGCAAACCCATCATTAGCGATCCCTACTTGGGTACTACCGGGCGTCTGATTATTATGGTCTCAGAGCCAATTTATAGTGGTAACCTCTATCGAGGATTTTTGGGTGGTACCATTTATCTCCGCGATATCAATAGTTTAGCAAAAACCCTTGGCACACACTTTTACCGTGATGGTTCGTACAGCTATGTGGTAGATGACAATGGGAAAATTGTCTATCACCCCGATAAGGACCGTGTCGGCGAGCAGGTTAACCCTACGCTGCTTGCCGAACATCTAAACAATAACGACAACACTCCCGCTCGCTATATGAATGGTGAGCAAGATCTATTAATGGGTCACGCCACCGTTGCCCCTGTAAATTGGCATGTGATTGTCGAACGTCCCACTGATTTTGTCTTAGCCGAGTTAAACCAGCTGATCAAAAAAATGCTCGCCACAGCCATCCCATTTTTGTTTGTGCTGCTGGCACTGATTGGCTATTTTGCTACGCTGATTGCCACCCCACTACACAGCTTAGCCACCGCGGCGGAAGGCCTAGAAAACCCCGACTCCATGCAAAAAATTGAAGGCGTACGCTCGTGGTATTTTGAGGCGCGTCAGATCAAGCACACTATGTTGCGTGGTTTACTCTTATTAAATAAAAAACTTGGTCATTTAGAAAAAGACCGCCTCACCGATCCGCTGACTGGTCTACAAAATCGACGTGGTATGCAACTTGTCGTCAACGACTGGCTGGAAACGGAACAGCAATTTGCCGTCATTATGTGTGATATTGATCACTTTAAAGAGATTAACGATAATTTTGGTCACAATGTAGGCGATATTGTGCTGCAATATTTAGCAGCGCACTTAGAGCGCGCATCGCGCAGCACGGATATCGTCTGTAGAATTGGAGGGGAAGAGTTCTTGATGCTGCTACCGGAGACCCCTTTATCCCTTGCGTTGACCATTGCTGAACGTTTACGAGCCGACTTGGCCGCACTAAATAGTCCGACGGGCTCACCGATTACTATTTCTGCTGGGGTCGCCTCATGGAACCGCACGACCACAAGCTTTGAGGCCTTATTGGAAAGCGCCGACCAAGCCCTATACCAAGCCAAACGCAATGGTCGCAATCGTGTAGAAACCTTACAATCTGCTCCTCCTGCTTAATTATTTCCCGCTCGCTTATGACCACCACAACGGCTCAACTCGACAATTTCACACGTATTACACCGGTATTGATCGTAAAAAACGGAGCGGAGCATATTACGCACACCCTAGAGGCATTACGCGAATTTAAGCAAGTGGTGGTGTATGACAACGGCTCAACCGATGAAACGATCGTCTTAGCGAGCCGCTTTCCTAATGTGCAGCTTGTCCAAGGGTCGTTCCTTGGCTTTGGCCACACCAAAAATGCCGCGGCCGCAGCCGCGCCCACAGACTGGATTTTTTCCTTGGATGTGGATGAACGCCCCACCCCTGAGCTTTTGCGTACACTCGCGAGCTTGCCCTTAGACAACCCAAACTGGGTAGGTGTGGTCTTACGTCTGAACAAATTTTGCGGAAAAATAATTCGCACCAATGGCTGGGGCAACGACTGGCTCACCCGCATTTATAATCGCCAACAGCACGCCTTTACTCCCAGTATGGTGCATGAAAAAGTAGCGCTGCAGAGTCAGAGCCGTGCTGAGCGTTTGCGTGGGGGATTGGAGCATGAGGCCATTACGAATGTGGGCCAAATGCTCAACAAAACCCAGCATTATTCTGAGCTCTACGCAATGTCTGATAAAGCAAAGCTCTATCCTTTTCCTATCATTATTTTGAAAACCGTGTTTGGGTTTATCCGCTCCTATCTAGTGAAGCTAGGCTTTCTATCAGGCTCTAGAGGTTTTATCTTGGCGGCTGGTGAAGCGCTTGGAGTTTTTTATAAATACACTAAAGTTTATCAACATCGTCGGTTCCATAAATCCCTATAGTCAATTCAATGAAGATCAGCCTAATCATTAGCACATACAATTGGCCAGCAGCCCTTGAGGCTTCACTACGCAGTGCTATTAAACAAGATTATCACTCATACGAAATACTGGTTGCCGATGATGGGTCACAGCCGGACACCAAAGCGTTGATTGAGCGGTTAGCAGAGATCTCAGAGGCTCCCATTCAGCACATTTGGCATGAGGATCGAGGCTTTAGGTTAGCTGAAATTCGTAACCGTGCGGCAGCCAGAGCCACTGGCGATTATTTGATTTTTGTCGATGGGGATTGCCTCCTACCTCCTAACTTTCTAACACAGCATGCGTGGTTAGCTGAGCCTCATTGCTTAGTAGCAGGTTCTCGTGTGCAGTTGAGTGCCGCCTTAACTAATGACATATTAAATCAGCTTGATAACTTACCAGACTTAACACGTCTTAATTTATTAAAGCTGTGGCTGCAAAGGAAAATACGCCGAATTCATCCTATTATTAAATGGCCTTTTCATGTATTGCGTTATCGTAGACCTTTGCGATGGCAAGGCGCGGTAGGCTGCAACATCGCTGTATGGCGAGTAGACTATGAAGCCGTGAATGGCTTTGATAATGAATTTTTAGGCTGGGGCCGTGAAGACAGTGAATTCATCGTCCGGCTTTTTAATTATGGCGTCACACGCAAAGATGGCAAGCTTGCCTCATATGTTTTGCATTTACACCATCGCAAAGGCAGTGGCATCGTTAGTCCTGATAACGAAGCCCGTTTTATCCGCACTCAACAAGAACAACGACAATGGGCGGACTCAGGCGTAAAAGAGCTGTCTCATACTGAATCTAACGCACAATGAAACACTCATTGCGTAGACTCACGTGCGCGTTGTGCCACTTAGTATTTTTGCGCTCTATAACTAAAGTATCTTGCTGATTTCACTTGGCACAACCCTTGCCCTGCTATAAGATGAATATAAAATACATCTTTAACTCTGTGCAGGGTTTTACACATGCGTGCCTCTTCCTCACCGACTCCCAGCCTTTGGCGTACTGGCCTCGCCTTTCGACCTTTTTTTTACTTTGGAGCCTGTTTTGCCGCCCTCTGTTTATTAGCGTGGCAAGGCTTTTGGATGGGTCATCCCACAGGGCAGCCTCTATTTAATTACAGCTGG
>DWUQ01000188.1 GCA_019120675.1 Candidatus Paenalcaligenes intestinipullorum | reverse complement strand
CCCCCAAGGTCGTGCCGTCCGTCTTATCAGAGTCTAGCGGCTCAGGGGGGGCGGGTGATGCTACGGGCGTCGAGCAGCCTGGTGCGCTCGCACCACAGCACAAGGGGCCGTCTTCGTTATCTGCCATGCCTCCTGAGATTCAATCAGGGGGCCGAGCGGTACAGGCTACGAACCAAAACAACACGGTTGCGCCAATCGATCTTCCACCGTGGGAGGACGCTGCGTTTGCGCAATCTGTTTCCGAGCCAGAAACAGCCTCAGACCTAGACACAGCCCCATACGCTTCAGACTTATCGCCTTCTTCAGCCGCAGCACTAGGGGGTTCACCTGACTCTTCAGTAACTCAGGCTGATCCTTATGCGGAGCCAGCCTACCTCGCTGAGTTGTCCCCTGAGGCCGAATTCGAGCCGGTACATCTGAGCGATGAGGAAGCCTTTGCTGCGCACGAAATACCTGACGAAGAGGGCATGAGCACCGATGACGGTGCTATGAATGGGCAGTTTAACGATGCACAATTAAATCAAGTGCTGGCTCAGGTTACTGCTGATGCACCTACTACAACACCAAAACGCGTTGCCCTCAAGCGCGTCACCACAGAAAATTGGCCCACCATTGCCGCCACCTTGCCGTTATCGGGGTGGGCAGGCGAATTGGCTCGCCAAAGTGAATGGTTAGGCTTAAGCAATGGTACCCAAGTGCAGCTGCGTGCTTATATTCATGCGGCAGACGAAAGCCTCGCTAAGTCGCGGTTAGCGACGGTCTTGAGTGAATATTTTGCTCAGGTTGTTACCGTATCGATTGAGTTTGGGGACACCGGCGACGCCACTGCACACGCGGTCGAGCAAAGTGCACGGGCCGAGCGCCAAGCCCAAGCCGAGCAGGCTGCACAAAGCGATCCGTTTATTAATCAACTTATCGAACAGTTTGATGCTACATTAGTGCCCGGATCCGTACGCGCACAGCATCCGACTCACTCGGCACCTCGTGTCTAATTTCTATTTATACAGGACTCTTCCATCATGATGAAAGGACAACTCGCTGGCTTGATGCGTCAAGCACAGCAAGTACAAGAAAAAATGAAAAAAGCCCAAGAAACGCTTGCGAGCATTGAAGTTGAGGGCGCAGCGGGGGGCGGCTTGGTCAAAGTAACCATGAACTGCAAAAACGATGTACGTCGTGTACACATTGATCCAAGCCTACTCGAAGACGACAAAGACATGCTCGAAGATCTCGTTGCGGCGGCATTCAACGATGCGTTGCGCAAAGCCGAAGCTCGCTCCCAAGAGGAAATGTCTGCAGCCACAGCTGGTTTACCTTTGCCACCTGGTATGTCTTTACCCTTTTAATGAGTGGTCTGCACTTGCCCGAGCCCGAGCCACTTCGGGCTTTAATTGAGGCCTTAAAACGCTTACCCAATGTGGGGGAGCGCACCGCGCGACGTATGGCCTATCATTTGTTGCAGCATGATTTACAAGGTGCTCAGCAACTGAGTGAGACCCTTGCGCGTGCGAGCCAGCAGTTGCTTCATTGCGAGCGCTGCAATAGCTTTAGTGAGACTAAAATCTGTGCGCTTTGCACCAGTGAGCGGCGTGACTCGCGCTTACTTTGTGTCGTTGAAACGCCAGCCGATCAAAATATGCTCGAAGCCAGCCATGGCTATCAGGGCTTGTATTATGTCCTGATGGGGCGACTCGCACCGATTGAGGGCGTCGGGCCTCAACAATTAGCCTTTGAGCGGTTGGTACAACGTGCCACGGAGCCCGAGGTGCATGAGATCGTGTTGGCCACTAACTTCACGGCCGAAGGTGAAACCACCGCCTACCATCTCACTGAAATACTGCGCGCACGCGGCAAGCGTGTGACCCGTTTAGCTCGTGGCGTGCCCGCGGGCAGCGAGCTGGAGTATGTGGACGCCAGTACCATTGCGTGGGCACTCCAAGAGCGACGTGAAAATTAGCGCGTGTGTGACCGAAGGGCGCTTAAGCAGGGCGGCGAGCCGCAATCAGCTCATCCAAGGTAATTGCGTCCGCAGTAAATAGGCGTATGCCTTCTGCCAGTTTTTCTGTCGCCATCGCATTTTCATTGAGACGCGTACGGAAGGTGACTTCATTATTGGCGCGCCATTCTGGGGCCACGTCTTTGGCGTGCTCAGGGTCAAGGCTGCGGGGTACCTCACCCACTTGTTGTTTTAGCTGAGTCAGCAAATCGGGGCTAATGGTTAATAAATCGCACCCCGCTAGCGCTAGGATTTGCCCAGTATTGCGGAAACTCGCACCCATAATCTCGGTCTGGATGCCGTAGGTTTTGTAGTAATCGTAAATGCTGCGTACCGACTTGACCCCGGGATCATTCTCGTTGGCGTTGGCGGCTTCGTCCCAATCAGCTCCTGCTTTTTGTTTGTACCAATCGTAAATACGGCCGACAAAAGGCGAGATCAGTGTGACTTTGGCCTGTGCGCACGCCACAGCTTGGGTCAAGGAAAACAATAAAGTCAGGTTACAGTGAATGCCTTCGGCTTCCAATTCCTTGGCGGCTTGGATGCCTTCCCAGGTGGCCGCGAGTTTAATGAGTACGCGATGACGTGAAATGCCGCGCTGCTCGTACAGCTCAATAATAGTACGTGCTCGCTCAATGCTGGCTTGTGTATCAAAGGATAAACGGGCATCCACTTCAGTGGATACGCGGCCTGGAATGGATTTGAGTATCTCGGTACCAAACGCCACCAGCAACCGATCCGCCAGCTCACTGGCACCCGCCTGAGGGGAATCACGCACAATTTGGTCTAAGAGGTGTTGGTATTTTTCTTGTTGTACTGCTTTGAGTATCAAAGACGGATTGGTGGTGGCATCCGTAGGGCGAAAGGCCTTCATCGCTTCGAAGTCACCCGTATCCGCCACGACGGTCGTGTGTTGTTTGAGAGCGTCCAGCAAAGTTGTGGTCATAACGACGTTACCTTAATCCTGAATCAGTCAAAGAGGGAAGTTAACTACTGTAAGCGATTTTGCTTCAATAATGAAAGAGCCATTTAGAAAAATTGAGGGATAAGCGGGAAATGTGACATAACCCTTTTGTCGCAAGGGTTTTCCATAATGCGGTAAACCATAATCTACTTTCCATTCAGCTGCACGTAAGATTGACGTCATCAATCGATTAAAAGTAGCAGTCGAGTCGTGCTACTCGACTGAATTCGATGACACAACAATGAAAAGTGCCGCCCGCCCAGCGGAGTCTATTTCGTTGGCTGTTGATGCGACAACAGCGACTTTATCTCCAACCCTCCCGTTTGCGCGGGAGGGTTTTTTCTGTCCCTTCATTACAAACCATCCCAGCCTGAATGTAGAGGGTGATTGAATTTATGGCTTGTGGGGTCAGGTCCGCCGGTGCTTGGCATGAACAGCGCTTGTCCTGAGCCCATAGACCCGAGTAGAATTTCGCGAACTCACTCAGCGATTTTCCTTATGTCACATACTTATTTTCCCCAATGGAAGCGCGTTTTGATGACGCATTCCGAGGCCATTGTGCGCCCAGACGAATATCTGCCGCCCACCCAAACTGTAGCCATGGCTGCTCAACATGTGGTGGCAATGTTTGGCTCGACAATTTTGGCGCCGCTTTTGATGGGTTTCGATCCCAACTTAGCCATTTTAATGTCTGGGATTGGCACCCTGATTTTCTTTGTCTTTGTGGGCGGGCGTGTGCCCAGTTACTTGGGCTCAAGCTTTGCCTTTATAGGTGGGGTGGTCGCTGTGACGGGTTATGTTCAAGGTAGCGGGGCTAACGCTAACATTGGCGTGGCCTTAGGCGCAATCATTATGTGCGGTTTGGCCTACACATTGATTGGCTTAGTGGTCTGGTTGGTGGATCGTCACTCAGGCCAGGCAGCGGCGCTGATCAACCGATTAATGCCGCCAGTGGTGACCGGTGCCATTGTGGCGGTGATTGGTTTGAACTTAGCACCTTTGGCGGCCAAAAGTGCGATGGGGACCAGTACGTTTGAATCCCTCATGGCACTCATGACCATTTTGTGTGTAGGCGGGGTAGCGGTGTTTAGTCGAGGAATGGTGCAGCGGCTATTGATTTTAGTGGGTCTGTTAATTGCCTGCACTTTGTATGCCGTTTTTACCAATGGTTTAGGTTATGGGGTGCCGATGGATTTTTCCAGTGTGCGCGCCGCCGCTTGGTTTGGGATGCCCAGCTTTGCTGCCCCCGTGTTCGAGGCCAAAGCCATTAGCATTATTGTACCGGTGGCCATTATTCTAGTGGCAGAAAACCTCGGTCACGTCAAAGCCGTCTCGGCTATGACCGGTGAAAATCTTGATCCCTATTTGGGGCGTGCGTTCATGGGCGATGGGATTGCCACCATGGTCTCGGGCTCAATGGGGGGGACGGGTGTTACCACGTATGCAGAAAATATCGGTGTCATGGCCGCCACTCGAATTTATTCCTCGCTTGTATTTGCCGTGGCGGCTCTGATTGCCATCTTTTTA
>DWUQ01000187.1 GCA_019120675.1 Candidatus Paenalcaligenes intestinipullorum | reverse complement strand
AGGTCGCGCAACGCCACCATCCGATGCGCTAGTGCCCACCCCGCCTTCTGAAAGCTCTGAGTCGACCTCGCAGACAGAACCACAGGGATCGCAACCCCCCCCACAGACAGAGGATCAAGGATCTGATCCATCTTCACAGGCAGCAGAGCCTCAGAAGGCGGAGTCGTCTTCCGAGGAGGGCCCTGAAGGCGTTGAAACTTCATCGCAAGAGGAATCTCTGGGAGTGGTGTCGTCCATTTTTACTAATCTCCGCATGGGCGGCCTAAGCTAAAAGGAAACCTTATGCGTGCATGGATTTGGACTGTCGTATTAGTAGTGGTTGGTGTAGCGTTAGCACTGGTGCTGCGTGAGCACAGCGGTAATGTGGTGGTGTTACTTCCCCCCACCACCAAGGTCGAGTTTTCTCTTAACTTTGCGATTGTTGCGCTGTTGTTAGCGTTTTTACTCTTTTATGGGGTGCTACGCTGTTTATCGTGGTTAATCAACAGCTCTGAACGTTTTCGTGGCTGGCGTTCTCGTCGTGCCCAAAAGCGTGATCAAAATTTACTTCAGGAAGGCTGGCTCTTTGTTTTAGAAGGTCGTCCCGATCAAGCTGAAAAAATTCTCAGTAAATTATTAGGAAAAACGCGCCAAGCCAAAACCAAAGTATTGGCAGCGGTGGCGGTAGCCAGAGCGTGTCAGGATCAAGCCGACTATCGACGTCGCGATGAAGCCCTCATCCTCGCTGAGGAATCAGCGGACAAAGACCAGCGTTTACAAACCGTAGTTACTACTGCACGAGCCAGTTTATTGCTTGATCAAGGTGCGGCGGCACAAGCAGTACAGCTGCTGCAACCGCTGCAAGACGCTAATTCACGTGCGTATCATACGGCACAGCTGCTTTTACGAGCCTATCGTAAACTTGAAGATTACGACCGAGTGTATGAATTAACCCGATTGTTACTGCGTCGCAATGCCTTAGAGCGTAGTGAGGCCTTGTTGCTTATTGAGGAATCGGCTGCAGCACGGCTTTACGCAGGGGGGCCAGACAACTTTAAGCGTTTATGGAATGATCTACGCACCGAGGAAAAAACCTTACCGGCTGTAGCCTTAGCAGCGGCGGAGCTTAAGGCCGCCACTCAAGATTACGAGGAAGAGGCCCGCATACTCGAAGCGGCTCTACAGTTGCAACTGCATCCATTGTTATTGCAACGCTACGCACAAAGCCCTAGGGAACAAGTTGCACGACGTTTAGCCAAGGCAGAACATTGGCTAAAGGCTCAGCCTGATTACCCCGAGTTATTAACGACTTTAGGCCAGCTTTGCTTAAAAGGCGAGCTGTGGGGGCAGGCCGAATATTACTTAAAACGCAGCCTAGCTCAACGCCAAGATTTGCAGGTTTACGCGCTTTTAGGTGCGCTTTCCGATAGCCTAGAGCGCCAAAATGAAGCCGCCCAGTACTGGCGCCAAGCTGCCGCGTTGGTGGGTGAGTTACCGATTATTCAAACCAAAAAGTGGTTACCCGCTGCGGATGTGACCTTAGATCCTCAAGCCACTTTAGTCGATGGTCATGTTGAATCGGCTCCCAGTTATGTGCCCTCTACGTATGACGAGCCGATTGCCGCCAGCGCAGCAGGTTTTGAACACGAATTAACGACACCAGCGGCGACACCCGCCTCGGCTGTTACACCTACTTCACACCGTTATGGAACACATGAGGAATACTTTGATACCGCTCCTCCAGCGGGCGTCGAGGAACTCAGCAATGGTTCGCAAAAACGAAACTCTTAATCACTACTTAACTATTTAAAACATTAAAAAGGTTATCATGAGCTTAAATCTCGTTACGCCAGGCGATAACGCGCCCGAAGAATTCAACGTTATTATTGAAATTCCCATGAACTCAGACCCAGTCAAGTACGAGGTGGACGAGGACACAGGTGCTGTATTCGTGGATCGCTTTATGTTGGCAGCGATGCATTATCCAGTCAATTACGGTTATGTGCCGCAAAGCGTATCTGAGGATGGCGATGCGGCTGATGTACTGGTGTTGTCGCCTTTCCCCATCCAAATTGGTGCGGTGGTCAAGTGTCGTGCAATTGGTGTGCTTGAAATGGAAGATGAAGCTGGCGGTGATTCCAAAGTGTTGGCGGTGCCAGTGACCAAGCTTTACCCTCCTTATCGTCATATTCAGGGGCCTGAGGATTTACCCCAGGAGGAATTAGACCGCTTAAAACACTTCTTTGAGCGTTACAAAGATCTAGAAAAAGGTAAATGGGTAAAGGTTAAAGACTGGCACGATGCTGAAGCGGCCAAAAAAGAGATCCGTACCAGTATTGAACGCTTTAACGCCAACAAATAATTATGAATTGGCTTATACCTCCTGCGCCTCCTGTGGCGATGCAGGTTTTGGGCGAGAGCACACAATTTCCTCTAACACGGATTTTTTGTGTGGGCCGCAATTACGCGGCTCACGCCCAAGAAATGGGTCAAACCGAACGGGCTGATCCATTTTTCTTTATGAAACCTGCCCACGCTTACACCCCCTTGTCTGCAGAGCACGCTGTTGACTGGCCTTACCCGTCAAATACCTCCGACTTGCATCATGAGGTGGAGTTAGTGGTGGCACTAAAGCAAGGCGGCCAAAATCTTAGCCCCGAACAAGCTCGTGCTTGTGTGGCTGGTTATGCCATTGGCATTGACATGACTCGCCGTGACTTGCAAGCTCAGGCCAAGCAAAAATCCCATCCTTGGGAGGCCGCCAAAGCCTTTGATCACAGTGCGCCGATCGGGCCAATACAACGTATTGAGCAAACAGGCTGGCTGGATCACGGGGCCATCACATTGCTGGTAAATGGTAAGGTGCGTCAACAGGGCGACTTAAACCAAATGCTGTGGCCGGTCGATCAAGCGATTGCTTACTTATCGACGCTGTTTACCTTGATGCCAGGCGATATTCTTATGACGGGTACGCCAAGCGGTGTGGGAGCAATCCAAAAAGGCGATCAGCTTGAGGCATGCATTGAGGGCTTGGAATCAGTGAGTTTAGCTCTGAGCT
>DWUQ01000186.1 GCA_019120675.1 Candidatus Paenalcaligenes intestinipullorum | reverse complement strand
GCACGTGTGGTGGTGCAACGTTATGCGGTATCATCCGAGAAAAGCAATTCCACCGTATTCTTCCAGCTGGAGTTATCCGGCCTAGGCTCCTTGGGCACGGACCCAATGAGCTTGTTACGTGATCGAATTGTTGGGTACGAAACCGTTACCCCGCCAATTCCCGAAACGACCACCTTTGAGAGGTATGAATAAGTATGTTGGTACGTAGTACAAAACTTGCCCTACTTAGTAGCGCGATCCTGTTGTTAGGCTCCACAATTGCTGCTCCAGTATTCGCCCAGCCTACTGAAACCTCCAGTGCCTCAAGTGGTGGTCGTGATGTTGTGGACGGCATTGCTGCCATTGTTGATGATCAAGTGATTACCTTACGCCAGGTCGACCAAGAAGCCAGCATTATCGCGAAGCAAATGCGTGCGCAAAATGTGCCCATGCCGCCTCCAGAGGTGTTACGCGTCCAAGTGCTCAATCGCATGATTGATGAGGTCTTGCAGCAGCAGCAGGCACAGCAAATGGGGGTCAAGGTGTCCGACGAGGAGGTGCAAAATGCAGTGGCCCAAGTCGCTCAACGCAACAACCTGAGCCAAGCCCAATTGCAAGCGGAGGTTGAGCGCAGCGGGGTTACGTGGTCGGATTATCTACGTACTTTGCGCCAAGATCTCCTTATGGACCATTTGCGTCAGCAATTTGTCGACAGCCGCATCAACATTAACGAAGCTGAGGTGGAGGCGTTATTGCGTAGTCAGGGTGGCTCAGGACAATCGGATGCAGATGCCCCCATTGCTGCACCCGAGCAGTTGGAGCTGGCACAAATTTTAATTCGAGTCCCCGAAGGGGCCGATCGCAGTACGATTAGTCGGTTGCAAGACAAAGCGCAGCGCTTGGCTCAGCAGCTCAAATCAGGTGAGGATTTTGCAGGCTTAGCCGCAGCGAATTCGGATGGCTCGGAAGCCCTAGAGGGCGGCGTGTTAGGGGTGCGCCCCTTGGATGCGTGGCCCGAGGTGTTTGCGGAAGCCGTACAAACACTTTCTCCAGGTGAAGTGTCCGATGTAGTACGCAGCGGCGCAGGCTTTCATATTTTAAAAGTGTTGAATCGTGGTCAAAGTCGTGCTCGACCCAGCTTGACGTCAGCAGGGGGCAACGGCCAAGAGGAGGCCATGGTGGTCACCCAAACTCACGCACGGCACATACTGATCAAGCTCTCCCAAATTCGCAACGACGAACAAGCGGTCGACCGCCTCAACCAAGTGCGGAGTCGTTTGCAACAAGGTGAATCCTTTGAGCAATTGGCCAAAAGCTTTTCCGAAGACAGTTCAGCCCCTCAGGGCGGTGATTTAGGGTGGCTCAATCCGGGGGAAACCGTGCCCGCTTTTGAGCAAGCCATGGATAGCCTAGAGATTGGCGAGGTCAGTGAGCCCATCCGCTCACCTTTCGGCTGGCATTTAATTATGGTCGAGGAGCGCCGCCAAGAAAATATGGCTAATGAGTACCGCCGCATGCAGGCTCGTCAGCATTTGTACCAGCAGCGTATCGAGCCCGCCATTGAGGATTGGATGAGTGAGCTGCGCGGTATGGCGTATATCGACAACCGCTTAGAAAAAGCCTTGCGTGCCCAACAACAAGACTAACTGGAAGCACTATGGCACAGCATCAGGCGCGTAAGCGCTTTGGACAAAATTTCTTGCACGATGAGTCGGTCATTGGCGATATTGTGCGGGCGATTGACCCACAACCCAACGATACCATGATTGAAATTGGGCCGGGGTTGGCGGCGCTGACGCAGCCTTTGCTGCAGCGTTTAGGGCATTTGACTGTCATTGAGCTGGATCGGGATTTGGTATCGCGTCTAGAGAAACGGTTTACCTCGGCGCAGCTCACGATTGTTAGCGCGGATGCGCTCACGGTGGATTTCAGCCAGTTTGGCTCCAAACTACGTATTGTCGGTAATCTGCCCTACAATATTTCGAGTCCATTGTTATTTCACTTGCTGCCTTTCGCGGATTTAATCCAAGACCAGCACTTTATGTTGCAACGCGAGGTGGTGGAGCGCATGGTCGCTAAGCCTGGACAAGCTGCTTACAGCCGCTTATCGGTGGTTTTGCAGTATCGTTATCGTTTGTTCAAACTGATGGACGTGGCGCCTGAGGCCTTTGATCCTGCTCCTAAAGTAGTCTCCGCCATTGTACGCATGCGACCGTTGAATGCAGAGCGGCCACGCGCGCAGGACGAGCAGTTATTTCATGCGATTGTCGCCACCAGTTTTGCACAACGGCGCAAAATGCTACGGGGTAGTTTGTCAAAGGTGGCCGCGCAGATCGACTGGGAGCAGCTCGGCTTAGCGGCCACCGCACGGCCAGCGGAACTGAGCGTCGCGGATTTTATTCGTTTAAGCGATGCGCTCAGTGCGCAAGGGGTATGCGCCGCAGCGCTATAGATGGGCGTGCGTAATGACTCGGTAAGAGGGCAGGCTCACAGCCCCATCACGGTTTAGCTTTCAGGCCATCGTGCATTAAAACAATAACACCCTAACCTCAATGCATTAGGTAAAAAACCAATAGCACACCAAGATTGCCGTTACCACTCCTACTACATCCGACAGTAACGCACAGCCTACGGTATAGCGAGTACGTGTTACGCCCACCGAGCCAAAATACACCGCCAGCACATAAAAGGTGGTTTCCGTACTGCCTTGTACGGTCGCAGCCACTAAGGCAGGAAAGCTGTCTGGGCCGTAGTGCTGCATGGTTTCAATCATTAAACCGCGTGCCGCCCCGCCTGAAAACGGCTTGGCTAAAGCGGTAGGCAGAGCATCGACAAATTGGGTGTCTAAGCTGAGTGCGGTCGCGGCCCAACGAATAGCCGCCAGTACCGCATCCAAAGCGCCAGAGGCTCGGAGCAAGCCAATTGCGCACAGCATCGCCACCAAATACGGTAGAAGCTGCTTGGACACCTCGAAGCCGCCTTTGGCTCCCTCAATAAAGGCATCGTAAACAGGAATTTTCTTCCAAACGGCAGCCAATAAAAACCCCAAAATCACCAACAGCAACACCAAATTGCCCATTAATGAAGAGAGCGCCGTGAGCGCCGTTGCACTAAGGGTCGCCAACACCGCCATAAACAGTCCAAGTGCCACAATAAACGGCACGAGCCACAACAGCACAACGGGATCATACAAACGCAAACGCTGAATCCATGCCACGCTGAGTAAACCAGCTAGGGAGGAAGCGGTCGTGGCTAACAATATAGGCAGAAACACCAACGTCGGATCAGCCGCCCCCTGTTGCGCTCGATACATGAAAATCGTAATGGGGAGAAGCGTTAGGGACGAAGCGTTGAGCACTAAAAATAAGATTTGCGCATTAGTGGCCGTGTTGGGGCTCGGGTTTAAGCTTTGGAGTTCACGCATCGCACGCAAGCCGATTGGGGTGGCGGCGTTATCTAAGCCTAAGCCATTGGCGGCAAAGTTTAAGGTGATCAGTCCTAAGGCAGGGTGGCCTCGAGGGACGTCAGGCATCAGGCGCTGAAATAAGGGGGCCAACAAATAGCCGAGTTTATCGATGAGTCCCGCACGCTCGGCGATTTGTAAAAAGCCCATCCATAAGGTTAAGGTGCCAAACAGCACGAGCATTAATTCGACCGACAATTTCGCCATATCGAATAGGCTTTGCACCATGGTCGCAAAAATATCGCTCTGCCCTAACCAGATCCATTGGTAAAAACCGCTAAGCAGTGCCACAATGAAAAAACCAAACCACAGTGCATTCAGCATAAGTAGGAGTACTATAAAGGGTGAGACGATAGACTGCGCTATTGTCGCAGACTCACCCTGTATCTGGAAATACCCTCTACATTAATACACTCGTATCATAGGGAGCAGAGCATGAGCTGGTTATCTTGGCGTAAAAAGTGGGTAAGTAAACCGTTATTTTCCATGGCGCGCAAGGCCTTACCGCCCATGTCCCGTACCGAACAAGAAGCCATCGAGGCGGGGGATGTTTGGTGGGAATCCCAGTTGTTTTCCGGTAAACCGGATTGGTCTGAGCTTCTCAGTATTCCTGCCGCCTCTCTGACCGTTGAGGAGCAGGCCTTTATTGATGGTCCGGTTACGCAGCTGTTGGCGATGCTGGACGAATGGCAAATCAACCAAGAGGACGGCGATTTATCTCCAGAAATTTGGCAGTTCCTCAAGCAGCAGGGCTTTTTTGGCATGATCATCCCCAAAGATTACGGGGGGCTGGGCTTTTCCGCATTCGCGCATTCTGAGGTAGTCAAACGTATCTCCATAGGGTCAATTACCGCAGCGGTGACTGTTATGGTGCCCAATTCTCTGGGGCCGGGCGAGCTGCTTTTACAGTTTGGTACCCCCGAGCAGCGTCAATACTGGCTGCCGCGATTGGCCTCTGGCGAAGAGATTCCTTGCTTTGGGCTCACCAGTCCCGATGCGGGTTCGGATGCCGCTTCCATGCGGGATACGGGGGTCGTGTGTTGGCAGGATGTCGATGGCGAAGCTCAGCTCGGTATTCGTCTTAATTTCAACAAACGCTATATTACGCTTAGCCCGATCGCTACCGTGTTGGGGGTGGCTTTTAAGCTGAGCGATCCTGATCATTTACTGGGCGAGCAAACCGATCTAGGCATTACCTTAGCCTTGGTCGAAGCCGACCGCCCAGGGGTGCAAATCGGTCGACGTCACTATCCAGCCATGCAAGTGTTCCAAAATGGCCCGATGCACGGCAAGGATGTGTTTATCCCCCTGACTGCTATTATTGGTGGGGCTGAAATGGCTGGCCACGGCTGGAAAATGCTGATGAGTGCCTTATCAGCTGGTCGGGGTATTTCTTTGCCCTCCTTGTCGGCCGCAGCCTGCGTTTTTAGTGCCCATACCACGGGCGCTTACGCGCGTATTCGTCAGCAATTTGGTGTCTCCATTGCCGAGTTTGAGGGGGTGCAAGACGCCCTATCACGTTTGGCGGTCAATGCCTATGTGGTCGAGGCTGCGCGACGCCTTAGCTGCGAAGGCTTGGATTTAGGGGTTAAGCCCTCTGTTGTGTCCGCCATTATGAAACTGCAAGCCACCGAGCGTATGCGCGATTCCGTCAATGCGGCAATGGATGTGCATGCAGGCAAAGCAGTCATTGATGGGCCACGCAATTATTTAGGGCAGTTGTATCGGGCTGTACCCGTGGCCATTACCGTCGAGGGGGCGAATATTCTTACACGTAGTTTGATCGTCTTTGGACAGGGGGCCATTCGTGCACACCCTTGGCTCATGAAAGAAATCAATGCGCTGTCGATGGAGGACTCCCATTTAGCTTTAGATGCCTTTGATGAGGTGGTGTGGAAGCATGCTCGCCACAGTTTAGGCAATTTGGCTCGTGCGTTTGCCTTGTCGTGGACGGGCGCTTACTTCAGTAAAGCCCCGCGTCGAGCTGGGGAAGCGGCACGTTTTTACCGTCGCCTGAATCGGTGCTCAGCGGTGTATGCCGTGGTGGCGGAAGCCTGTTTATTTAGCTTAGGGGGCGCGTTAAAACGCAAAGAAATGCTGTCTGCCCGCTTGGGCGATCTGCTGTCGGAGCAGTTTTTAATGTCGGCGGTCTTAAAGCGTTGGCATGATGAAGGCTCACGAGCCGAGGATCTGCCTGTGGTCACGGTAGCCATGCAGGAGGGGTTTTACCGTTTTGATCGTTTGTTGCGGGATGTACTGTCTAATTTGCCTTCAAGGCCTTTGGCGTGGGTGCTTAATGTGCTGCTACGGCCCTTTGGCTATGCGTCCAAAATACCTCACGATCGACGCTTGCAGGCGGCTGCGGACACACTCACGCAACTTTCTGAGGCGCGCACACGATTGGTGGGTGACGCCGCCTTGGCGTCACAGCAGCCCAGTGTGTTGGTATTACAAAAGACCTTTGCCATGGCCGCGCGCGCTCAGACCATTATGCGGCGATTGCGTAAAGAGGGGTACAAGCATTGGCCCGACGCTCCTGAGCACAGCCTTAGTGCCGAAGAAAGAGCATTGTTGGTTCAATATGCTGAGCTTGAGCAAGAAGTCATCGCGGTGGACGATTTCCCCGCGGATGCCTTTGAGCGGGCGGCCATGAAACCCAAAACACCACCGCAACCTCAGGCCTATCCTTAGGAAGCTAGGCGTTATAAAGCGTTGTATAGACTCGCTCATTGAAATGAACTGCACCGTTGGACACGTATCCAAGCTTTGGGGACGGTTCATTTCAAGCCGTTAGTCTTCGCGTCCTTTGTTTTGGATCAGTTCAATTTTATAGCCATCGGGGTCTTCCACAAAGGCAATCACGGTTTGGCCGTGCATCATGGGCCCCGCTTCACGGACCACTTTGCCACCTTTGGCTTTAATGGCATCACAGGTGGCGTAGGCGTCATCGACCTCAATCGCAATATGGCCGTAGCCATTTCCTAGATCGTATTGGTCGGTCTCCCAGTTGTGGGTGAGCTCCAGCACCGCACCCTCGCTTTCGTCTTCGTAGCCCACAAAAGCCAAGGTGAATTTACCCTCGGGGTAATCTTTTTGGCGCAAGAGCCTCATGCCCAATACCTGTGTGTAAAAATCAAGAGAGGCTTGTAAGTTGCCCACACGTAGCATGGTGTGTAATAAACGCATCGTAATCTCCGCTTAGGTTGGTGAAGTAAAAATAGGTAGATGCCCGGGGCTATGTTGTCGTAGCAGCTGACGCGGCGCGTCAAAGTCAGGCATCAGG
>DWUQ01000019.1 GCA_019120675.1 Candidatus Paenalcaligenes intestinipullorum | reverse complement strand
CGTTCTCGCAGCTCGCGTATTTGCACATCCAGTTGCGATTGTTCGTAGAAGTCTTTGCTCTGGTTGCGCGCTTGCTGTAATTGCTCAACCGCTGCTGGTAACGCACCAACCAGAGTGTAGTAATTGGCCATGCTGCGACGCGCTAAGGCTGCCTGGTTCGTGCGCTCATAGCTTTGCGCCAAGAGCTGCTGGATACGCGGGACATCGGGCCAAGATTGCGCCGCTTGCTTTAAGTAGTCGATCGCTTGAGCATTGTGGCCTTGCTGCTGCAACAGCTCACCATAGGTGAGAGCAATATCCAAGCTTTGGGGCCAACGTTTGACGGCTGCCTGAGCAAGGGTTAACGCTTGCGAGCCTTGACCTTGGGCTTGATGCAAGCGAATACTGAGCGCATCGGTCCAGGTGGTTTGCCCGCCTAAGCGTTGCGCGTGCTGCCACGCCTCTTGAGCACCCGCATAGTTTTTATTTTCAAATTCCGCATAAGCGAGCCCATACCATGCTGCCGCTTGGGCCGTTCCGCGTTGCTCTTGGGTGTCAGCACGCAAACGATCCATGACGCTCAGTCGCGCTTGGCGGCTGGTGGCTTGAATCACGCGCAGCTTGGCGCGCACATACCAAAAATCAGGGTCGGTGTAATAATTTTGTGCCCCGTCTTGACGTAGACGATTTTCAATGTCGGACATGCGCTGAATCGACAGTGGGTGTGTGCTGGTGTAGACATTGGCGCTGCCGGTGCCCTCGTTAAGGCGGGAAGCGGTCATCAAACGACGAAACATATCGACCATACCTTTAGGGTCATAGCCTGCCCGCTGGAGCATTTGTAGCCCAGTACGATCCGCTTCGTGCTCAGCACTACGAGAAAAACCCAACTGCCGATCGACCGCGGCGGCTTGTCCGAACGCCGCCACACCCATAGCCAGATCTGCACTGCCGGATAACGCCGCCAGCAACGCCCCCGCAATGGACGCAAATAAAATATGGCCTGACTCTGAGCGTTGCGTCATGCCACGAGCGATATGTCGCTGCGCCACGTGACCGATCTCGTGCGCCACCACCGACGCCAGCTCGGCTTCCGTTTCTGCATTGACCACGAGCCCACTGTGAATGCCAACATAGCCCCCGGGAAGAGCAAAGGCATTAATGCTGGGATCGCGCAAAGCGAAGACTTGTATCGTTTGGCTTAACGACTGCGGCGCATGCTTCGCTAAGCGATGCCCCATGCGCGTCAGGTATTGCTCGACCGCGGGCTCAGCAATGTAGGTGGGATCGCGGCGGCCCTGCTCCATGATGGCATTGCCCAAAGTGCGTTCTAGTGCAGGGCTGAGCTCGGTCCCACCCGCTGAGCCCATCGACGGCAAGCCCGAGGGCTGTGCCCCTACGGGCAACGCCACTAAGGTAGCGCTAAGGCACGCTATTCGACAAAATTTGCGCAATGTGAGCATCCTTGATCCGTAAAATACATTCGTAGTTTAGACCGTGACCGCAGGGGATTGCGCCCTGTGTGCGGGCCGCAGTAAATGCAGACGATTTTTAGCCGATAGCCGCAAGACCGTACCCAAGGCATACAGCACCCCGATCACTTCCACCAGCCCAGCAAACACCCACATAATGATGCCACCTATGCCTTGGTCTTGGATGGCGGTCATGCCAGGGATGGCTCGACCACATAAATCAAAAATTGGATACAGATCAACGCTCGCAAAGGTAATGTACGCTCCCACTGCAATTTGCGGCACCATCGTAATAATAGGACAGAGCACGCGACCAAAGGGCGTTAGCACTGCGGGCGGATGGGGACGGCGATCAAGAATTAAATTCCAATACAAAAAGCCACTGATGACGACCGACCAATTCATAAAGCGATACAAACGCCAGTCGATCATGGAGTAAAACTGCGGCACAGGCAAAAGCCAGATTAGAACAAAGAAGACAAAGAGGAATGGGATAAGGTATTTGTTGGTGAGCACGGCCTGAGTGCGCCGCCCCAAAAGAGTGCGCTGCCAATCACGTAACCAGATCCGAGCGCGCAAGGGCAAACCGGCGCGTAGCACTTGACCGGGAAAGGCCAGCATGACTAACAAAGGCCCTAAATGGTGCAAGACCAAATGCTGCAAGCGATGAATGAAAAACATGCGTTCGGCGTAGTAGTCGATGCGCGTATGCAGGCTGGCATACAGCAGCACAAAGCCGATCCAAAACAACCATTGGCGGGCCGGGGCAACCGCATGGACACGGCTGCCACGCCAAAACAGCCCTCCTGCCAGCACAAACAACCCCACTAGAGTGGGGGAAAACTCCCAAGGAGTGAGCCAATCAAGCACCATCTTTATCGCCCAGACATACTAGCCAACCTTTAGTTTACTGTATTACGGCGCGGCTCCCATTGTACCTTTACAACTTCAGGGTAGGCTTGGACCGCACGTGCTTGGTCCATCAAAGTAGTGCGCAGCTCGGGAGGACAGCTAATGGTGACACAGGCTCGCGCATGTTGATGGCTGTCGGCGTGATCAATGCTCACATTGGTCACTTGCAAACCCGCTGCTTTAAAACCGGTATACAGACGTTTACGTACCGTAGCCAGCTCATTACGTGGACAAATAACAGACAAACGCGATACAGAAAGCGCCTCGGCACGCAGACGCTGAGCACCTGCACGACGTAAGAAAAGAGTAAGGTTTTTCATTACTAACCCCTTTTAAAGCACGCACACACCGGTACGGTCTGCGCATGGCATCGTATTCAATGGATGAAAACGGGGTAGCGACTAAGGAAACACTACACGCCGCAAGAGAGTTGAGCCTCTAGGCGTGTGTGCATGTGGCAACCGAATGGATGCGTCAGCAGTAGGCCTAGACGGCATTTGCGCGAATTAAGCGCAACCTATCACTGGGTTCGGGATTCACCACATAGCCCTTATAAAGTTGAAGTGGCAAAATTTTAACCAATTCTGCCCTCAGACTCAAGCGTCGTTGCGTCGGCCTAAGCAAAAATGCCAACTCAGGGCAAATTTGGGTTTGCGCAAACCCGAGACCGCACCGATCCAGTACAATTGGCAGACACTTTTTACTTCCATGCTCATTTATGTCGTCCGTCGATTTTGACCTCGCTATTTGTGGCGCTGGCCCTGCAGGCTGTGCGTTGGCTTTGCTTATGGCGCAAGTCGCTCCTCAACCTGAGCGTATTGCCCTAATTGGCAACACACCGCTTGCGATTGATACCCAGCTGCCCCCTCACGACCCTCGTGCGTTGGCGCTTAACTATGGCAGTGCCGCTTTGCTGGAGCAACTGCGCGCGTGGCCGCAAGCACAGGCCGCACTGATGGATACCGTGCATGTGTCGCAACAAGGTCGTTTAGGACGCACACTCATCCAAGCCAATGAGCTGGACGTGCCTTATTTAGGGGGCGTGATACGGTACGATCGGCTGCTTAAAGGCTTACACGAGGCCGTCGCCCAGTCGGGCGTACAGTTTTTAATGGATGAGGTTGACTACGAGCACGCTGCAACCGAGGGCGCTCGCATTCGAACGCGCCAGCACGGTGGCTTACAGGCCAAGCTTAAAGTGATCTCGGATGGTCATCGGCCACAAGCGGTTCAACGCAGCTATAACCAAGCTGGGATTATTACCATATTACGAGCAAGCCACCCCAAACCAGGCTGGGCCTTTGAGCGATTTACCACTACTGGGCCGTTTGCTTTACTGCCCCACCCCGACGAGAACGATCTGTATGCCTTAGTGTGGTGTATGAGCCCTAGCGCGGCAGCACAGCTGGCCGCAGCGCCTGAGGCTGAGTTTACCGCTGCGGCTCAAACCACCTTTGGTGCACGCATGGGTCAGCTGCGCGTGGCAGGGGAGCGTCATGTTTTTCCACTGAACCTGTATGCGGGCCCTAGCTTGGTTAACCCTTATACTGTCGCGATTGGTAATGCCGCGCAAACCTTACACCCTGTGGCGGGACAAGGCCTGAACCTTGGCTTACGCGATGCCGCTCAGCTGAGTCATGCGCTACGTAGCTGGATTGCGCATCCCCATACGGACCCTGCACCGTTACTCAGCCGTTATGCGCAACAACGCCGCTTAGATCGCTGGCGCACCATTGGCGTAACGGATTTCTTGCCGCGATTTTTTGCTACGCCCTACTCGATTCCTCAGCATTTAGGCGGCTTAGGGCTATTGACCATGGATGTCTTCGCTCCCGCGCGCCGCCCTCTCATTACCCAGCTTCTTCAAGGCGTACGCCGTTAACTTTTCCCCTCAATCCTGAGGGCTCGATTATGATGCAAATAGGCTCTTGGACCTTTCCAAACCCCGTGTTTGTGGCTCCTATGGCAGGGGTTACTGACCGCCCTTATCGTCGTTTATGCAAAGCTCTGGGTGCTGGTCACGCGGTCTCCGAAATGGCCGCCAGCAACCCTAAGCTCTGGCACAGTGTCAAAACCTCTCGCCGGGTGGATCATACGGGCGAGCCTGATCCGGTCGCTGTACAAATAGCCGGCTCAGACCCCGCCATGATGGCCGAGGCGGCAGTCTTCAATATCCAAAAGGGTGCGAAGATCATCGACATCAATATGGGCTGCCCCGCCAAAAAAGTCTGTAGCGTCAGCTCAGGCTCCGCCTTGCTGCGGGATGAAGCACGCGTGGTGGCGATTTTGCGTGAGGTGGTCGACGCTTGTGCCCCCTATCAGATACCCGTTACCCTAAAAACCCGCACAGGCTGGGATCGCGACTCGATTAATGCAGTGCGTATTGCTCAGCTGGCGGAGGAATTAGGCATTGCTGCGCTTACACTACACGGTCGCACCCGTTGCGATTTTTACCAAGGCCAAGCAGAATACGATACGATTAAAGCGGTTAAGGCCGCGATAGGTATTCCCGTCATCGCTAATGGCGATATTGATAGCCCCGAAAAGGCCAAATTCGTCTTGGACTATACCGGTGCGGATGCGGTCATGATTGGCCGTGCTGCCCAAGGGCGACCATGGATTTTCCGTGAGGTCGCTTATTATCTGCAACACCAACGTTTCTTAGCGCCTCCCACTAATGGCGAGATCGAAGCTTTGCTACTGGAACATCTCGAAGACCACTATCAATTTTATGGTGAGTTTACGGGGGTGCGTACCGCACGCAAACACATAGGCTGGTATTTCGCACACCTCCCTGCCGCCAAAGGCTGGCTGGATCATATCAATCGTATTGAAAGTACCCACGAACAGCTACAAAGCATCCAGCGCTGGTTCAGCGACCAAGATGCCAAAGCTTTTTTTATTAATCCGTTGGCCCGTGCAAGCTAAGGCACCGTCAGCATATTTTGCTCCACTACATCTGTATTACTATGTCTACTATTAACCCTCTTGAACAATCGGTACGCGATCGTTTAGAACGCTATTTTGCGGATTTAGGCGATTCGGAGCCCCGTGACATGCTAGC
>DWUQ01000185.1 GCA_019120675.1 Candidatus Paenalcaligenes intestinipullorum | reverse complement strand
TAACCGATTACAATGTGCTGTTGGCGCACACCATGAACGGGATGCGCTTGAGTCGTCGTTTGTTTGGGCCGCTCTGGGCGGTCTACCCCAAAGACCAATACGCGCGTAGCTACGAAGACGAAATGCAGTTTCATATGCGCGGTGTGTGGCATCTAGAAACCGTCATTATTTATCAACAACAACCCGACACTGCTTTGTAGCCCTATAGGCCCGCTTAGTCTTAACTAAACGGGCCATTTGTGAAAATTAATTATTTGGGCTTTAGGGTTGCTGCTCTGTTTCCACATCAGGCATCTCAAAGGGCGCAGGAATCACCTTAGGCTTCACAATTGCGCAATACAAGAACATCAGTGCCAAGATAAAATAGCCCAAAGCAAACTCCGGCGCAGCGTTCCAAGCAAGTTTCGGGGCGTGAATGAGGCCGGTGTAAGCCATGGCAGCACTGATTAACGCAAACACAGTGGCGCGACGGAATTGTTGATCAATCACACAGACGGTCATCGCCCCAATCATCATGGCAGTAAACATGGCGCCTTGGCCTAAAGGAATAATCCCGGTAGAAATTGGGTTTAAAAGATCCGCTTGACCTTTTAAGCGTGTCATAAAGAAATTGCCAATATAAGGCAGCATGGCCAAAGCCACCGCTGGGTAGTAGCGTTTGGCGTTGGCTTGGAAGGCCGTCGCTACCATGGAAACGCCCACGAACACCAAAATTGGTGCTACAGCGGCCATAGGGATAATTTTAGCCAGCACAGCGATCAGACCGCAGGTGGTGGCAATTAGGTACACCACGCCATTTAAAATGCTGTAACCACGGCCACCCCCCATCCATTTGGAGCTGGCCGAAGCAATATAAACCGTAGTGGGGAATAAACCGCCAAATGCTGCGCCCAGCATCGTGCCCACACCATCGACCGCTTGGCATTCGCCTACGTGATAATCGTCGCCTAATACCTTCATGGCTTCAACGTTATTCATGGTTTCAATGGCGTTGTACAGAGTGATCGGTAGCACCACAACCAGTAAGGCACTGTAAACGGGATCAACAAACAAAGCGGTGACGCCATGAAAAAAGTCCAGACTAAACAAAGGGGGGTAAAAACCAAAGGAATCCAAGCTGCTACGAAAACCCGCCATATCTGCTTCGCCCAGTGCATACGCCAGCACCGTGCCGAGAATAATCGCGAAGAACGCGGGCGGAACCCGAAAAGGCATCACTACACGGCCAATTACCCCTAATACAATAATACCCAAAACAGTAATACCAATAACTGGCATTTCTAAGGTTTGAAAAAGCATCTCCCCGGCAATAAAGGTCAGCGCGACACCTGCAACGGCACCCAACATGGCCGCACGGGGCAAATTACGTTGGACCCAACGGCCGGTGAGCCCAAGAATGGCTTCAATTAACCCACTTAGAAAACAAGCGCCCACAGCAATTTTCCAAGCTAAGCTGGCGTCGTTTGTCATTTTGTATACTGGTGATAGCACGCCAAACAAAAACACAAACATCACTGGGGTGCTGATGCCATAGCTTAGGGCCGTTACGTTGGTGCGCTGCTCTTTGTGGGCCAAACGGTTAGCCATATACGCGTAATAAAAGTTACCCACGACGACCGCAATGGCCGCGCCGGGCAGCACACGTCCAAAAACGATTTCGGGAGGAAAACCCATGGCGAGCATGGTGATGGCGATAAAGATGAAGTTCGCCATATTATTTTGAAAGAGTGCAAAAAAGGCGTCTAAGTCCGCCTTTTTAAACCAAGGGTAGTGGAAAGATCCTGAACTCATAATGGGTACTCGCTTGTAGACCAAAGTTAAACATCAAAGATGTTGTCAACCACGCATATAAAATGCGATTGGCGCTATTTTGCGGCAGAAACGGAGCCATGCTCTAAGATAGCTAAAAAAGCGAGTTCATAGTTTAAATTGTGTCGTAAAATATCTACATGAAAACCCTTAAAGGTTTTTTGTAAAAAATGTTGGTTTTTGTGGTATTGATCTTAAGGGGGCTGAGTCCCCGCAGAGGAGAGGTTCAGGCCAGCACGCAGCTCGACATAAGTAGACAGCAATCTATGCAGTGCTCTGCAGGCGGCAGTACTGTAATAACGTATCAGGCAATTGCTGCATGTGATGAAACACCGCCTGTGCACCATTGGCAATAGCTGTTTCCGCTTCGTAATGTGGGCAATAGGCAAACACCGTAGCACCACTTGCTACAGCCGCACGGATGCCAATCGCACTGTCTTCAATAATGGCACAGCGTTTTGGGTCGACACCTAGCCCTTGAGCCGCGGCTAGATAGACATCAGGATGAGGTTTGTTACGCGGCAGATCCACGCCACTGTGCAGGTGACCATCAAAGTAATCAATCAGCATGCATTGGCGCAGTTGCAGCTCGATTTTGTCTTTTTCCCCCGCTGAGGCGCAGGCGATCGGAATACCTTGAGCACGTAACCATTGCAGTGCCGATGTAATACTGGGCACTGCGACCAGATGCTGACGCAAGGCTTGGTTGCGCCGCAGCTGAAAGGCGTCAATCCAATCTTGGCTGGGCTTTTTGCCAGTACGCGCCTCGATTAACCGTAAATCATCCGCGGTGGCACGGCCCAAAAAAAGCGCTTTGCAGCGCTCGGGGCTTAGGTGCCAACCTAATTCGGCAAGCATGTCTCGGAGCACGTGCAATCGTAAGGGTTCGCTGTCCACCAGCACCCCATCACAATCAAACAGTACGGCATCAAAACAGAGGCTTGCCATCGATGAGTCCAAATTACTGACAGTTCTTGCGCGGGGCAATCATGTTTTCGGGGCGCATCACTTCGGCTAGGACGTTTTTGTCGAGTAGGCCTTCTTCCTCGACCAACTCTAAAACGCCACGACCGCTTTCCAAGGCTTCCTTAGCAATACGTGTGGAATTTTCGTAGCCAATATAAGGGTTGAGCGCAGTAATCAGACCAATAGACTGGGTCACTAGGTGCTGACAATGGGCTTCGTTGGCGGTAATGCCTTCAATACACAGCTCGCGCAGCATATCAATGGCTTGCTTAAGCACATCAATCGACGCAAACAGCTTGTAGGCAATCAACGGCTCCATCGGGTTGAGCTGCAACTGACCGGCTTCGGCGGCCATGGTCAAGGCTAAATCATTACCAATCACCTCAAAGGCGACTTGGCTCACCGCTTCGGGGATTACTGGGTTGATCTTACCAGGCATGATGGAGCTGCCGGGCTGACGAGCAGGTAGATTGATTTCACCAATACCGGTGCGTGGGCCACTGGAGAGCAGGCGCAAGTCATTACACATTTTGGACAGCTTCACAGCAGTGCGCTTGAGCATACCGGAGAAAAGTACAAAATCGCCCATATCGGAAGTGGCTTCGATCAGGTCGGGTGCTGCTTTGATATTTAAACCGCTGACTTTAGCTAAAAAACCCACTGCAGCCGCTTGATAGGCGGGGTCGGTGTTGATACCGGTACCAATAGCGGTACCGCCAATATTGACCGGCTCTAACAGCTCCGGCGCAAGGGTCAAAATACGCGCCACATCCTCTTCGAGATTGGTCGCGAAGGCTTGGAACTCTTGGCCTAAGGTCATGGGCACGGCATCTTGCATTTGGGTGCGACCCATTTTAAGAATATGGCAGAATTCTTTGCCCTTGCCACGTAGTGCGCCAATCAGGCGATTGAGGCTATCGACTAACGCTTGCACGCTGAGCAAAATACCCACACGAATAGCCGTGGGGTAGGCGTCGTTGGTAGACTGCGCCATATTTACGTGGTTGTTGGGGTGCAGGTGCTGGTAGTCACCTTTTTGGTGGCCCATGATTTCTAGGGCGACGTTAGCGATGACTTCGTTGGCGTTCATGTTGGTGGAGGTGCCCGCACCGCCCTGAATCATATCTACAATGAACTGATCCAAAAACTCTCCATTGATAATACGCCCGCAAGCCTTGGTGATGGCGTCAAACTTAGCTTTGTCGAGATGACCCAACTGATAGTTGGCCGATGCTGCGGCGTGCTTAACCATCGCTAAAGCAATCACAAATTTGGGGTAGCTGGATAGCTTGACCCCAGTGAGGCAGAAGTTTTCAGCGGCGCGCAAGGTTTGCACACCGTAATACGCTTCGGCAGGTAGCTCGCGAGTACCGAGCAAGTCTTTTTCAAGGCGTGAGGGAGAGTGTGAGGAGCTCATAGAGAAACTTTTTGCAGACGAAATGTCTTTGAGAAGAGAAAAATACGCGGCACTAAACGCAGCACCGCCGCTCTATTTTTTAAAGGTTTTTAGGTAAAAATACAAGTTTTTTACGCATCGTGGGGGGTAACGAACGTAAATAAATGGTCAAGTCATTGGTAAAACTTGAACCAATGCCGCCAGCGTTAACGCTGAAAGTACAGTAGACCAAAGTATAAGGGCTGAGCTTTCGCGTAAATCTTGTTGGTATAAGCTGGCAAGCATAAAGGGCCCGGTGCCTAAGGGGGTAGCACTGAGAACAGTGACAGCAAAGGCCCAAACTGGCGTTAAGCCTACCACATAATAGGCAAGTAGCCCGGTCAGCAGCGGTTGCAGCAGCAATTTGAGGCCTAAAAACCCACTTCCTTGCCTAAGCAGAGGCTGAGCTTGCTGGGCACTAGGATGTGCGCTAGCGCTGGGTGCTGCAGCAGGCAGGGTGGCTAAAAATAAGCCAATAGCAATTAACGCCGTAGGGGTAGCGGGTGCAGCCAGTAGAGTGATCACAGTTTGTAGCGCTTCGGGGAGGGGAATGGCCCAGGCTGAGCTGATCACCCCAGCAAGCGGTGCAAAGACTAAAGGGTTGGCGCCTAATCGTAGTAGAGCGCGAAAAGGGCGCTTTGCCTGCGTAGAAGAGGTGGTGTGAGTGCTGTTTAGTATCAAAATCGTCAAACTAAATAAGACCGTGGCGGTGAGTAACGTGGTGGTGACGGCGGGTGCTAGGGCTTCTTCACCGATGAGTAGACTCAGCAGTGGAATACCCATAAAGCCTGTGTTGGCGTAGCTGGCATTCATACCAGCAAGCGCGGCTGCAGAGCGGGAGGCCGATTGCCGACACCGCCACCAAAACCCCAAGCCAAAACACAGCAGCATGGGCACGCCAAAGCTCATCAATACCCCCACATGGACGATATCTTGCCAAGGGTGACGACGGCTAATATCAAACAGTAACGCGGGTAAACACACCAACGCCACAAAACGGGTCAAGCTGTGGCTGGCCGAGGCGTTCAAGACGCCAGTACGGCCCAGCAGCCAACCGATGGCAATCAGCGCAAACACAGGAAAGAGAGCGGTAAGAACAACAGACATACACAAGCCAATCAAAGACAACCCTTAAGCGTATACGCAAAAGATCATTGTGTCAGTTTGCCTGAGGTGAACCGCTGCGCGATAACACCCACTGCCTCGTAGCCCTTAGTAAGCCATAATTGACAAAGCTAGCGACCGATTAAACCCGCCCCACCTGTGATGAGTATGCGCATGAAGATACCTATAAAGTGAAAGGGGAATCGACGGGTAACGCAGTAGATCTAATGCCGTGAAATGGTAGATAAAGATGCTTGTTATATGAAAAGCATACCGCAGCTTGGGGAGGAGGGTGTATGGTATGAGTTAAAAAGTAATTCAGCCTAATAGACACCTTTTTACATTTATTTCATCCTTATAGTCGGAGGAAATGCGTATGTATAGGCTTTGTGTCCTTATTACCGTCTTTAGCGCAATCCTAAGCCTCTTTGGAAGTGCATATGCCACAACCTTCCACAGCAACATCAACTCAACCCTAGTCGCTACCAGCTTTGGCACTTTCAACGAGCCGTGGGCAATGGCGTTTTTACCCAATGGCGATATGCTGGTCACAGAAAAATCCGGACGTCTACAACTCGTGCAGTTGAATAATGGCACCGTCACGACAGTACAGGGTGTGCCTGAGGTAGCCTATGGTGGGCAAGGCGGCTTGGGCGATGTCGTGTTACACCCCAACTTTGCAGAAAATCGCTGGGCGTATTTCTCTTACGCCCAGCAAGACAACACGGGCAAAAAAGGGGCGGTCGTGGTGCGTGCCCAATTAGATTTGGATAGCCAACTGCCCACACTAGAAAACTTAGAGATGATTTGGCAACAAACCCCGACCGCCACAGGCAGCTCTCATTATTCACATCGTTTGGCCTTTAGCCCCGATGGGTATTTATTTATTACCTCGGGTGACCGTGAGCGCCAAGCACCTGCCCAAAAATGGGATCAAAATTTAGGCAAAATCATTCGTCTGCATGATGATGGTACGGTACCCTCGGACAATCCCTTCCAAGACCAAGGCGAGCTGGCTAAAAGCTTTTGGACGCTTGGGCATCGCAATATGCTGGGTATGGTCTTTGATGCACGAGGGCAATTATGGGTGCATGAAATGGGTCCACGCCATGGCGACGAATTAAATTTAATCGTGCCAGGCGATAATTACGGTTGGCCGTTGGTGTCGTGGGGCAATCATTATTCGGGCTTGCCGATTCCCGATCACGACACGCGCCCTGAATTTCACGCACCGGAGCTCTACTGGGTGCCCACCATCGCGCCTTCGGGCTTAATTATCTACGATGGTGTGTTGTTTCCGCAGTGGCAGGGCCACGCCTTGATTGGTGGTCTCAAGTCAGAGGCTTTGATACGGGTGCAACTCGATGGCCAACACGCCAAAGAAATCGAACGCTTTGACATGGGGGCGCGTATTCGTGATGTCGCTCAAGGGCCAGACGGTGCGGTGTGGGTGTTGGAGGATGGGAAAAAAGGGCGGTTGTTGAAGCTAGATCCTTAGAAATTAGATCTTAAGACAGAGCAAAAAAATGCCTATAGATCCTACTCATAAATTTAGCCAAATGAATCGCACTACAGCCTTATACTCGGGCGCTTGTTTTCGGCAACGGGTGGGTTCAATAATGCCGTGCGTATTTCCTGCTGTCATCCCATCGATGAGCGCTATAAAGCAAGTTTTGTACGAGTGGGCGAGCTCGTTAACGAGCAGTTAGCAAGGTAGGGTGAGTTGTAAATTAAAGCAGTTGCGGCACCGAGGCTGTTAATAAGGCCAGTCCCGAACCAATTAATAAACTCAGTACGACCTTTCTAAACACGGCATCGCTGATGTATTGATAAATACGCGTGCCAAAAAGGGTCGGGATCAGCATGGCAGGCAACACGACCGCTACTAACGGCAAGACCTCTGTCGTCACCAAGCCGCTAGCTAAGTACGTCACCATGGTGACGCTGAGAATGGATAAGTTAAAGTTTTGGATCACTGCGCGTTGAGTGTCGCGGTCGTAGCCGCGCATATAGCACCACAACGTCGGCAACGACCCCGCAAAGCCCCCCAAGCCACTCATTAATCCCCCCGAAATGCCGATCAGGGCATTCAGCCACGCCGAGGTGGGCTTAGGCGTGGGAATGCTTCTGGAAAAAAGCATGATTGGACACCACAGCACCAGCAGAGCACCAATAAAAAACTTGAACCAGTTACTGTCTAAGAGTGGCAACACCCACACGCCCAGCGGAATGCCCAACAAGCCGCCCACTAAAAAAGGCCCTAATAAAGGCAAATTGAGGCTGCGCTTTACGGAAAACACGGCCAATATTTGCCCAGTTAAGCCGCCAAACACGGCCAAGACAGCGGCGACTTCCGGTTCCATCACCCACGCCCAAAATGACATTGCCACCATACTAAAGGCAAAGCCCGAGAGCCCTTGGACGAAGCCGGCCACCATGGCACCGGCAATAATGACGCTAAGGGTAGTGAAATCCATGATCGACTGTTAAAGGGCTTATAGCTGTCATATTAGAGCGCTAATGTGTGAGAAATTGTAATTCATGCCTTACTCGTTAAGGCGTCAGGAGAGGTCAGTGCAGTGGCTTAACAGTTTAAAAGTAGGCACAAAGCTGATCGGTGGGTTTTTAATGGTGGCAGAGTTACAGCCTATAGCGGATTAGCTGGGGACATTAAGCATTTAATCGATGATAGTGTGGGTGCCGTGATGGCGCACAGGTCGGAAGTGAGGCCATTGGTATCTTTGTGCCCAGTATGAGAGGGGCTTCATAAAATCGCAAGCAAGGATGAGACTGGGAATTTACTCTACCTTACCGTAAGGTTACTGCATAAGGGCTATACATCGTTGGTGCTGTAGAGCTATCATTTTTTATTAATATTTTTTCCCTACTGCTATGAACCCCTATTTTGATTTCGCCCGTACTCTCAAGCTTGCCGTTGGTGCAACGGTAGCTATGTTGTTGGTCGCTTGCAGTACGCAAGGCAGAGAGGTTGTGAAAGAGCTGGAAGACCTTCCAGGCATTAGCTGCTCCTCTCAAGACGGCGTAGAAAAATGCGGCCCTGATAATCCTGCTATGTGGGACCAGCAAGGGACGTAACCTCAAGGCAACTCAAACCGTTCAGAAAATCAAAATCTTACTGTCCGAGCTTATGCTGTGTGTTGAGCAGCTCAAGCTTATGTGCAGCGCGAAGCGCCCCTCGGTCCGGAACCCAGACTAAGGGGCAAGGTGCGCTGGTTGGGCTGATGTGATTAATCGTGTGCATAAACCGACCATCTGCCGTTAAGGGTGTAGGACCTCCGACTGCCCCAATTTTGTCCCAAAAACGAAAAGGGCCACCATTTCTGGTGACCCTTTTCGTGCGGTTTCCCGCGTTTTTGGTGCCGGCTAAAGGAGTTGAACCCTCGACCTTCGCATTACAAGTGCGCTGCTCTACCAACTGAGCTAAGCCGGCTTAAAGGATGATTATAGAAAGCCTAAATAATTATTGCAAGCCCTTTATTAGGACGCCCCTCCAGTGGTTTCAGGAGTGACTGCAACGGGAGCTTCGGTATCGTAAGCGATATGCAGGAATAATCGATGGCGTTCGTATTGATCCAGTATATCGCCAATGACCTCGTCTTCAGTCCAGCCCATTACGTCGTAGTCTTGGCCACCTTCATTTAGGTAGACCTCAGCACGATAGTAGGTGCGGTTGGGGTCTTGTTGGGCATCCGAGCTACGCAAGACGGGGCGAGTCTCTTCGAGTGGTCGTACTGTATAGGAAAAGTCCTGATACTCACCATGATGTTCGACTCGCAATACGTAACCCGCTTCGGGGTGGTCATCATCAGCGGTCAAGGCTTCGGTTTTGCTGTCGTAGCCATTGCGTCGTAGCTCAGCGGCGACGGATTCCATCGCGGGTTTGATGGTGTTATCGAGGTAGGTCAGCACTTGAGTGCGACCGGGCATCACCAGCATGTTGCGCAGACGTTTTTGCCACGATTGGCTGCTTGCCACCACAGGCTGTGAGCGCGTTACAGTTTGATAGCGAATGGTGCGTTTGGTGGCGTCCAGCCTCAGCGCTTTAAACAGCCCCCATATCGCTAAGAGCAAGATAAAGGAAAATGGTAAGGCACTAGCAATGGTGGCAGTTTGTAGGGCGTTTAGGCCATCCGCCAGCAACAAGGCAATCGCAACCACACCGGCTAATACCGACCAGAAGATACGCTGCCAGACGGGGGAGGGTAGGTCGTCGTGGGAGGCCAGCAAGTCAATGACCAGAGCGCCCGAGTCGGCCGAGGTCACAAAGAACACCACCACCATACAGATGGCTAAGCCGGAGGTGATTTGAGTGAGCGGCAGGTACTCTAAGAAAGCAAAGAGCGCGATGGAGCTGTCTTGCTCAGCCACGATGCCTAGTTCAGTTAGGCCATTGACTAAGATAAAGTGAATGGCGGTGTCGCCAAAGACAGTCATCCAAAACAAGGTAAAGCCAGCGGGCACTAAGAGCACGCCACTGACAAATTGACGAATGGTACGCCCGCGGGAAATGCGCGCAATAAAGAGGCCCACAAACGGTGACCACGCTAACCACCAGCCCCAATAAAAGAGCGTCCAACCGCCAATCCAATCATTGGGCTCGTAGGCATAGAGGTTAAAAGTTTTGTAGACCAGATCGGACAGGTAGGAGCCGGTATTTTGTACAAAGGTTTGTAAAATAAAAACGGTCGGCCCTAAAACCAGTACAAAAAGTAGCAGCAGTACGGCAAAGGCTAGGTTGGTTTCAGAAAGGATTTTAATGCCTCGATCCAGCCCACTTGCGACAGAAATTGTGGCTAAGCCACACGCAATGACAATGAGGATCACCTGTACAAAGGTGTTAACGGGCACGTCAAATAAATAGTGCAGGCCGCTATTGATTTGTGCGACCCCAAAGCCCAATGAGGTGGCTACGCCAAATACGGTACCTAAAATCGCAAATATATCCACGGCATCGCCTAAGCGGCCATAAATGCGCTCGCCAATTAAGGGAAAGAGCGCTGAGCGAAGCTTAAGCGGCAAACCATGGCGGTAACTGAAAAAGGCCAGAATCAGGCCCACGATGGCGTAAATGGACCATGCGTGTAAGCCCCAGTGAAAGAAGGTGATCTTCATGGCGTCTTTGGCGGCATCAATGCTGCCGGGCTCACCGACTGGGGGCTTTAAGAAGTGCATGACCGGCTCGGCCACACCAAAGAACATCAGCCCAATCCCCATGCCGGTCGAAAACAGCATGGCAAACCACGTGACATCACGATAATCCGGTTGGGAGTGATCGGGCCCGAGTTTAATATCACCATAACGGCTGATGGCCAGAAAAACCGTAGACAGTAAAACGATGGCAACGGTCAGAATGTAAAACCAACTGACGTTGTCGATAATCCAAGCTTGGGCTTTGCCAAACACATTTTGTGCAGTGTCGGGCGCAAAAATGGCAAAGCTGACCAGCAGTAAAATTAAGGCGGAGGCCGTGCCAAAAACGGGTGGGTTAAGACTTCGGTTTTGGAAAATTCTCATGGAAGCTTCCTAAGCAGGGTAAGGATTAAGAGAGCCAGTCTAACAATCCTTAGTCTACTTGAGGGGGCGAGCAAGGTAAATAAACGTTAAACCCAAGTAGCCAAAGCTTTTTAATTACTTTTGGTTATATAAGAATAAAGAGAATATTGTTCGTTTTTATATGTGTTTTCTCCATAATGGCATTAACTCTTCTAACTAATAGCCATACTGCTGAGGCGTTTGAGCCCAGCCATTTTTTTTGGGTAAGACTATGAAATTTAAACACCTATTGGTGGCTGCAGCGTTTGCGGTCGGTAGTGTTGCCAGCTCAGCTGGTGCAGAAACCACGTTGCTCAATGCGTCCTTTGATGTTGCACGTGAAACCTTTGCGGAGGTCAACCCCAAGTTTGTTGACTATTGGAAAGAAAAAACAGGCGATACCGTACGCATCGACCAGTCCTTTGCAGGCACCTCACGTCAAGCCCAAGACATTTTGCGTGGCAAAAAAGTTGATACCGTGACGTTTAATCAGGTGACCGATATTGAAGTGTTGGCCGATAAAGGTTTTGTGGCCAAAGACTGGGCCGAGCGTCTGCCCAACAACAGCTCACCGTATTACAGCACCATTGCGTTTTTAGTACGCAAAGACAATCCCAAAAATATCAAAAATTGGGATGACCTTGTGCGCGAGGATGTGAGTTTGGTGTTCCCTAACCCTAAGACCTCTGGTAATGCGCGCTACACCTATTTGGCGGCTTGGTTGTACGCCAACGAAAAGTTCGACGGTGACCAAGACAAAATCCAAGAGTTTGTCGGCCAAGTATTAGGGAATGTGGCGAGCTTCCCTACAGGGGGCCGTGGCGCTACGGTGGCTTTTGCACAGAATGGTCAAGGTGATGCCTTGCTGACCTTTGAGTCCGAAGTGATTAATATCGCTAATGGCGAGGAGTTCAAGGCCGAAGGGTTTGAGGTCATTGTGCCGCCAGTCAGCGTGCTGGCCGAGTTCCCAGTCGCCGTAGTGGACAAAGTGGCCGATGAGAAAGGCACCACCGATTTAGCCACTGAGTACTTGAAGTTTCAGTACACACCGGACATCCAAGCCTTGTTGGCAAGCTTTAACTATCGTGTGATTGATGAGGACGTGGTCAAAGCCAATGCCGACAAGTTTGCCGAGGTGCGTTTGATTAACCCCACCGAGGTGTTAGGGTCGTGGACGGAAATCCAAGACAAACACTTTGCTACCGACGGTTTGTTGGATCAAATTCAAGCACGCTAAGACGATAAGGCGAGTGCGGTGCTCGCCCTAAGCTCTACAGTGTTTCTATTCGCCCCGCGGCTACGGTGAGTTAGTGCGCGGGGTTGGGCGTTTAAAGCATAGATTATGGCTACCCTTTCTTCTGAAACGTCAGTTCCTGCGGCCGCTGGACCGAACAGACGGACGACGTGGTTCTTTTTTAGACGGCCGGTTTTGCCGGGCTTTGGGCTGAGCTTTGGCTTCAGCCTATTTTATTTATCACTGATTGTGCTGCTGCCCATCTGCGGGCTGCTGATCTACGTCAGTGATATGTCGGGTGCACAATATTGGCGAGCCATTAGCCACCCACGAGTTTTGGCCAGTTATCAGGTTACGGTCAGTGCTGCGTTTTACTCGACGGTCTTGGCTACGGTGATTGGGTTTTTGGTGGCGTGGATCACCAGTCGTTATGTTTTTTGGGGCCGTCGTCTCATTGATGCCCTAGTGGATATTCCTTTTGCATTGCCCACCTCGGTAGCGGGTATTACCCTGGCTACGCTGCTGGTGCCCAACGGTTGGTTTGGCCCCATCTTGGATTTTTTTGGTTGGAAAGTTGCTTACGCTTATCCGGGTATTGTGGTGGCCATGACCTTTACCAGCTTGCCGTTTGTCGTGCGTATTGTGCAGCCGGTCATGGAAGAGCTGGGTACAGAATATGAGGAAGTCGCCCAGACCTTAGGCGCACGTCCGCTGCAGATTTTCTGGAAAGTCATCGTGCCCCCTCTGATTCCGGCTACGGTTACGGGTGCGTCACAAGCCTTTATTCGTAGTTTAGGTGAATTTGGTGCCGTCATTATGATTGCGGGCAATATCCCCTTTAAAACTGAAGTGACGTCACTGATGATTTTTGTCCGTGCCGAGGAAGCCAACTACGCGGCTGGTGCCGCCATTGCCTCGGTGGTGTTATTGGCCTCGTTGTTGCTGCTGTTTGTGCTGCAAGTGGTACAGGGGCGTTTATTAGGATGGCAGCGACAACGATCATGAGAAAGAAACCTCAATCCCTTAGCCAATGGCTGCAGATTTTTATTGGTGCGGCACTGGTCACGTTACTGTTGATTGTGCCCTTGGCACTTATTTTTGCCCAAGTCATCGCAGGCGGATGGCACTTGTTTGTGGAAAACCTAACTGCCGATTATATGCTGCATGCGATTGGCCTCACCCTATTTGTGGCGCTGCTGACAGTGCCCATGAATGTGGTGTTTGGCATTTTATTGGCGTGGTGCATGACCCACTATCAGTTTCGCGGTAAAAAGCTTCTTAGCCTGTTTGTGGACATTCCCTATGCGGTGTCGCCTGTGGTGGCGGGGCTGTGCTATTTAGTGGTGTACAGTACCGAGACGGTTATCGGGCGTTGGTTTAGCAGCCACAATATTCAGATTATGTTTGCTTGGCCAGGCATTGTGTTGGTCACAATCTTTGTAACGGTACCGTATGTGGCACGAATCTTGATTCCGGTGATGCAAACCTTAGGCAGTGACGAAGAGGAGGCGGCGCTAAGCCTCGGTGCGTCAGGTTGGCGCATTTTCCGCCAAGTCACTTTTCCTAATATTCGTTGGGGGCTGGTGTATGGTGTGGTACTAACCAACGCGCGGGCAATCGGTGAGTTTGGTGCCGTATCGGTGGTGTCGGGTACGATTATGAATCAAACCTTGACCTTATCGTTGCTGGTGCAGCAACTCAATAACGACTACAAAACGGCGGCGGCCTTTACCGCAGCGGCATTGCTGGCGTGCTTAGCCATTCTGACCGTCATGCTGAAAAACGTTGTAGAGTGGCGCTTGCAGCAAAAGGGCGCTTAAGCATAGAAGAGCGTAGCGCATGGAGAAAGCCTGCAAACGCCTCCTTCCTACTTAGGATAATAAATGGCCCCCAATCATTGGATCATTATCCAGCGATTGGGGGCCATTTTTATAGAAAGCGTGTCGTACTGAAAAAATACTCTGTCAAACGACTGTCTGAAGCGTACAAAAAACTCAAAGGTACCGAATCAAATGATTACTTGAAGTGTAATAGGAGCCTTTAGAGCTAGGAAACCGATCAGCGGTGTAGCACGGATTAGGATTTCACAATGCTAAGGTGCGAAGGCTTGCTGTCCTTGCCGTCTGGTGCCGCTGTGGGGGCGGTGGGTGTAGGCGCAGCAGGCGAAGCCGATTCTTTGCTGTCTGTCGTCCCCGGATAGGGTTGCGATTCGGACACCTCAAAGCCCATGCCAGCACCCGTTTCACGAGCGTAGATGGCGGCGACTGCTGGTACTGGTACAAAGAGATCCTCCGTTACGCCATTAAAGCGCGCTTGGAACTCGATGTAGTCGTTGCCCAACACCAATTGGTTGGTAGCGGAATAGGCTAAATTAAGGGTAATTTGCCCATCTTGGACATGCTGCAACGGTACAACGGTGTGCTCGTCGACAGTGACCACAATATGAGGGGTGTAGTTGTTATCCACACACCACTCATGTAAAGCGCGCAGCAAATAAGGCTTGGTAGACGTTTCAGACATGTGATACAGAGCGTCTTAGCGACGCATTACTTTTTCAGAAGGGGTTAAGGCTTCGATAAAGGCGGGACGAGAAAACACACGCTCAGCGTATTTTTGCAGCGGTGCAGCCGTCTTGGGCAGCGTAATGCCATAGTGATCCAAACGCCACAGCAATGGCGCCAAGGCCACATCCAGCATGGTGAATTCTTCGCCAAGCAGGAATTTGTTTTTCGTCAGCAAAGGCGCCAGTTGGGACAAATGGTCGCGGATTTGGGTGCGGGCTTTGTCTTGGGCTTTGGTGTCGGTGTTGCGGCGGTCTTCGAGAACTGAAACATGCGAGAACAGTTCGCGCTCGAAGTTATACAGGAATAAACGTGTGCGGGCGCGCATGGTGGGGTCCGCAGGCATCAATTGTGGATGCGGAAAGCGCTCGTCGATGTATTCGTTGATGATGTTGGACTCGTACAGCACCAGCTCGCGTTCAACCAAAATAGGCACTTGCCCATAAGGATTCATGACCGAGATGTCTTCCGGTTTGTTGTACAGATCGATGTCACGAATCTCGAAGTCCATGCCTTTTTCAAACAACACAAAGCGACAACGCTGTGAAAAGGGGCACGTCGTTCCAGAGTAGAGCACCATCATAGTTGTGAGTTCCAGAGATAAAGATGAATAAAAAATGCCCGAACGGCATAAAAGTCGGCCCTAGAGGCCGACCTTGTAGAGCAGGGACTGCTCTGAAGCGAGCGTAGACTCGTAAGTGAGTATACGGCAAGCTTCAGGGTAAAGCCTACTTAATGTCTTTCCAGTAGGCTTTGTTGAGGCGCCAGGCGACAAAGAAGAAGAACAGCAAGAAAGCCAATACAAAGTAACCGATGGTCTTGCGTTCTTGTTGCATGGGCTCGGCCATCCAACCCATGAAATTGCTGAGGTCGGCTACAGCGAGGTCATAGGCTTTTTGTTGGCCTTCGTCGACGGCTACGAGGCGTTTGCTGTCGACTTTGTCACCGGTGTAGTCAGCAAGGATTTGTGAATCCACGGTCGAGAAGCCATGCTCATCGTAATGAGTGATGGTTTGCTTCCAGAATTCGTAACCTTTCTCATCGGTGACTTTTTCGATTTTCTTGTGCTCCATGCGCATGGGGCCTTGCTCTTGCCACAGCACGTGAGGCATACCAACGCTTGGGAATACGAGGTTATCCCAGCCGGTGGGGCGGTTCACGTCGCGGTAAAAGGTGCGCAAGTAGGTATAGATGTAATCGGTACCCGAAGCGCCTAAGTTTTCGGACAGGGCGCGTGCGGTGACCGATAAATCGGGTGGCGCAGCACCAAACCATTTGGCAGCGTCGTCTTTACGCATGGCAATGGTCATCAGGTCGCCAACTTTTTCGCTGGTGAACAGCAGGTTCTCGGAGATTTCATCGTCGGTCAGGCCGATGTCATTGAGCTTGTTGTAACGCATAGCGTTAGCGCTGTGACAGCTCAGACAGTAGTTGACGAAATATTTGGCACCGCTTTGGAGCGATGCGACGTCACTGACGTGTTTGGGTGCGCGATCTAGCGGGTAGCCCCCGTCAGCGGCTAAAGCCGCTGCGGAAAAACTGAGGGACAACGCGAGGGCGCCAAAGAGTTTCTTGATCATGGTCTATCCGTATCGTGTTGATGTCCTTAGTGAGCGCGGAAGGTAATGCGCTCGGGTACAGGTTTGAACGTGCCCAATCGGCTCCAAACCGGCATGAGTAGGAAGAAAGCAAGGTAGATCACCGTGCCAATCTGACTCATGAGGTTAAAGAGATCGCTGGGGGGTTGTGTACCGAGATAACCCAAAATGCAGAAGTTGATGATGAAGATTGCGTATAAAAACTTGTGCCAAGTAGGACGATAGCGAATGGACTTGACTGGGCTGGTATCGAGCCAAGGCAAGAAGAACAGGATGACCACGGCACCACCCATCGCCACCACACCCCAGAACTTCGCGTCGAAGACCTTGAAGGCCACGGCAACGCCCAGCAGGACGACCGTTAGAGCAACACGCTTCGTGCCTTGTAAGCCGCTCTTGAAGTGCAGCACAATCGCCGCAATCACTGCTGCGCCCGCCAAGATCCATGTAAAGTCAGCCGTCGTGGCACGCAACATAGAGTAGAAAGGTGTGAAGTACCAAACTGGCGCGATATGCGGAGGGGTTTTGAGGGGGTCGGCAGGAATAAAGTTGTTGTACTCCAGGAAGTAACCACCCATGGTTGGCGCAAAGAACAGAATGGCTGCAAACACAATCAAGAAGCCCGCCACACCCACGATATCGTGTACCGAGTAGTAGGGATGGAAAGGGATGCCGTCGATTGGGCGACCTTGAGCGTCTTTGGGGCCATCTTTGATTTCTACACCATCAGGGTTGTTAGAACCCACTTCGTGCAAGGCGATCAAGTGCGCCACCACGAGGCCAATCAACACTAAAGGAATGGCAATGACGTGGAAAGCAAAGAAGCGGTTTAGGGTGGCGTCCGACACAACGTAGTCACCACGAATCCAAATGGCGAGTTCGGGGCCAATAAAGGGAATGGCTGAGAACAGGTTCACAATAACCTGAGCACCCCAATAGGACATTTGCCCCCATGGCAACAGGTAGCCAAAGAAAGCTTCTGCCATCAGACAGAGGAAAATGGCCACACCGAAAATCCAAACCAATTCGCGGGGCTTGCGGTACGAGCCATAGAATAGGCCGCGTAGCATGTGCAGGTACACCACGATAAAGAACATGGATGCGCCCGTGGAGTGCATGTAGCGGATAATCCAGCCACCTGGCACTTCACGCATAATGAACTCGACCGAGGCAAAAGCCAGTTCGGCGTCAGGCTTGTAGTTCATGACGAGGAAAATACCCGTCACAATCTGCAAGACCAATACGAGCAGGGCTAAAGAACCGAAAAAATACCAGAAGTTGAAGTTTTTCGGTGCGTAATACTCCGACATGTGCTCTTTGTAGAGTTTGGACAGCGGAAAACGTCTGTCAATCCACCCTAAAAAGCCTGTCGTCTCGACAGTTTTCTCGCCAGCCATGGCGTGGCTCCTTTAATCTTTGGTTAACGCTAAGGTAGAGGGGTTAGGCCTTGTTGTCTTCGTCAACGCCAACGATCACTTTCATGCCGTCGTCGGAGAAGGAATAAGGGGGAACCTCTAGGTTGTCAGGGGCGGGTTTGTTGCTAAAGACACGGCCAGCCAAATCAAAGGTGGAACCGTGGCAAGGGCACAAGAAACCGCCTTCCCAGTTGTTGGGTACACCCGCTTGAGCACCAGGGCTCAGTTTAGGAGTAGGAGAACAACCTAGGTGAGTACAAATACCGATGCACACAAAGATTTCGGGACGACGTGAGCGGTACTGGTTTTTGGCGTAGCCGGGGGTATAACCAGGACGATCGGAGTCGGGGTCCGCGAGGTCGTTGTCATGGGTAGTAAGTGAATCTAATTGATCCTGGGTGCGATGCAGTATCCAAATGGGGTTGCCGCGCCATTCAACCGTGCGCATTTCACCGGGGGCTAATGTTGAAATATCGACTTCAACAGGAGCGCCAGCGGCACGCGCTTTGGCTGAGGGAGCGAAGGACCCCACAAAAGGCACTGCAGTTCCTATCCCTGCGACACCACCAACCGCACAGGCGGTAGTGACCCAGAGACGGCGAGAAGGATCAGATGGCTTTTGCTCATCTGCTCCGATATCGTCGGGCTGTGTCGTAATCTGACTCATTCTAGTATCCTTATTCCTGCCCCCTTGGGGCGAACCACAATTTACGGACGTTTTGCCTGGGTAATGTATTTAACCCAGTATTATAGCGTTAGTGTGCGCTTATTTCTTGATTAAAGAGGAAAGTATGGGACGAACCAGCGGTTTTTTGCACGAATTTAGGAACTTTGCCGTAAAAGGCAACATGATTGACCTAGCGGTAGGGGTGATCATAGGGGGTGCCTTTAGCAAGATCATCGATTCACTTGTGCGCGATGTATTCATGCCCGTAATTAGCTTCATTTTAGGCGGCGAGGTAGATTTTTCAAACCGTTTCCTAGTGTTACGTACACCTGATGGGTATTCAGGCTCTAGAACGCTTGAGGCGTTAAACGAGGCCGGTGCCGTTGTGTTGCAGTGGGGAAACTTTTTGACCGTATTCATTAATTTCATCCTCTTGGCTTTTGTGGTGTTCCTGATGGTGAAGATGGTTAATAAAATGCGCACCGCCTTGCACCACGAGGAAGCCAAAAAAGAAGAGGCTGCACCACCGCCTGCGACCCCTGAGGATATTCAGTTGTTACGTGAAATCCGTGATGCGTTGAAACAACGCTCGGATGCACCTACTCCATCCACCGGCACGGCCCCTACACCGCCGACTCTAGGCTAACGTAGAGTACGCTTATACAGTATAGGGGCTTGTCTGTAGCTCAGTGTTGATCTAAATCGTTTACGGACGGTTTGAGCGCAAGTCAAACCGTCCGTATCGAAGCCGTGCTAGCGCTGAGCTAAAGGTAACGATCAGAAGCAGCCATGTTGGAGTAGGGGCTTAGATCGGGTTATCCAAGTCGATAAACTCCACACGCACGCCAAACTCTTGAGCAATCGCCTCGCCTAACGCTTTGACCCCATAGCGTTCGGTCGCATGGTGGCCTGCCGCCATAAAACCGCTTTGGGTTTCGTTCGCTAAGTGGTAGTTGGGCTCTGAGGCTTCACCCGTAATGTATAAGTCTGCGCCCGCCTCCAAAGCGGCTTGCATATACCCTTGAGCGCCACCCGTACACCACGCAACGGTATGGAGAGTTTGTTGTGGGTTGCCAACAACTAACGGAGTGCGGCCCAACGCGTTACTGACTTGGGCGCTAAAGCTTTCTAAGGTATGTGGTTGGCTAGGATGACCCAACCAAATGAGTTGATTTGGACCACAGGTACGAGGTTGACCGTCTGGGTTGAGCGCGGGTTCGAGCCCTAGGACGCGGGCGAGTTGGGCGTTGTTGCCCAAGCGGGTGTGTGCATCCAACGGCAAATGGTAGCCAAATACGTTTATATTGTGTTGGAGCGTGAGCGCTAAGCGTTGCCGCTTGATGCCACGGATGCGAGCGTCTTCGTTTTTCCAGAACCAACCATGATGGACCAGCACGGTGTCCGCTCCGCGTTCTATAGCGGCCTCCAGTAAGGCCTGACTGGCGGTAACTCCCGTCACAATATGGGACACCGTGTCGGTGCCTTCAACCTGTAAGCCATTGGGGCAATAGTCGGCAAAAAGCTGTGGCTGTAAGGTTTGGTCGAGCCAGTGTTCCAGCGTATGACGCGACAACGATTTCATGTGTTTTCCTTGAATCAAAAATGAGGCAATGCCATGCAACGGTATTGGTTAATCTTTGCACAAACAGTAACCGTCGCTTTAGGCCTACTGTTTATTATCCTAACCTTTAGGCCGCATTGGGTCACGGGTTCGTCTGTCGACGCGGATTTAAAAGGGGCTGACCGTCATGAGGACATGCTTTTAGCCCGTACCCAAGCGAACGCTACCAATGGCTTACCCAATGGTTATCTTGCCGCTTTGCAGCGCGCCTCACGCTCAGTGGTCAGCATTGAGGCGGTGCCTTTACAAAATACAGCCGCCCAAGCGCTGAGCGAACAGTTGCAGCATGATCCGAGCTTTAATGCATTGTTGGACAGGCCCTCAGGCGCACAAGAGTTCACACCGGCCACCAATGTGGGCACAGGCATTATTTTTAATGCCGAAGGCTATATCTTAACCAATCAACACGTGGTAGAAGGCGCGCGCGCGTTAAAGGTGAGCTTGGCAGATGGGCGCGTGTTTAACGCCCAAGTTCAAGCCGTCGACCCAGAAAGCGATCTAGCGGTGCTGCGTATTGCTGCCACCAAGCTGCCAGTGATACCGTTGATGCCACGTACAGCGCCCTTGCAAGTCGGCGAGCTCGTGTTTGCGGTGGGCTACCCCTTTGGTTTTGCACAAACGACGACGATGGGCATCGTGTCTGGCATTAACCGTAATCAGCTGGGCGTGAGTGTGTTTGAGGATTTTATTCAAACCGATGCGGCGATCCATCCCGGCAACTCCGGAGGGCCACTGCTGAACCCAATGGGGGAGTTGGTGGGGGTTAATACCGCTATTTATTCAGAAAATGGTGCGTCGTTGGGCATTGGCTTTGCGATCCCAGCGCATGAGGCGTGGGCGATTGCCCATGCGTTGATGGAGCAGGGCTATGTGACCCGCGGCTGGTTGGGGATTGAGCCCCAAGACATCTGGCCGCTAGCGCAATCAGCCACCGAGTCAGAGGGTGTGGTGGTGGCGCGAGTACTCAAAGGCGGTCCAGCGGCCGTGGCGGGCTTGGAGGTTGGCGATGTGATTGTGCGTTTAGGCGATGCGCCCGTCAAAAACACCGCTGATTTGCTACGCCAGGTGGCGCAAGTCCCGCCGGATACACGGATTAATATGACCGTCGTGCGAGGCAATAAACCGCGTACGATTGCGGTGACCATCCAAGCGCGACCACGACCGCGTTAAATTAGTCTTGGTTTGAGGTGTCTGGCACCAGCTCACGCTTGCGAGACGGCTGTAAATAGCGCGCCACAATAATCCCTAATTCGTACAGCAGGCACAAGGGTACCGCCAGCAGTAACTGGCTGATTACGTCGGGGGGCGTGACAATCGCCGCAATAACAAACGCCGCCACCACGACATACCCGCGCGCACTACGCAGCTGGGCAATGCTGACGAGGCCCGCTTTGACCAACACAATCACCACAATGGGCACTTCAAAGGTGATACCAAAGGCCATAAATAAGGTGATGACAAAGCTGACATAGGCCTCAATATCTGGCGCGGGAGTGATGGATTGTGGTGCAAACGAAGCAATAAATTGAAAGACGGTCTTGAAAACAATGAAATAACAAAAGGCCATGCCCAGCAAAAAGAGCAGCGTACTGGAAAAGATCAATGGCAGGGCGAGGCGCTTTTCATGTTTGTATAAACCTGGCGCAATAAAGGCCCACGCTTGATACAGCACGATGGGTAAGGCCACTAAAAACGCCGTAAGGAGCGTGACTTTGACCGGCACCATAAAGGGCGTGATGACGCCGGTGGCAATCATGCGCGTGTCTTTGGGGAGTGTGGTCAGCATGGGTTGCGCCAGCACGTCGTAAATGGCAGAGGGGCCAGGGTACAAAAACAGCACCACAAATACCACCAGTATGGCAACGACCGCACGCAGTAAACGGGTACGCAGCTCGACCAAATGCGAGACAAAGGTTTCGTTAGGAGTTGAGTCGGTGCTCATGGCTCAGTGCCCTTGTGATCGTCGGTATCAGGAGAGGAGGTGGCTGGACGAACCGGCGTGGTGGGTGCGCCAACGGCTGCATCGGAAGGGGCTGCAGCGCTTTGGGAGGTGGCTTTGGCTTTGTGCTGACTGTGCGCCGAAGCCAGTGAGCTTCGGGTGGTGTCCATAGGCTCAGATGCAGGCTCTTGGGGGGCAGCCTGCGTGATGGCTTGCGATGTGGTGTCATCGCTGACCGAAGGGGCTGCCCCAGTAATGGGTTCAGGAGCGGCTGTGGACGTCGCCTGCTGAGCCGTATCTGGCACGTTGGGCGCAGCCAGTTGGTTTTCCGGAGAAGGGGTATCGCCGTCAGGCAGCTTCGTAATGG
>DWUQ01000184.1 GCA_019120675.1 Candidatus Paenalcaligenes intestinipullorum | reverse complement strand
GTTTATTGTGGATGAAAACTCATTATCAGTTGAGTTCACAACAACGCTTTTTACAAAAAACCCCTTATACCTTTGATGTGTCGTTGTGGGAGCTGTTTTTGCCGATGTTATGTGGCGCCTCGTTGACGATCGCTGCCCCCGAACTTCACAAAGACCCTTATGCCCTGGCGACTCTTATCCGTCAGCAGCGCATTGATGTGGTGCATTTTGTACCGTCCATGTTGGGAGCCTTTTTGAATGAACCACTTAGCCACGGACTCAGCTTGTCGTACGTATTTTGTAGTGGGGAAGCCTTAACTGCCCATTTAGCAGCGCGTTTTCATCAACATATTCACGGCCAACTGCACAATCTCTATGGGCCCACTGAAGCGGCAGTCGATGTGAGCTATTGGCCGATACCCGCTCAAGCGATTGACGATCCCATTCCTATCGGTCGACCGGTTTGGAATACGCAGTTGTATGTGCTGGATGACTTTTTACGACCTGTTCCACCGGGGGTGACTGGCACGCTTTATATTGGAGGTGTTCAACTGGCTGAGGGCTACTTGGGACGTCCCGATCTAACGGCTCAGCAATTCATTTTGAACCCTTTTTACCCCGACAGTGATGCGTTGCTGTACGACACGGGCGACTTGGCATGCTGGCGTACGGACGGCGCCATTGTGTACCAAGGCCGTGCGGACCACCAGATTAAATTACGCGGCCAACGCATTGAGCTGGGCGAGATCGAGTCCTGCTTAAGTGAGCATCCTGGCTTATGTGAACTCGCCATCATCGCTCGCGAAGACGAATACGGCCAAGCGATTGTGGCCTATGTCGTGGCCGAAGAAGGGGCACCCGAAGACTCCGAGCAGATTCTACATTTTGCCCGTCAGCACTTGCCTGACTATATGGTACCGAGTGCGGTAGTCTGGCTCGATGCCTTACCCATTAATGCCAACGGCAAACTGGATCGTCGCGCCTTGCCCGCGCCCGAACGTCAGCGCACCCAAGGCAGCGCTCTGGTCGGTGACCGTCACTATGCAGTGGCCAAGGCCTATCAACAAACGCTGAACCTAGAAACGCTCCCGTATGCCGACGATGATTTTTTTGCGTTAGGCGGCCATTCCTTGTTGGCGGCTCAGTTAGCGGCGCATTTACGCGCTCAGTACCCTCTGGAGCTATCCTTAGGGGCTTTATTTGAGCACACCACCGTCGAACGCCTCGCCCACTATATTGAGCAGCGCTTGCAGAGCGACGCCACCGATACGAATGTTGGCTTTAGTAATACGCTCGTGCTGCGTCCTGGTACGAAAGAGACTGCTCAGCCAGCGCTGTTTTGTATCCATCCGGCCGGTGGACTAAGCTGGTGCTATGGTTTATTAGCACGCCAACTGGAGGGTGATTTCCCCATTATCGGCTTACAATCCACCAGCCTGACTCAACTGGATACTACGACGAGCCTACATGATATGGCCGTTTTTTATGCGGATCTGATTCAAGCTCAACAAGCCCAAGGCCCTTATCATCTACTCGGCTGGTCTGTAGGCGGTATTTTGGTTCATGAGGTGGCTTTAGTGCTGCAAGAGCGCGGTGCCGAGTTGGGGGTAATCAGCTTCTTGGATGCCTACCCCAGCGAGATTTGGCGTAACCAAGCCGAGCCTGAAGCCGATACCGGTTTAAAAGCACTCTTATATATTGCGGGGTACGATCCGGATTTATTACCTGAATTAGCCTTAACACCGGCCACCGTCATCCAATTTTTACGAGACAGTGGCCATGCTTTAGGCGAGCTCAGCGACCAGCACTTACAAGGCGTACTAAATGCGGTAGAGCTCAATAACCGCTTGGTGCGGGGTCATCATCATCGCGTATTGTCCCACCCTGTGCTGTACTTCCAAGCCGCTTTGGATCATCAGGAAGACCAACTCACCCCTGAGCTGTGGCAGCCTTGGGTAAGCCAGTTGCACGTTGAACCCGTGGCCTCCTTACACGCCCACCTCACTGGTGAGGTCGCCATGCAACATATCGTGCCCGCCTTAGAGCAGGCTTTACAGTCTTATTCGTTACACCCCTCCCCATGCCGTTAAAGAGTTTCGCCCTCGATATTTCGCCCCTCAAGGAAAGCCGCGCTTTTCGCTACGCCTATGCCGCACGCACCGCCTCGGTGCTGGTGACCGGCATGTTGCAGGTGGCGGCAGGGATTCAAATTTATCAGCTCACCGCCTCCTCCTTAAAGGTTGCCCTGCTTACCGTCAGCATGATGGTACCGATGGTGATTGCCCTGCTGTTTGGTGGGGTGCTGTCAGACCGAATGGATCGTCGCAAGCTGATGGTCTGGTCACGCAGTGTGTACGCGGTGAGTGTGGGGCTATTTTTACTGAATGCTCTGTTACCAACCCCCTACTTAGGGCTACTCTATGTGGCGGCCATGGTGGGTGGTGCGGCCAGTGGGATCAGCATTCCTGCCATGATGTCCGCTACGCCTGCCCTAGTGGGACGACACAATCTGGCGGCGGCAGCGGCACTGTCCGGTTTGTCCATGCAGCTGGGCGGCGTATTAGGGCCTCTGGTGGCTGGGGTGCTGATTCAAAGCTACGGCTTGGTCTGGTGCTATGTGATTGTATTGGTTGGAGTGCTGGTTACACCGATGTTGTTGTCGGCCTTACCTCCTTTACCGCCGAAAGCACACCAAGGCCCACAGCACAATGTTAGCCAAGCGTTTATCGAGGGCTTTCGTTATATGCTGCAAAACCCCTTGCTGCGCATGCTCCTGCTGATTGATTTGGGTGCGGTCGTATTCGCTACCCCTTTGGCCCTGCTGCCCGAATGGGGCGCTACGGTACTGGGGCAAGCCCCGACATCAACCGGTGCTTTGTACTCGGCTCCCGCTATTGGGGCCACCCTCATGGCCTTAAGCAGTGGTTGGATCAAACAGCTTGAACGTCCAGGCCGCGTCATTATTGGTGCCGTCTTTGTATGGGGTCTGGCGATTATCGCACTGTCTTTTAGCCGCCAGCTGGCGACGTCCATGATGGCGCTCGCCCTAATGGGTGGCGCGGACACCGTTTCAAAAATGTTGCGTATGACCCTAGTGCAGCACCATACCCCCGATCATTACTTGGGCCGTATGTCCGCGCTCTGGATGACGCAATCCTCTTTAGGCTCTGCTTTAGGAAATTTACAAATGGGTGCGTTGTCACGCTTTTACAGCCCTGCTCTGGCCGTCTTTGTGGGCGGCTGCGCCTGTACGCTCACCGCAGCGGCTTTTGCAGGCACGAACAACGCCTTGCGTCGCTGTGGTTTTGATTCATCGCAGTAAAGTAGGCGAGGCCCACTCTATGTTTTAAAGTGGGCCTCATTCATAATTTTTTTATGCTTAGGAGCGGAAATGCAAATCACTAGATTTCGCATTTCCATACACAACATGCTACAAAAAACCTCTTTAAAACTCGCACAACTCACCGCCATACTGGCCTTAAGCTTTGGTCAAGCCTATGCCGACAACGCTGTTTTCGATCAACCCGACACCAACTTTACCGGTCGTGTGATGAGTGCTGGCGTGGTGCACCCCGGTGAAACCGCCCAATTACGCGGGATGGGCTTTAAGCCTGGTCAAGAAGTCCAGTTGCTACGCAATGGCAAGGTGATCAGCGGCGACAAAGCCATTGTGGTCGGCAAAGACGGCAACTTTGAAGTCAACGCGACCATTCCTAAAGACGCCGCCTTAGGTCTGCACCCCATCGTGGTTCAAGTGGGTAAGCCTTCCGCAGCCAGCGTATTTGAGCTACGCGTATCGAAAAAAGTCGACAACTTCGGCGAAGGCAAATACGAAATCAGCTCCATTCCTGTGGCCAAGGGGCTCTACCAGAGTGCATACAGCCCCAAAAGCAAAGCGCTTTACCTGACCTCTTCCGTAGGCCGCCCGCCAGTTACCGAAACCGAAGTCATCAAGGTCGATCCTGAAAGCATGAAGGTTGTGGCACGCATTACCCCTGAACCTGTCGACGCTAAAAAAGCTGACGGCCAGCGTTTTGCTGCCTACGGTGTGGCGGTTGACGACAACAACGGGTATGTATGGGTCACCAACTCCCGCTCAGGCACGCTTACGGTGTACAAGCAGGACGACTTGTCATTAGTCAAACAATTTCCTACCGGTATCGTGCCCAGCATCCGCGATGTCGTAATTGACAGCAGCACCAACCGTGCGTACACAAGCGGCCCAGGTAATGATGAAATCACCGTCATCGACACCAAAACGCTCGAGCTGCTGGAGCCGATCAAGCTGAAATCCGAAGGTCGTACCGCTCCCGGCAGCATCAGCTTGGCGTTGGATGAGGACGCACAAAAGCTTTACTCGGTCAGCATCCGAACCAACGATGCGCACATTGTGGACCTCAAAACGCAACAGCAAGAAAAAGTCATCACCCTACCTGGCGCTCAGGGCACCAGCGGTGTTGCCGTAGCACCGAAAGAAAATCTGTTATGGGTGGCCGCACAAAACTCCGACAACGTGTACATCATCGACCTCAAGTCCGGCGAGATCTTGCATGAGGTGCGTGTGAGCGCCGGACCTTTGAACGTGTTGTGGGATGAGCAAAGCAAACTGGCTTATGTGACCAACCGTGCCAGCGGCCAAGTTTCCGTCCTCAACCCCAAAGGCGAACTGGTCGCCAGCGTAGATGGGGCCCGCCACCCCAACCACATGAGCCTCGACCAACAAGGCAATCTGTATTTGGTACACAAAAGCACCAAAGATGGTCAGCCTGATGAGCTTACCCGCATTCACGTGAAGTAATTTGGTTGGGTCTAGGTGCGTAATCGCCTAGGCCCGTTTTTTATCCTTATAGGTACTATGGTGTCTACTGCTGTTTATCCTGCTGGCGCGGCTCCTATCGCGCACGATACGTCAAACGATTGGCTGCCCACCCAGTCGGACCGTACGAGCTTATTTGCTTCGCCCCAGCATAGTTTGCTGGCTTATGGTCAGGCCTTGGTCTTGCAAACTCATAACCAACACCAGCAATTATGCGCACAAAGCCAAGCCTTGTTACAGCAGGCGCAAACCCAAGCCCTACCTCCTGTTTTAATGGGTATGCTGCCATTTAACGTGAACCATGACAGCTATTTATTTGTGCCCCAGCGTTTACATATGAGGGGGCCCTTATCGTCAAATGAGGGTATAAATACGACCGCCTCTTTCGCACAGAGCGATGCCTTAGCCTCATCAAGCGCCAGAGCATCCGTGTCCGGACCCACACAACTGCGGCCTGAACCCACTGCTGCCGAATTTGAAACTTTAGTGGCGTCGGCTCTGCCCCACTTAAACGACAACCCATTAAGTAAAATCGTCTTAGCGCGCACCCTTTGCGCGCAGCTGGCACAGCCTTTAGCGCGTCAACAGCTATGGGATCAACTGCTGCAACTCAATCCTCAAGGCTATAATTTTTTAATGAATATGGCCGATCATCAACACGATAACCCGTGCTTTTTTGGAGCCAGCCCCGAGCTTTTAGTGCGAAGAATGGGGGCACAAGTCAGCGTCAATCCCTTAGCCGGTACCGCAGCACGCCATCCCGATGGCGGGGCTACCGATCAAGCCGTTGGCCAAGCGTTATTGAACTCCCCAAAGGACCGCCACGAGCATGCCATTGTGATTGAGTCCGTGGTGGCGGCGTTGCAGCCTTTCTGCGAGACACTGCAGGTACCTGATGGCCCCTCCTTAGCCACCACGGCCACGTTGTGGCATTTGTCTACACCCATTACGGGTACTCTCAAAGCGCCCTACGCGTCTTCGCTTGAGCTAGCACTGGCGATGCACCCTACCCCTGCAGTGTGTGGCGCGCCCATGTTGGCTGCCCGTGACTACATCGAGGCCACGGAGCCTTTTGCTCGCGAATTCTTTACGGGTGCGGTCGGCTGGAACAACCTCGACGGCGATGGGGAGTGGGCGGTCGCTATTCGCTGTGGTCACTACCAACCGGGGCACATCCGCTTGTATGCCGGCGCGGGCATTGTGGCCGAATCGGACCCCACCAGCGAACGGATTGAGACCGGTAATAAACTACGCACCATGCTCAATGCTTTAGGGTGCGCGCCTTCAGAAATCGAACAAAGCATATTGGAGTAATGTATGAGCATCCCAACTTTGGCGTCTTATCCGATGCCCTCACAACCGCCACAAAACCGTGTGCAGTGGCCCTTGGAGGCCTCACGTGCTGTGTTACTGATCCACGATATGCAGCACTATTTTTTAAATAAATATGACCGCCATTCAGAGCCCATTCCCACACTCATCCAGCACATCCAACAGCTTAAGGCGCGCTGTGCGGAGCTGGGCATTCCGGTTATTTACACTGCACAACCCACCGAGCAAGCACCTGAGCAACGGGGTTTGTTAACGGACTTCTGGGGTTTAGGCCTGAGTGATCCTCAATATGCTGATCAACAAGCGGTGATCGACGAACTAGCGCCCGCGGAAAACGACCGACTTCAAACCAAGTGGCGGTATAGTGCCTTTTATGGGTCGGATATGCGCGCCACGATGGCCAATTGGCAACGCGACCAATTAATCATTACAGGCATTTATGCCCATATTGGCTGCCTAACCACGGCACTCGAAGCCTTTATGGACAACATTCAGAGCTTTTTTGTGTTGGACGCGTTGGCAGATTTCAGCCTAGAGGATCACCTTATGGCAAGCCGCTATGTGGCACAACGCTGTGGCAAAGTCATTACGACCGCCCAAACTTTACAACAGCTTTAATCGTGTGTGGTCAACTCAATAAAATCGAGGCATTATGAGCTTTAGCAATCAACATGTGGTGGTCACTGGGGGCGCCAGCGGCATTGGCTTAGCGGTGTGCGAGCAATTACTGCAGGCCAACGCCAAGGTCAGCCTAATTGATTTGCATGGTGCCGATTTAATTTATTTGCACCAAAAATACCAAGATCGCTTACGCGTATACGTCTGCGATGTGACCGATCGGCACGCTTTAGCGCAAACCTTTCACATCTGCCGAGCGCAATTTGGCCCTGTGGATAAGTTAGTTTGTGCCGCAGGCAAATTACAAATGGGTACTGCCGCTGAGCTCACCACCGAACAATGGCGGCAGACCTTTGCCGTTAACACCGAAGGGGTGTGG
>DWUQ01000183.1 GCA_019120675.1 Candidatus Paenalcaligenes intestinipullorum | reverse complement strand
GTCGGCTGAGGCCACCGTAGTGCGCAACTATCTGGATACCTTGATTGATTTGCCTTGGCGCAAACGTAGTCGCATCAATAATTCTCTGGTCAACGCCCAAGAGGTCCTAGACGCGGATCACTATGGCTTGGAAAAAGTCAAAGAGCGTATTGTGGAATATTTGGCGGTGCAGCAGCGTGTGAGCAAAGTCAAATCGCCAATTCTTTGTTTGGTAGGGCCTCCCGGTGTCGGTAAAACGTCGCTCGGTCAGTCCATTGCGCGCGCCACCAATCGCAAATACATTCGTATGGCCTTAGGTGGGGTGCGCGACGAAGCCGAAATTCGCGGCCATCGTCGTACCTATATTGGTTCTATGCCTGGCAAGATCTTGCAAAATATGGGTAAAGCTGGGGTGCGTAATCCCTTGTTTCTCCTAGACGAGATCGACAAAATGGGCGCAGATTTCCGTGGCGACCCGTCTTCGGCTTTGCTGGAGGTGTTAGATCCGGAGCAAAATCATACTTTCCAAGATCACTATCTCGAAGTGGATTTTGACTTATCCGATGTGATGTTTGTGGCCACCAGCAACACCCTCAACATTCCTCCAGCTTTGTTGGATCGTATGGAGGTGATTCGTCTAGCGGGTTATACCGAGGACGAAAAAGTCCGCATTGCTTTTGACCACTTGATCCCCAAACTCACCAAAAATAACAGTGTCAAAGAAGGGGAAATGGACCTCACCGAAGACGCGGTGCGCGATATTATCCGCTACTACACTCGCGAAGCAGGAGTACGTTCTCTTGAGCGTGAAATCAGCAAAATTTGCCGAAAAGTAGTTCGTAAATTTCTTGAGCAAAGCGCTGATAAGGGCAAGGCCAAGAATAAAAAGGCCAAGCCTGAAGCAGTTAAAGTCACGTCTGACAACCTCAATGATTTCTTAGGAGTCCGCCGTTATACCTATGGTGTGGCCGAAAAAGAAAACAAAGTAGGGTTGATTACCGGTTTGGCGTGGACCGAGGTAGGGGGCGACTTGCTCACGATCGAAGTCGCCGACATGCCTGGCAAAGGCAATGTGCAACGTACCGGCTCAATTGGCGATGTCATGAAGGAATCCGTCGAGGCAGCGCGCACAGTCGTGCGTGCACGCGCTCAGAAATGGGGCATTGCCGATAACGTCTTTGAGAAACGGGATATCCACGTCCACTTCCCAGATGGCGCTACGCCCAAAGACGGCCCCTCAGCAGGTATTGCCATTACGACGGCTTTGGTGTCGTCTCTAACCGGCATTCCTGTACGTTCGGATGTGGCCATGACGGGTGAAATCACCCTACGCGGCGAAGTGCTCGAAATTGGCGGCCTCAAGGAAAAACTCCTAGCAGCGTTGCGTGGCGGGATTAAAACCGTGCTGATTCCTGAGCAAAACGTCAAGGATCTGATCGATATCCCTGAAAACGTCAAAAATAATCTAGAGATTATTCCTGTGCGTTGGATTGATCGGGTGCTGGAAGTCGCTTTGGAGACGATGCCTACACCGCTTAGCGATGAGGAAGTCGCTCGTTTGGCAGCCGAAGCCTTAGCCGCTAAAAACCAAAGCGCTACCGATGGGGGTACCGCCATCAAACACTAAAAGGTGGTCGTGATGGGCTTCCACTAAGGAAGGCAATAAAAAACCATGAGCACTTAGGTGTTCAGGGTTTAATTATTTGAGAGTAGAGCTAAAGCTGAAAGGGTGACATGTGTTGACCGAACACCTAGCTTGAAACCGACTCAGCTCGGAGGTGCCGCATAGATGATAAAACCTACTGTAAAGGGGTATTGCGAATTAGGCCAACCGCAATGCCTTCGATCGAGAAATCGTCGTGAGGCTGGACGGTGATGGGCGCAAAATTGGCATTTTCGGGTAATAAGCGAATGGCTGGGCTATGAAGATCAAGGCGCTTGACGGTGACGTCATCACCGAGCCGAGCAATCACAATTTGCCCATGACGAGCTTCGGAGGTCTTGCGTACAGCAACGAGGTCGCCTTCGATAATGCCAATATCCCGCATACTGAGGCCGCGTACGCGCAGCAAATAATCCGGCTGCTGAGTGAATAAATGGGCTTCCACACCGATTTCAGCTTCAATGTGCTCACTGGCTAAAATAGGATGGCCCGCAGCGACACGGCCAATAATGGGTAAGCGCAACGCCGCTTGTAAACGTGCAGAAGGGGGCACAGGGGCATCCGCATCGTTTGCCAATAAGCGTATGCCACGCGACGTGCCCGAAATCAGCTCAATAGCCCCTTTGCGCGCCAGTGCCTTGAGGTGATCCTCGGCGGCATTGGCCGAACGAAAGCCGAGCGTCTTGGCAATTTCAGCTCGCGTGGGCGGAAAACCGGTGCGTTGGATTTCGGTGCGAATAAGGTCAAGAATTTCTTGTTGACGAGGGGTAAGCTTGATGGCCATGGCAAATACGCGTCGCTGTTTATCTATACAGCATTAATTGTGCGTTACAAAGTCCGAAAAATCAAGGTTTTCGGCGCTTAAACCCAAGTAAGCAGGGAGTTTTGCTTCTAGGCATGCTAAAGACAAATTAAAAGGCTCGTCAACGAGCCTTTTAATAACCCAACCAAAGAGGGTTTCGCAAGAAATGATCGATCGTCAGCACGCAATGCAGGGCTAATCGACTACTTTTGGGTTACAAAACATTGGTAATGGCTTGGCACACCACCTGCAAATTGGTGCTGTTGAGTGCAGCCACGCAAATACGCCCGGTGCCGACGGCATAAATACCTTGCTCATCACGTAAACGATCCACTTGAGCAGCGTTCAGACCGGAGTACGAGAACATTCCTTGTTGTTGCAGTACAAAATCGAAGTTTTGTTTGGCATTCAGCTGCTGAAGTTGCGCAACCAGTTGCTCGCGCATACTACGAATACGCCCCCGCATTTCCGCTAGCTCATCACGCCATAAAGCAAAGAGCTCGGGGTCGTTCAGAATCAAGGCCACGACTTTACCCCCATGGGTGGGCGGGTTCGAGTAATTGGTGCGAATCACCCGTTTTACTTGGCTGAGTACGCGTTGAGCCTCTTCGGCGCTGTGGGTTAATAAAGTTAGCGCTCCCACACGCTCGCCATATAAGGAGAACGATTTGGAAAATGAGGAGCTAATAAAGGTATTGATACCGCGCTCAGCAAATAAGCGCACGGCTGCAGCATCTTCGTCGAGCCCTTGCCCAAAGCCTTGGTAAGCAATATCCAAGAAAGGGATGAGCTTGTTTTCTTGGACGACATCTGCAATGTGTTGCCATTGCTCGAAGGTAGGATCGACACCCGTCGGGTTGTGGCAGCAGGCGTGCAACACCACAATCGTGTTGGCGGGCTGAGCCTTGAGATCCGCCAACATGCCGTCGAAGTCTAAACGGCGAGTGGTCGGATCGTAATAGCGATAAGTGTTGACTGGAAAACCAGCGGTCTCAAACAGCGCACGATGGTTTTCCCAGCTGGGGTCACTGATTAGCACCGTGGCATTGGGCACCAGTTGCTTTAGGAAATCGGCCCCAATTTTTAATGCACCGGTACCGCCTAAGGTTTGAACCGTTACGGCACGGCCTTCTTTGATCGCGGGAGAATCCGCCCCCAGCAATAATTGTTGTGCGCCACGGTTGTAGTCGGCCATCCCTTCGATCGGTAAATAGCCTCGTGCGTTGGCTGCGGCGGTAAGTTTGGCTTCAGCGGCTTGTACTGCTTTCATTAAGGGCAGACGACCCACGTCATCGTAATACACCCCAACGCCTAAATTCACTTTGTTGGAACGGGAATCGGCATTGTACTGTTCGTTTAGGCCAAGAATAGGGTCACGAGGCGCCTGAGTGACGGATACAAAAAGAGAGGTCATGAGAAGGCTGAGCCAGTAAAGGCTAGAAAAAGAGAAAGGTTGAAACACAAATTATTAATGTGATAATAAAGGCTTCGCCTACATACTGTCTACTATGCAAGAGTTCACTCCCCACTTCATCCATTACCCCAATAGCCCCTTCGCGCTTTATCAGCCGTATCCCCCCGCAGGGGATCAGCCCAAAGCCATTGAGGCATTGGTCGAAGGCATCCAAGACGGCTTGATGTATCAGACCCTACTAGGAGTGACCGGCTCGGGCAAAACCTACACCATGGCTAATGTGATTGCGCGTACCGGACGGCCCGCCATTGTGCTGGCACCTAATAAAACTCTGGCAGCGCAGTTGTATGCGGAGATGCGAGAGTTTTTTCCACAAAATGCCGTGGAGTATTTTGTCTCGTACTACGACTACTATCAGCCCGAAGCCTACGTACCGTCTCGCGATCTATTTATTGAAAAAGACTCTTCCATCAATGAGCATATCGAACAGATGCGTTTGTCTGCGACCAAAAGCTTGCTAGAACGACGCGACACCATCATTGTCGGCTCGGTGTCCTGTATCTATGGGATTGGTAACCCAGGTGATTACCACGCTATGGTGTTAACGTTACGAGTCGGAGATGTGATTGCACGCCAAGAGCTGCTGGCACGCCTAGTGGCCATGCAATACGAGCGCAACGATATGGAGTTTGCACGGGGAATGTTTCGGGCTCGCGGAGAGATTATCGATGTGTTCCCTGCCGAAAACGCGGAATACGCGTTACGCATTACTTTGTTTGATGATGAGGTCGAGGCTTTAGCCTTGTTTGACCCACTGACGGGTCAAGTCCAGCAGGAGCTCAAGCGCTTTACCGTGTTCCCAGGGTCTCACTTTGTGACGCCACGCGAAACGGTATTGCGTGCGATCGAGACCATCAAGCTCGAGCTCAGTGAACGAGTCGAGCAGCTAACCCGCAGCGGGCAGCTCGTCGAGGCGCAACGCTTAGAGCAGCGCACACGTTTTGATTTAGAAATGCTCAACGAATTAGGGTTCTGTAAGGGCATCGAGAACTACTCCCGCCATTTATCGGGTGCCGCACCCGGTGAGCCGCCGCCCACACTCATTGATTATTTACCCAAAGACGCCTTGATGTTTATTGACGAAAGCCACGTCACAATGGGCCAGTTAGGTGGTATGTATCGAGGTGACCGCTCACGCAAAGAAACGCTGGTGCAATTCGGTTTTCGTTTACCTTCTGCGCTGGACAATCGCCCCCTTAAGCTGGATGAGTTCGAGCAGCGAATGCCGCAAACGGTATTCGTATCCGCCACGCCTTCGCATTACGAAGCCGAGCATGCGGATGCAGTGGTTGAGCAAGTAGTACGGCCCACCGGTTTGGTTGATCCTCAAGTTGAAGTGCGTCCTGCCACCACTCAGGTCGATGATCTTTTAGGTGAAATCAAGCTCTGCCTTGAGCGTCAAGAACGGGTGTTGGTCACCACTCTCACCAAGCGTATGGCCGAGGATCTGAGTGAGTATCTGGCTGAGAATGGTATCCGCGTGCGCTATTTGCATTCCGATATTGATACGGTCGAGCGCGTTGAAATTATCCGCGACTTGCGCTTAGGCGCTTTTGATGTACTCGTAGGGATCAACTTGTTGCGTGAGGGTTTAGATATCCCAGAGGTGGCCTTGGTGGCCATTTTAGATGCCGACAAGGAAGGCTTTTTGCGCTCTGAGCGTAGCCTTATTCAAACCATTGGACGGGCTGCTCGCAACCTAAATGGTCACGCGATCTTGTATGCCGAGCGCATTACGGACTCGATGCGTCGAGCGATGGACGAGACCCAGCGACGTCGTGAAAAGCAGTTGGCTTTTAATATCGAGCATGGCATTACTGCGCGTGGCGTGAACAAGGCCGTGCGAGATCTGATTGATGGCGTGAGCGCCCAAGTTGCTGAGGCCATTGACCCCAGTTTTGATATTGACCCAGCCTTACTGACGGACGAAAGGAAACTAGCCCGCGAAATTAAACGTTTAGAAAAGAAAATGATGGAGCACGCCAAAAACTTGGAGTTTGAGCAAGCCGCTCAAACTCGGGATCAGCTTAAGCATTTAAAGGACAAAGCATTATTGGTGTAAATGCATCCAAGCTCCGGTTTTATGAGCATCATAGCCATAAAAAAAAGTGGCCACAGAG
>DWUQ01000182.1 GCA_019120675.1 Candidatus Paenalcaligenes intestinipullorum | reverse complement strand
CGCTACGCTATTGGCTTCACGAGCTTAACCGCCGTCATAAAGTTAATTTTTTGAATTGGCTGGTGCGGGTAGCCGACTTAGACTCTTAAGGGGTATGAACATGGCACGCGTATGCCGAGTAACTGGAAAAGGCCCAAGAACGGGCAACAACGTTTCGCACGCTAACAACAAAACCAAGCGTCGTTTTTTACCTAACCTGCAATCCCGTCGCTTTTGGGTTGAAAGTGAAAACCGCTGGGTTCGCCTGCGCGTCACCACTCAAGCCATCCGCCTGATCGACAAAAACGGCATCGATTCCGTTTTAGCCGACATGCGCGCCCGTGGCGAGCGTGTCTAAGCCCTAGCTTAGCACTGGTAGCACATTCAACTAACAGGAGCCCATCATGGCAAAAGGTATTCGCGAAAAAATCAAGCTGGAGTCCTCAGCGGGCACTGGCCACTTTTACACCACCACCAAAAACAAGCGTAATACGCCTGAAAAAATGGTGATCAAAAAGTTTGACCCCGTGGTACGCAAGCACGTCGAGTACAAAGAAACCCGTCTTAAATAAACGGTTTCGACGCAGTGCTTTGGGATGGCATTTGAGGTCACCCACTTATCACAGCAAAAAGCCCTGCTCTTATGCGGGGCTTTTTTTATTCCTTTTCTAACTTGCTCACCACCGACTGCAAGTCAATGCGGTTAAGGCGCCCCCCTATACGCTGGTTAACTTCACTACAAAGGGTTTAGTTTATAGACTGAACACCCATGTTTTTGCAGCGTATAATGCAAGTTTTACCTTTATTGTCGCGGATCTCATGCAGGAACGTTATTCTCATACCGAAGTCGAGCAACAGGCCCAACAACACTGGCAGGATCAAGATGCCTATCGGGTAGACGAACACGCCACTCAAGCAGATGGCTCACCCAAACCCAAGTTTTATGCCTGCTCTATGCTGCCCTACCCCAGCGGCAAGCTACACATGGGTCACGTACGAAATTACACCATCAATGACGTAATGGCTCGCCAGCTACGCATGGCTGGGTTTAATGTACTCATGCCTATGGGCTGGGATGCCTTTGGGATGCCCGCTGAAAATGCGGCCATGAAGTCTCAAGTACCTCCCGCTCAGTGGACGTACGACAATATTGCGTACATGAAAAAGCAGATGCAAGCGATGGGGCTTGCCATTGACTGGTCACGCGAAATGTGTGCCTGCGATCCTGATTACTATCGTTGGAATCAATGGCTGTTTCTAAAGATGTTGGAAAAAGGTATTGCCTACCGCAAGACCCAAGTCGTTAACTGGGACCCTGTGGACCAGACAGTATTAGCCAACGAACAAGTTATTGAAGGACGCGGCTGGCGCTCGGGCGCCTTGGTCGAGAAACGCGAGATTCCTGGTTACTATTTGCGTATTACTGATTACGCGGATGAGCTGTTAGACACCGTACAAACCAAGCTGGATGGTTGGCCAGATCGAGTCCGTACCATGCAGGAAAACTGGATTGGCCGCAGTGAAGGCGTACGCTTTGCTTTCCCTCACTCCATTCATAACGCTCAGGGCGAGCTCATCCAAGACGGTAAGCTCTATGTGTTCACCACCCGCGCCGATACCATTATGGGGGTCAGCTTTTGCGCGGTGGCTCCCGAGCACCCACTCGCCACACAGGCCGCGCAAGACAATCCAGCCTTGCAAGCGTTTATTGAAACGTGTCAGCTGGGAGGCACTTCCGAGGCTGATCTGGCGCATCGCGACAAGGAAGGCATGGACACGGGGTTAACGGTTACGCACCCTATTACCGGCGAAGCTATCCCCGTATGGGTAGCCAACTACGTACTGATGAGCTATGGCGATGGCGCGGTGATGGGGGTGCCCGCACACGATGAGCGCGATTTTGAGTTCGCGCATCATTACCAATTGCCGATTAAACCCGTCATTGCGGTGGCCGATCAATCGTTCGACCCTGAAAGCTGGCAAGATTGGTATGGCGACAAAACTATGGGCGTTTTGTTGAACTCAGGCCAATACGATGGCTTAGCCCATCAAGCTGCGGTCGATGCGATTGCCGCCGACTTAGCCGCCAAAGGCCTAGGCGAAAAACGCGTGACCTTCCGACTGCGCGATTGGGGTATTTCTCGACAGCGCTATTGGGGCACACCGATTCCCATTATCCATTGCGAACACTGCGGCCCAGTGCCTGTGCCAGAAAAAGACTTACCCGTGGTTTTGCCTGAGCACCTGATCCCCGATGGCAGTGGTAACCCCCTTAACCACGACGAGGCGTTTTTGAACTGTGCGTGCCCACGTTGCGATGCCCCTGCTCGTCGTGAAACGGACACCATGGATACCTTTGTGGATTCCTCGTGGTATTTCATGCGTTATGCGTCGGCCAACAACGATCAGGCCATGGTCGATGAGCGCAACGACTACTGGATGCCCATGGATCAATATATTGGCGGTATTGAGCATGCCGTCATGCATTTGCTTTATGCGCGTTTTTGGACCAAGGTTATGCGTGATCTTGGCTTAGTGAGCTTTGACGAGCCCTTTACTCGCTTATTGTGTCAAGGCATGGTGCTCAACCACACCTATTCGCGCCGTACGGCTAATGGCGGCATTGAATACTTTTGGCCTGAAGAGGTCGAGAACCACTACGACGACAAGGGCAATATCACCGGCGCAACACTAAAATCAGATGGCTCAGTCGTTAACTACGATGGCGTGGGCACGATGTCCAAGTCCAAAAATAACGGTGTCGATCCCCAATCACTGATTGATAGCATGGGTGCGGATACAGCGCGTTTGTTTGTGATGTTTGCCAGCCCACCCGAGCAAACCCTCGAGTGGTCGGACTCAGGTGTGGATGGCGCGAACCGCTTCTTGCGACGGGTATGGGGGTTTGGTTTTAAACATCATGCAGCGCTGACAGCAGGTTTAAATCAGCCTGTTCAGGTTGAGTCCATCAGTAGCGCCGCCAAAAAACTCCGCCTAGAAATCTACAGTTTACTCAAGCAAGCCAATTACGATTATCAGCGTATTCAATACAATACCGTCGTATCTGGATGCATGAAAATGCTGAATACGCTCGAAGACGCCAAACTTGAGCCCACCGCTGCTGATCAGGCTGTGTTGGCGGAATGCACGTCCATTTTACTGCGAGTGCTGTACCCCGTTGTGCCGCATATCACGTGGCGCTTGTGGCAAGATCTTGGCTTTGCTCAAGCAGGCGGTGACCTCCTGGATGCGACGTGGCCAGAAGTCGATGAGGCCGCACTGGTGGCGGACGAACTAGAGCTGCCTTTACAAGTGAATGGCAAGTTACGCGGTTCCGTGACGGTAGCAAATGGCGCCGATAAGGCCACTATTGAAGCCTTGGCTTCAGCGCACCCTGCTGTCGGAAAATTCCTCGAAGGCCGTGCCCCTAAGCGCATTATTGTGGTGCCTGGCCGTTTGGTTAACGTTGTAGGATAAGCCCATGATTACGACCCTCCCGCCTATTCGGCCGGCTTTAACTTTTTGGCGCTGGACGTTAGTGGGAGGGTGTCTGGCCCTACTTGCGTTACTTAGCGCCTGCGGTTTCCACCTCAAAACGCCTAGCCCCCTGCCTTTTAATCGGCTGTACACCAATATCTCAGACAACTCGCCCTTTGGTGCCCAGTTGCAACGCCAACTCAAGGCCAGCTCCCCAGGGTTACAGTTTGTGAGCCAGCCTGAGCAGGCCCAAGCGCAACTCATCCAATTGAGCCTGCAGCGTTATACTCGCGAGCTGTCGATTGATCCCCAAGGCCAAGTTGAGGATTACGAGCTAACAGTCAACCTTACCTTTCAGCTGCTCAATGACCAGCAAAAGATGGTCTTGCCGCCTACCACGCTCACCACACGCCGCGACCTCCCTTACGATGCGAATGCCGTACAAGCTAAGCAAAGTGAGATCAGCAGTTTGTTTTTAAGCATGGAGCAGTCCTTAATTGACCAGCTAGTACGACGGTTGACCGCCAGTGAAGTGACCGAACGGTTTACTCATAACGAATCCTTACCCACAGCAGAGTTCATTGCTCCCACCCCAAACGAAATCGGCTCGTCCACGCTTAATGAAAGCTTGGAACTACCCACCGAGTTTTTATTTAGCGAACCCCTACAGTAGAGTCACTAATCCGTATGGCTGTCATTGAGCTTTCCCGTTTGACTGCACAACTTAGCCCGTCGTTGACAGTACGCTGGGTGGTGCTGTGTGGGGACGAGCTCCTACTCCAGCAAGAAGCTGCTGATCAAGTACGGGAGTACGCCAAAAGTCTCGGACACCACGAACGTCATCGTTTCGAGCTGGATGGCCGCTCAGACTGGTCCGATGTGTGGGCAGTGACCAACGAGGTGTCGTTGTTTGGGGACAAGCACGTTATTGATCTGTATCTGCCCTCTGGCAAGCCCGGCCGTCAAGGGAGTGACGCGTTGCTACAACTTTGTGAGGCCATGCAGTCCCAGCAGTTGCCGGATAGTTTTCTCATTTTACATTTACCGTGGCTGGATCGTGCTACTCGTCAAAGCAAATGGGCCAAACAACTCAGTCAACAGCTGCTCTGGGTGGACATACGCCCTGTCGAGCGCTCTGCCTTGCCCCAATGGATTCGCCAGCGCTTGGCACAACAGCACCAAAGCGCCCCCCAAGACGCTTTATTTTGGCTGGGCGAGCAAGTAGAGGGCAATTTAGTTGCGGCACACCAAGAGGTGAGCAAACTGGGCTTGCTTTACCCAGAAGGTGAATTAAGCCTAGAGCAAATACAAGCCGCAGTGCTTAATGTGGCGCGGTACAATGTATTTGATTTGCGCGATGCCATGCTCACCGGTCAGGCGCAGCGTGCATTAACGATTCTGCATGGTCTGCAAGGCGAAGGCGCTGCCCTACCCTTGGTGCTCTGGGCCATTGGCGAGGAGCTCAGGCTCATGGCGCGTTTCGCCCAACACCAAAACCACCCTGCAGAGCTTGCCCAACAATTTAAGCAGCATCGTATTTTTGGCTCGCGTGAGCAAGCCATACGCCAATGTCTACAACGCTTGCCCGCAACCATTTGGCCTCAGGTGGTGCGTCATGCTCATGATATTGATTGTCTAATCAAAGGGCTAAAGCCCAGTGGTCGCTTAATGGATCCATGGGATGAAGCCGCTCGTTTATGCTTACGAATTGCCTTACGGGCCTAATTGCTGTGCCGTAGTTCGCCACAAAAGAGCGCTACACTATAGTATGGCTTATTGATGATTTTCTTTGAGTGTATTCATGTCTAACACCAGTTCCACTGCCTCCTCCACGCAGGATTTAACCACTTACATGCGTCAGTTGGGTAGTCAGGCGCGGGCTGCCGCTCAGCAGCTACGTATCGCCTCCCCAAAGCTTAAAGCACAAGCTTTACGAGCCATGGCTAATCGGATCAGTACAAACAAAGCCCAACTTCAAGAGGCCAATGCCAAGGACCTCATCGCGGCGCGTGAGCGCGGGTTGGATGCGGCCTTACTCGACCGTCTAACATTATCCGACCGTGCTTTAGAAATCATGGCGACAGGGTTACGACAAATCGCAGACATGCCTGATCCAGTCGGCACAATGGGCCCTACTACCTACCGCCCCAATGGCATGTTGGTAGCGCAAATGCGGGTACCTATTGGCGTTATTGGCATAATTTATGAGTCGCGCCCCAATGTCACCATTGATGCGGCCGCTCTCTGCTTAAAATCTGGCAATGCCACCATTTTGCGTGGAGGCAGTGAAGCCTTTCATTCGAACATGGCTTTAGGCGCCATTATTCAGGCCAGCCTCGACGAGGTCGGCTTACCATTAGAGTCCGTGCAAGTCGTGGACACCACCGACCGTGCCGCCGTAGGCGAACTGATTCGCTTGGATGAATTTGTGGACGTCATTATCCCACGAGGCGGCAAAAGCCTCATTGCCCGCCTGAGTGCCGAAGCCACCGTACCTCTGCTAAAACATTTAGATGGTAACTGCCATCTATATATCGACAAAGACGCCAACCCTGAAAAAGCTCAGGCCATTGCCATCAATGGTAAAACCTATCGTTATGGCATTTGTGGGGCGACCGAAACCTTGTTGGTGCACGCGGATATTGCCCCCGCTATGTTGTCTGATTTAGCCCAAGCGCTCACCGACAAAGGGGTGGAATTACGCGGCTGTGAACGCACCTTAGCCGTTGTGCCTCAAGCTAAACCCGCTACAGAAAGCGATTGGGAAACCGAGTTTCTTGGGCCTATTTTAGCCATTAAAATCGTTGATTCCATCGAGCAAGCTATGGCGCACATTCAACGCTACAGCTCTCAGCACACCGAATCCATCGTCACCGACAACCTACAAGCCGCTCAACGCTTCCAACGCGAGGTGGACTCCAGTTCGGTTTATATCAATTTACCCACCTGCTTTGCGGATGGCTTTGAGTATGGCTTAGGTGCAGAAATCGGTATTTCCACTAACCGCTTGCACGCGCGCGGTCCAGTGGGGCTTGAAGGGCTCACTACCCAAAAGTGGGTACTGACCGGTAACGGCCAATTACGCGGATAACCCCCCATGCTGTGGACGAAAGTTTTTCACTTATTATTTATCATCTCGTGGTTTGCTGGGCTGTTTTATTTGCCTCGTCTCTATGTCAACATCGCCCAGCAGCCCGTTGACAGTCCACGCTATCAGCTCTTAGTAGAAATGTCGCATCGTCTGTATCACTTCATGCAGCCACTGGCTTTTCTAGGTGTGACAACGGGCTTAGGCCTATATTTATATTATGGCATTGGCTCCGGACGCGGTTGGATTCATGCCAAAATGCTGCTGGTGCTAGGACTAATCGCCTTTCATGGCTACTGTGGCCGCATTCTTACTCACTTCAAGCGCCATAGCAATCAGCGTAGCCATGTGTTTTATCGTTGGTTCAATGAAATTCCAGTGCTGGTGCTGTTACTGGTCTTGATTTTAGTGGTACTCAAACCTTTTTAATTATTTATGTCCGATCAAGCCAAACGCCCCACTCTTAGCTTGGGCAAGAAAAAAACAGAAGCTCGCTCCGTAGCCCCTTCTGAGCGGGTACGCAGTGGTCCGCGTGCCGCGCGTCGTGCCGCTCAAATCGCCCGTCAACACACGGATACACCTCCCGTAGAGCGACCCTCTAGCGACACTCAAGCCACTCGTTCGGCCTCCTCGCCCTCGAAGGCACGGAAAAACCCTTATCCACCTGCCGAACGCCCTGATGCGCGCGCCCCCAGAGCAGAACGCCCTGTTTCGTCTCGCTTTAATCACTCACCCGACGCATCTGCTCAACGGCCTGGTGCGCCACGCCAAACCCGGAATCTGTTTCGTGTGTTTGCCCCCTGCCCTCAAGGGCTTGAGGACGTGCTCTACAACGAGCTTGAGGCATTAGGCTTTACACACGTAAAACTTGGCCGAGCCGGCTGCCATTTTGGGGCCGATTGGGCCGGAGTGTTAAAGGCCAACCTCTATTCCCGTATCGCCACGCGTATTTTGGTGCAAGTGGCCTACGCCAAGGTCCATCACGAAGACGATATTTACGAATTGGCGTTGAATACACGCTGGGAAGACTGGTTCGGACCCGATGACACCCTTCGGGTGGACACCTCAGCGGTGCGTAGCCCCATGCAGAGTTTGCAATTTTGTAATTTACGCGCCAAAGACGGTGTGTGCGATCGTTTACGCCGTGTGGCGGGTGCGCGCCCCGATATTGATACCGTACGACCGGATGCCAAGGTCCATGTGTTTTTAGATCAAGACTCTGCCACCTTGTACTTAGATACCAGTGGCGAATCCTTATTCAAGCGTGGCTGGCGCCATCACAAAGGCGAGGCCCCTTTACGAGAAAACTTAGCCGCTGGCGTGCTGGCCTTGGCAGGCTGGGATCCGAATGCCCCCTTAATGGATAGCTTTTGCGGCAGTGGCACGATTTTAATTGAAGCGGCTTGGATTGCATTAGGGGCGCCTCCGGGCATTTGGCGTCCTTTCCATTTCGAACGCTTACGTAACCATAACCCTCGGCTCTGGCAAGACCTAAAGGCTGAGGCGCGCGAGCATATTGCGCCTCGGCTCGAAGCCCCTTTAGTGGGCTACGATCTGAACCCTAACGTGATTGAAGCCGCTAAGCTCAACCTTGAGCGTGCTCATCTGACCTCCGACACAATTCGTTTTGAAGTTGGCGATGCCTTGCAAGTCAAGCCCATTGCTGAGCAAGGCTATTTGGTCAGCAACCCGCCTTATGGTGAACGTTTGGATGCGGCAAACATTGAATTTTGGCGCGACTGGTCTGCCAACTTAAAAGCCAATTTTAGTGATTGGCAAATCAGTCTTATTTCCAGCGATCTCGAGCTACCCAAGCACCTGCGCTTAAAGCCCAAACAGCGCATTCCGCTGTATAACGGTGCCCTAGAGTGCCGCCTGTTTAACTTTGAGATGGTGGCCGACAGCTACCGCGAGCGTTAAGGCTATGTCAGGTTCCTCTGTAGCGACTCCCTGTCCAAGCCGCCGTCGTCGCTTTGCTGCCATGATGTATGAAAGCGTGCTGCTGTTTGGTGTGGTCACCTTCACCCTGCTGATTTTTGATGTGCTCAGTAATAGCCAACACGCATTGTATTTACGTCATGGACGGCAGTTGATTTTATTTTTAAGCATTGGCTTGTACTTTATGCTGTGCTGGCGACGTTCTGGCCAAACCTTACCCATGAAAACATGGTGTATGCGCCTCGAAGCTAAAGACGGCACCAAACCCCGTTACGCACGCTTATTGCTGCGTTATGTGGCGATGTGGCTCTTGCCTTTACTCGGCATGCTGGGCGTATGGGGGCTGCAGCAATACACCGGCTATCGCTCCACAACCGTCTTCTTTGTGTTTACCCCCTTTACGATTTTCATTTGGACGTGGTTCGACAAAGACGGCTACTTTTTGCACGACCGCTTAGCGGGCACACGCTTAGTGGATTTGCAGCAACGCCATCTGCAAAACAAATCATCCGATATTTAGCTCAAAAACCTTGTATATCGGCTGCTTTATCCCCATTTATACCCTTTAGGAGCTCTTGCTCACCAAGACTCAACAAGGACAGTAATGACTGATCAACTGACTAAATATCTTTTTACCGATCGCAGCACACGTGTGCAAACGGTCAGCCTTCAAGAGGCTTGGCAAACGGGGCTGCACCATCAGCCCTACCCCGAACCGGTACAAAAACTCCTCGGCGAACTCACCGCAGCCGCTGTGCTGCTGGCAGGCAACCTAAAGTTTGACGGCACCCTCGTTTTACAGATTCAAGGCGATGGTCCGATTGCCTTGCTGGTCGTGGAATGCACCTCAGAACTGACCATCCGAGCCACAGCAACCTTGCGTGAGGACACAGAAATTCCCCAAGACGCTACCCTTCAGCAACTGCTGAATCAACAGGGCGAAGGGCGCTTCATTGTGGTGCTCGACCCCGCCAACAAAGATGCCGGCATGCAGCCCTATCAGGGTGTGGTGCCTCTTGAGGGGGACAGCATTGCCCAGAACCTAGAAAGCTATATGCGGCACTCTGAGCAGCTGGATACGCGAATCTGGCTGCAAGCTTCAGCTGAGCAAGCTGCGGGGTTATTGCTACAAAAGCTCCCTGGTATAGGTGGCACCGAGCTGGAAGCCTCTGCTGCCGAAACCTGGGAACGTGCAGGTCACCTAGCGGATACGCTCGAAGAGCGCGAACTACTCGAAGCCAGCCCTGAAACCATTGTGCACCGTTTGTTTTGGGACGATGCACTGCTTCGTCTAGAAAGCCAAGCCATCACGTGGTTTTGTCCCTGCACACGCGAGCGCGTCCAAGCCATGCTTGCCATGCTTGGCCAAGAGGAAATTGCCGAAATACTGGCTGAGCAACCCACTATCGAAGTGGCCTGTAACTTTTGTGGCAAACCCTATGTGTTCGATCCCGTTGATTGCGCAAGCTTGTTTGTAGCCGATTCCAGCCATGTGCAAGCGGGCGACGACACTCTGCACTAAGCACTCGTAAAAGTACTCTAGGCTGAAACGCACCCGTCTGCATTTTCTCCTCATTAATTTGCCCCACAATGTTTTTTTGATTCAACATTGTGGGGCAAAAGTCTATGAAACTGCAGCGTTTAACCACCCCTAGGCAACGGGGCCAAGCGGGGATTGAAATGGTGCTGTTTGGTAGTGCGTTGTTGGGCTTAGGCGTATTCAGCTATGAGCTCATGCAGGTGTATAGTTTTAGGATGGTGGCTCTGCATGCACTCCAAGAAAGTGTCCGCGCGGGCGCTACGGCCCAAGCCCACCCTCAGGTGTTGGCTGAAACCTTTGCAAAACATATGACACGCTGGCCCCGTCATCATCGTTTGCAAACGTCATCCTCGACCAGCCTTTATCAACTGCACGTGCACTCTCCGAATGCTCAAGATTTTCAACGTTTAGCAGATCCTCAGTTATCCGCTCGGATCGGCGTGTCGCAACCTGCAATTAACCATTTGCACCAGTACCGTCAAAGCTTACAGTTCGGACGGTCGGATATTTTCCAAGCGAACGTGTTGGATCTAAGCTTGGATTACGCTTATAAACCACACTTTGCTTTTAGCCAGCTGCTCTTGCGTACGGTAGCCGTGATGGTGCCACAAGGCGATTTAAAGCATACTCTACAACAAGGGCAGCTGCGCTTACGCTTACGGGCGCAATACCCGATGCACAGTCATGCCCTCGAATGGCCCACCAATGCGTGGCCAAGCGAAATCCGTTACGCAACCACGACAGCAGGCTATGAGCACGCCCTCGCTCAACGCCAAGCACAAATAGGTATTCAGGATGTAGCGCTGTATCGTTTGTCTAAAAAAGAAGCTGCCGCAGCATCGTCTAAAGACGGCATCGGGTCGGACAGTATTTTAAACCCTAGTCTGCCCTCTCAGCCCTCTGCATCCGACACCTCGAGCACACAAAGCTTTCCGCCCGCGGGATTCCCCTCAACGACTGTACCCCCACCTTTTGGGGGTGGCGATGCCATGAGCTCACCCGTTTTGGAGCAGTATGAGGATCTAATAGTAGCGCCCCCAGCCGATGGGGACGGGCCAATGTGCATCGTGCCCAGCACTTAGTTTTGTTGAGGCAGCACTTGTACAAAGATTTCGTCTTCACGCAGCATGCCCAGTTCGGAGCGAGCGCGTTCCTCGATCGCTTGCGTACCGGTTTTTAAATCTTGTACTTCGGCATACATCGCGTTGTTGCGTGCTAATAGCGCATTGTTGATTTCTGTTTGTGCGGTGAGGCCTTGCTCGAGTTCCGCCACACGCTCCCAACCACTTTTACCAAACCATAAGGAATATTGAACGATTAGGTTCAGTAAGACTAACACCAATACAAGTGGACGCATGGAAACAGTGCACCATCAATTAGAAAAAAGACTGCTTGCCCGTTGAGACAAGCAGCCCTTGGATTAGGGGAATTTAGCGTAGATTATAAAACGCATTGCGACCTGGGTAGGAGGCAATATCACCTAACTCTTCTTCGATACGTAACAACTGATTGTATTTGGCCATGCGGTCTGAACGCGACAAGGAGCCAGTTTTGATCTGCATCGCGTTGGTGGCGACCGCAATATCCGCAATGGTGGAGTCTTCGGTTTCACCGGAACGGTGCGAGATAACCGAGGTGTAGCCAAAGCATTTGGCGGTTTCAATGGCGTCAAAGGTTTCGGTAAGGGTACCAATTTGATTAATTTTAATCAAAATGGAATTGGCAACGCCCTCCTCGATGCCTTTGCGCAAAATGCGCGTATTGGTAACAAACAAATCATCACCCACGAGCTGTACTTTGTGACCCAGCTGCTGGGTAAGGATTTTCCAGCCCTCCCAGTCGTCTTCGGCCATCGCATCCTCGATGGAAATAATGGGGTATTTATCGCACCAGCTTTCGAGCAAGTTGGTGAGGTCTTGGGCCGATAACGCAATGCCGCCCTCGCCTTCAAGGTGGTATTGACCATCACGATAGAACTCGGAGCTGGCGCAATCCAACGCCAAAGCAATTTGACTTCCCGCTTCGTAGCCTGCTTCGGCTATGGCTTGCAGAATCAATTGAATCGCGGCTTCGTGGTTGGCCACGTTAGGGGCAAAGCCACCTTCGTCACCGACTGCAGTGGACATACCCTGCTTGTCGATGAGCTTTTTGAGTACATGGAACACTTCCGCACCCATTTGTAGGGCTTCACGGAAGCTTTTGGCACCCACAGGTACGATCATGAACTCTTGCATGTCGAGGGTGTTGTTGGCGTGTGCGCCACCATTGATGACATTCATCATTGGTACAGGCATTTGTTTGGGGCCGCTACCACCGAAATAACGGTAGAGGGATAAGCCGGAGTCCTCGGCTGCAGCACGGGCCACTGCCATACTCACCGCCAACATCGCGTTCGCACCTAAACGGCTTTTATCCGCAGTACCGTCTAAATCGATTAAGGTGCGATCAATAAAGGCTTGCTCTTGGGCATCCAAACCAATTAGGGCTTCGGCAATTTCGGTATTCACATTTTCCACCGCGCGCAATACACCTTTGCCGGCGTAGCGTTCTGCGTCACCGTCGCGTAGCTCAATGGCTTCGCGGGTACCGGTAGAGGCGCCTGAGGGTACTGAAGCGCGGCCCATGGCGCCCTACTCGAGCAATACATCACATTCAACAGTGGGGTTGCCACGAGAATCTAAGATTTCGCGGCCAATAATGTCTACGATAGCACTCATGATTTGACAGTCCTGCTTCCAGATAGATAGCGATTAGCTAATAAAAATAATCCGTCGAGCGTCATTCTGTAAAGACGACAACCGACGAAAGCGATGATTTTACACCACCGCATAACCAAGCTTACATTGTGTGTAAAAGCCAGCGTTTACACAAGCTGCACCCTAAAACTTGGGGCATTTTCGTAATGTAAACGCTATTATGCGGGGTTTTTGGTTAAAAATTGGACTTTCCGCTGGCGGTATGCGGTAAAAATACCTTTAGTATAGGCAATAGCCGAATGCCCTATCGGCATCTAGAAGCTACGCCTTCCAGCCCATATCCAGCACATTGGGCTGTTTGACCACTTGATCCAAGCGTTTGAGCACACTTAAGAGTGCACGCATGTGTGATAACGGTACCGCATTTGGCCCATCCGATAAGGCTTGCGAGGGATCGGGATGGGTTTCCATAAACAACCCTGCTACCCCTGCGGCTACCGCAGCACGCGCTAGTACGGGCACGAACTCGCTTTGCCCCCCTGAGTGAGTGCCCTGCCCACCAGGTAGCTGCACAGAATGCGTTGCATCAAACACCACTGGACAGTCTGTCTCGCGCATAATCGCTAACGAGCGCATGTCGGACACTAGATTATTGTAGCCAAACGAGGCTCCGCGTTCGCACACCATGATCGTGTCGCCATCGCCGCCCATTTCGCGTGCGGCAACACGGGCTTTTTCGACCACTTGCTTCATGTCTTGTGGGGCGAGAAACTGACCTTTTTTGATGTTGACGGGCTTGAGCGTGGCTGCGCAAGCTTCAATAAAGTCCGTTTGTCGACATAAAAAAGCGGGGGTTTGCAACACATCGACAATCGCAGCCACGTCGTCGACTTGGTCTTTTTCGTGCACATCCGTAAGAATAGGCACCCCTAACTCAGCGCGCACATCCGCTAAGATCTGTAGCCCTTGCACCATGCCTGGCCCACGGAAAGAGGCGCGGGAGCTGCGATTGGCTTTATCAAAAGAGCTTTTATAAATAAAAGGGATGCCCAGCTCGTCGGTGATTTCCTTAAGGATACCAGCCGTATCAAAGGCCATTTGACGCGACTCAATCACACAGGGCCCTGCAATAAGGAAAAAAGGCTGATCAATGCCAACTTGAAACCCACATAGCTCCATACTCGTACTCTTTAGTGCTTAAGATTTAAATTAGTGCCTACCAGTGTAATACGATTTCGTACAAAAAAGCCTTGGCCTCACTATAAAGTGTACGACCAAGGCTAAACGTGAAGGCGCTAAAAATTAGTTGGCGGCCTGAGCGTGGTGCGCCAAAGCGGCCTGAATATAACTAATGAATAGGGGGTGACCGTCTCGTGGGGTCGAGGTGAACTCGGGGTGGAACTGTACGCCCATAAACCACGGGTGATCGGGTAACTCCATAATCTCTGGAAGATTTTCGGTCGGTGTGCGCGCACTAATCACTAAGCCTGCCTCTTCGAGTCGTGGCACGTACACATTGTTGACCTCGAAACGATGGCGATGGCGCTCGTTGACCTCTTCACCATACACCTGAGCGGCACGTGTATTAGGTTTGATTGGACAGCGTTGGGCACCTTTGCGCATCGTGCCACCTAGGTCATCATCACCCGTTCGCAATTCGATTTGGCCTTCGCGATCACGCCACTCAGTAATCAGTGCTACCACTGGGTGCGCCGCAGAGGGATCAAACTCCGTACTGTTCGCACCGCCTAAGCCTGCGACATTGCGTGCGAACTCAACCACCGCCAACTGCATACCCAGACAAATGCCTAAATAGGGAATTTGGTTTTCACGGGCATAACGAATCGCCAAAATCTTGCCTTCGGTACCGCGCTTACCAAACCCACCTGGCACTAAAATAGCGTCTAAGTGAGCCAAGGAATCGGTGCCGTGATTTTCTAAGTCTTCGGAATCGATGTATTCGATATTGACGCGGGTACGCGTATGAATGCCTGCGTGAATTAGGGCTTCGCTGAGCGATTTGTACGATTCTGTTAGCTCAACGTATTTGCCCACCATGCCGATCGTAACCTGATGCTCAGGGTTCTCTAAGGCTTCAACAAGATTATTCCACATGGTTAGGTCGGCTGGTGGCGGGGTCAGCGCTAAGGCATCACACACCAGCTGATCCAAACCTTGGTCGTGCAACATGGCAGGAATTTTGTAAATAGAGGTCGCATCCCAAACCGAAATCACTGCATCGTAGGGCACATTCGAGAACATGGAGATTTTGCCGCGCTCTTCGTCAGGAATACGACGATCGGCACGACACAATAACGCGTGAGGGTACAAACCAATTTCGCGGAGTTTTTGTACCGAGTGCTGAGTGGGTTTGGTTTTGAGCTCACCCGCTGACGCAATAAACGGCACTAAGGTTAAGTGCACTAAAGCAGTTTGATTACGGCCCAAGCGCAAGCTCATTTGGCGAATAGCTTCTAAAAATGGCAAGGACTCGATGTCGCCTACGGTACCGCCGATCTCGACGATCGCCACATCGGCCTCGCCCCCATACGCGGCTTTGGCACCACGCATAATGAAATCTTGGATTTCATTGGTGATGTGGGGGATGACTTGAACGGTTTTGCCGAGATAGTCGCCACGGCGCTCTTTGCGCAGTACGGATTCGTAAATTTGCCCAGTGGTGAAGTTGTTCACCTTGCGCATACGCGTGGAAATAAAACGTTCGTAGTGGCCAAGATCGAGATCCGTTTCGGCACCGTCTTCGGTGACAAACACCTCGCCGTGTTGAAAGGGGCTCATCGTGCCGGGATCAACGTTGATGTAGGGATCAAGCTTGAGCATCGTAACGCGTAGCCCGCGTGATTCAAGCAGCGCTGCTAAAGAGGCCGCAGCAATACCTTTGCCAAGTGAGGAGACAACGCCTCCGGTCACGAATACGTATTTGGTGGTCATTTCTATAGGGGCCCGACACGAATCGGGCGAAGCGGGAAATTAGGATTATAACGGGAAGCGGATGGCTTGGCACGAGCCAACCTAAGGATTGCGCTGGTTTTACAACACGCTTTCTTTGGTTGGCTCATTCCAAATAGTTTAAAGAATTGGCTCAGTGCGTTCAATCAGCCACGCTAAGGCCTCGTCGTGCAAATACGGGCTTAAGCGTTCACGTACCTCTTGGTGGTAGCCATTTAACCACTCCACTTCGGCGGCATTCAGTAAGCTTAGGTTCAGGCAGCGCGTATCAATCGGGCAGAGCGTTAAGGTTTCGAAGGACAGAAAATCTCCAAACTCTGTGCTCAGAGCAGGCTGTACAACGACTAAATTCTCGATGCGAATCCCCCACTCCCCAGCGCGATATAAGCCGGGCTCGTTTGAGGTGATCATACCGACTTCTAACGGTACGGCAGGATTACGCCCGCGCCACGAAATGGACTGAGGACCCTCGTGCACATTTAAAAAGTACCCCACCCCGTGGCCGGTGCCGTGACCGAACTCTAACCCAACTTCCCATAACGGCGCACGCGCTAACACGTCCAGCTGCTGTCCGGTGACACCTCGTGGAAACACCGCACGAGATAAGGCGATCATGCCTTTGAGTACACGGGTGTAGTCGGTTTTTTGGGCGTCCGTAATCTGCCCTATGGGGACAACTCGCGTGATATCGGTGGTGCCATCGAGATACTGGCCCCCTGAGTCGATCAGTAACAAGCCATCCCCTTCAATAACACTAAAGGCTTGAGGAGTCGCTTGGTAATGCGGCATCGCGCCATTGGCTCCAAAGGCGGCAATCGTCCCAAAGCTGGGACTGATAAAATCGGGTTGTTGTGCTCGGGCAGCGGTGAGCCGCTGATCCACATCTAACTCGGTAAGGCTTTGGCCTTGGGCCAGTTGCTGCTCGAATTGAGCAAAAAACACACATAGGGCAGCACCGTCTTTTTCCATCGCTCGGCGGATGTGGGCGAGCTCAGAATCTGCCTTGATGGCTTTAGTGGTTTGAGTGGGGTTGGGCAAAGGCAACCAATGTAAATGCTGAGCATTTTGTAAGGTACCGACGGTAACGCGCTGTGGATCTAGGCCTAAATACTGCTGTATGGGCAGCTCTAATAAATCCATGCTCAACATATCGTACGGGCGTAGGCTGATCCCATCTTCGGCCAACCTAAGCATCAGCTCCGTAGAAACCTTGCTTTCCTCTAGGTACAAGCGAAAGGTATGAGCAGACACCAAAGCGTGCGCTAAAAACACCGGGTTATAGGGCACATCGTTGCCGCGCAGGTTTAGTAACCACGCAATGTCATCCAAACTGGAGAGCAACCACCAGTCCGCTTGGTGTTCAATCAATTGCTGTCGCAAGCCCGCGATTTTTTGTGCGCGCGTTTGAGCCACGTATTCGGATTCGTGCTCAAAAATCGGCGCTAAAGGTAACGGGGGGCGTTCTTGCCAAATTGCTTCGAGCAAATCCAGCTCAGCGTTGATCGTCCAGCCCTCTTGGCTAAGTGACTCCCACGCCTCATAGGCTGTAACGGACATGACTTTGCCATCAAAGGCCAGCACGGCATTGGCCGGCATATGCTGACGCACCCAGTCAGTAATGGATGGAACGTCGGCCTCGCCTTGACGCATCAGGGTAAAAGGCGAGGCTCGAAACTGCTGCTCAGCCTGCACCCAATACCGACTATCGGTCCAGAGCCCAGCAAACTCTTGAGTCACCAACACATTACCTGCCGACCCCTCAAACCCTGTTAGCCATTGTCGTCCTTGCCAATGCTCGGGCAAGTATTCCGATAAGTGTGGGTCTGCACTCGGGATATAATAGGCATCAACCCCTGCATGGTGCATAGCGTGGCGCAGTGCCGCCAAGCGACTGGCATATAAGGATGGGTCTTCTAAGCTCATTAGGTTTCCTTTGCTCAAGAAATACGGAATGGTTTGCTCTTAGTGTAAAACACTTTCTTTCGCTAACCGCACCCTTCCCATGCCGTGTTTCACGCCAAGCCTGACCTACTCTACAATAGAAGGCTTTTATGGCGGTGGCATGCTGATCGCCCGGCAGTTATTTTTTACACAGAGAGGTTTTCCCATGTCTGAACGCGAATCCATGGATTACGATGTGGTGGTGGTAGGCGCTGGGCCAGCGGGTCTGGCAACGGCCATCCGGCTGAAGCAACGCGCTGCCGAGCGCAATCAAGAGCTCAGCGTTTGCGTGCTCGAAAAAGCAGGGGAAGTGGGAGCTCATATTTTGTCGGGCGCTGTCCTTGATCCCAAAGCCTTGACCGAACTGATTCCAGACTGGCAAGCCCAAGGGGCGCCCGTAACGGTCGCGGTCACCGAGGATCAGTTTCTTTTCCTGAACGAAAACAGTGCACGGCACACACCGGCTTGGGCATTGCCGAGTTGTTTTAAGAATGAAGGCAACTATATTGTACGTTTGGGGTTACTCACCAAATGGTTGGGCGAATACGCTGAAAACCTAGGGGTAGATATCTTCCCTGGCTTTGCCGCTGCCCAGATTCACTACGATGCTCAAGGCGCTGTAGCAGGCGTCATCACCGGTGATATGGGCGTCGCGCGTGATGGTAGCCATACCGCAAATTATCAGCCGGGTATGCTGTTGTTGGGTAAATACACGGTCTTTGCCGAAGGGTCGCGTGGCCACTTAGGCCGTCAGCTGATTGAACACTTCAAGCTCGATACCGATCGTAATGCCCAAAGCTACGGCATTGGTCTAAAAGAACTCTGGGAAATCCCTGCCGAACAGGCGCAGCCCGGTTTAGTGATGCATACGGCGGGCTGGCCGTTGGATAAAGACACCTATGGCGGGGCTTTTTTATACCATCTGGATCAAAATCTAGTCGCCGTTGGACTCGTTGTTGGCTTGGATTATGCCAACCCTTGGTTATCGCCTTTCGAAGAGTTTCAGCGTTTTAAAACGCATCCACACCTTCGTCGCATCCTCGAAGGAGGCAAGCGTATTGCTTATGGGGCACGCTCCCTGACAGCGGGCGGGTTATTAGCGTTACCCAAAACGGTGTTCCCCGGTGGTCTGATGGTGGGGTGTGAGGCGGGTTTTTTAAACGCCTCACGAATTAAGGGCAGCCATGCAGCCTTAAAAACAGGCATGTTAGCGGCCGATGCCATTGCCGATGCCTTAGCCGCTGGCCGAGCACACGATAGTCTTGACGCCTACCCAGAAGCTTTTCGCAATTCTTGGTTGTATGAGGAATTACACCAAGCGCGTAATTTCAAACAATGGTTTAAAAAGGGACGTACAGTTGGCACACTGATGACAGGCATTGAGCAACTCGTACTACGTGGCAAATTCCCTTGGTCGCTCAAACAAACGCAACCGGATTACGCCAGCCTAAAACCCGCTGCCGACTGCACCCCGATTGCATACCCTGCCCCCGATGGCAAATTAACCTTCGACCGTTTGAGCTCAGTGTATTTATCCAACACCCATCATGATGAAGATGAGCCGGTTCACCTAACGCTTAAGGACGCCAGTGTGCCCGTTCGCATCAACTTACCGACGTATGCAGGACCTGAAGCGCGCTACTGCCCTGCTGCCGTGTACGAGTTCATCACCGATGACGCAGGTACTGAGCAGTTACAGATCAATGCACAAAACTGCATTCACTGTAAAACCTGTGACATCAAAGACCCCACTCAAAACATTGTGTGGGTACCACCGCAAGGGGGCGAAGGGCCAGTCTACAACGGCATGTAAACTTGAAAAGGATTTTTCATGACAGAACCTAAATCGTTCGTTAAACGTGTCCGTGACCAGCTGGAACAGCTTTCCCCTACCGAGCGACGGCTAGCCGATTTTACGTTGGATTTTCCTGGAGACTTGGCCGGTTATACCGCTTCTGAGTTAGCCGCCCTTACCCATGTGTCGAACGCTACGGTGACACGCTTTGTGCGGCGCTTAGGCTATAACAGCTACGATCATGCCCGCAAACACATTCGTTCCGAACGTGAGGCAGGTTCACCTTTGCTGCTGGCCGAAGTCAAGCACAGCACCACCGATGAAGGCTTACAAGCACAACTACAACAAGCGATACGCAATCTCAATCAGAGCTTTAACCGTTGGTCACCTGAACTTCTGGGCCAGTTAGCCAAACAAATGCTTGAAGCGCGCAAGCTCTGGCTCATTGGTTATCGCTCTAATCATGCTTTAGCGACCTATTTACGTTGGCAGCTTTTGCAAATTGCGCCGCACGCTCAAGTCATTCCAGGGCCGGGAGAAACCTTAGCCGAGCACTTTGCAGGCTTAGGGGCGGAAGACATGGTGATTGTGTTTGCTTTGCGTCGTCGAGTGCAGCGCACGCACCAATTGGTTACCCAAGCCGCTAAGCAGCAGGCCAAAGTATTGTTTATTACGGATCAACACAACCACAACCACCCTCAAGCCACGTGGAGTATGCGTTGCGATGTGCAGTCACCAGGTGTGCTCGATAACCATGTTTCGGTGATTGCTCTCTGTCATTTATTGGCGACCTACACCATGCAAGCAGCGGGTGCAGCTGGACGGCGTCACTTGGGCAGTGTCGAAGCTCAACACGATGTATTTAATGAACTTGAAGAACCGCCCCAAGGTTAACCCTAGTTTTGAAAAATATTTTTCCACCTCATAATTGTTGAAAATATTATTCAACAGCTATGGAGTGGAGACATGACCCAAGCCCATACTTCCTCCCCAAGTCACGCCAAACAACTCGAAGTTGCTTTGGATGATATTGGGGTGACCAATTCCCATAAAAAAGTACTGGTACTCATTTTATTAGGTGTTTTATTCGATGTGCTCGAACAAAATGCCGTCGGACTCGTCGGTCCGCTATTGCGTGAATACTGGGGCCTCAGTACAGGGGATATTGGTTTTCTAAATACCTTAACCTTTGGTGCCGCTGCGTTTGGACGCTTAGCATCCGGCTATATTGCCGATCATTATGGCCGTCGTGCCATGCTCACCCTTAACCTCATGCTTTTTACCTTAGGCGCCTTAATTTGCGCTTTGGCGCCGAGTTATCACGTACTGGCTTTAGGTCGGGTGATTGTTGGCTTTGGTTTAGGCGGTGAAATTGCGGTGGCTGTCACCATGCTGGCCGAGTTTTGCTCTTCACGTTTTCGTGGTACGGCGGTGGGTACGATCAATATCGCTGGCGGTGGCCTAGGCAACATGCTGGCACCCGCGTTTGGCATTATGGTGTTCACCTTATTCCCTGGGCCTGACAGCTGGCGTTGGCTCTTTGGTATTTTGGTACTGCCTGCGTTTATGGTGTTGTTCTATCGCCGTTTCATTCCCGAAACCCCACGATTTTTAGTGTCTAAAGGCCGTATCGATGAAGCCAATCATGTTTTAAATCGCTTGGCTTCTGGCAAACTCACCCCCAAAGCAGCCGGCAATACGGTTTACATCCAAGCGGATGGTGTACAGCGCCCACAAGCAGAAAAAGTACGTATTGGTGAAATTTTTTCAGGACGTCTGCTCAAACGCACCATTGGGGTGGGCATCGCGGTATGCATGACCTATGGAGCACAAATTTCGGTATTAACCTTGATGCCGACTATCTTGGTGGCGCAAGGGCACAGTATCAACCAGAGCTTTTTATTCACCATTATTATGCAAAGTGGTAGCTTGCTCGGTGCTATTGTGGCCTCGTATTTAGGGGCCAAACTGCCTCGTAAGCGAGTGCTGACTTGGGGTGCCTTGTTTGCGTGTGTCATTGGCTTGTGTTTCGGTTATTTTAGTCAAAGCACCGCTCTAGTCTTGGTTTTTGGCGCCGCTTTTCAATTCAGTGTCTTGCTGTTAAATACCTCCATTTGGATTTATGCCCCTGAGTTATACCCCACACGTATTCGTGGCTTTGGTACCGCTTTTATTTTGGCGCTGGGGACCTTAGCGGGCGCGTTTGCCCCTTACTTTAGCGGTAAAGTCTT
>DWUQ01000181.1 GCA_019120675.1 Candidatus Paenalcaligenes intestinipullorum | reverse complement strand
CCCGTCGGTAACGTAGTCGTCAGCTCGGGCAGCTGCGCTATGACCTTGTCGGCCACCTCGATCACATTGGCACCCGGCTGACGTTGAATGTTGATCAGAATAGCGGGCTGGTCGCCAAACCACGCCGCTTGGCGCTCATCCTCCGCTGCTTCCCGAATCGTGGCCACGTCACCCAATCGTAGAGCGGAGCCCGCCTCATCGTTGTAATGCAAAATTAAACGCTCATACTCTGCCACCGAGCGTAATTGTTCATTGGCACGTATGGTAATGGAACGTGCATCCCCATCCAAAGTCCCCACCGGTTGATTCACATTGGCGGTGCTAATGACTTGGCGCACATCTCGCAAGCTGAGCCCGTGTGCGGCTAAAGCTTGCGGATCCACTTGTACACGTACCGCTGGCCGCTGCCCGCCGGCAAGGCTCACTAAGCCCACACCATTAATTTGAGCGAGCTTTTGCACCACCCGCAAGTTTAATAAATCACGGACTTCCGTTAAGGGCAACGTGGGCGAGGTAACCGCTAAGGTCACCACTGGTGTGTCCGCAGGGTTGACCTTGTTATACAAAGGTGGTGCAGGTAAATCATTGGGCAATAAATTGGATGCGGCGGTAATGGCGGCCTGCACATCCTGCTCAGCAACGGCCATGGACAAATCCAAATCGAACTGCAGCGTAATCCGCGATGCGCCACCCGAGCTGGAGGAGCTCATTTGCTTGAGCCCAGCAATTTGCCCAAATTGCCGCTCTAAAGGCGAGGTCACCAAAGCAGCCATCACGTCAGGGCTTGCCCCTGGGTAGAGCGTGACCACCTGCATGGTTGGATAGTCGACTTGAGGCAAGGCCGCCACAGGCAGCCAGCGGTAACCCAACATGCCCGCAATGAGCAACGCCACCATCGTTAAGGTCGTGGCAACGGGCCGCAGAATAAAAGGCCGAGACAGGCTCACGATAACCTCTTAGCGCGTAAGTGGCGTTAAAGGTTTTAAAGGAAACTCTGGCTTAGAGGCTGTATTGGCTTTCATACGATCGGTGCTCTCGATCACAATCGACACTTTTGTACCTGCACGCAGTCGATCCGTGCCTTCCACCACCACCTGCTCACCCTCTTCAAGGCCGCTACGAATCAACGTCTTAGACTGATCACTCAACTCGACCTCAACCTTACGGATTTGTACGGTTTTTTGATCGTCCACCACATACACAAAATCCCCGACTGAGCCCAATTGCAACGCACGCGTAGGAATGAGCAAGCCTTGCTTTTCAGCCAACTGTACGCTGACATTAACGAACTGATTGGGAAACAAGCGGTTGTGAGTGTTCGGGAAACTGGCTTTCATGCGCACGGTTCCGGTATCCACGTCAATCTGATTATCAACCGCCTGCAGGCTCCCCATGCTCAGGGTTGCGCCCTCTTGATCTGTTACGCTTACAGCTAAGGACTGTTCGGCTTGCATACGCTCAAACACACGCGAAAGATCTTGTTGGGGCAGCGAAAAAGCCACCGCAATGGGCTGAGTTTGCGTGATCACGACCAAACCATCCGTGGCGCTACCACTGATTAAATTCCCCGCATCAATGCTACGCAAGCCCAAACGCCCCGTTATGGGGGCCTTGATCTGTGTGTATTCTAACTGCAAGCGCGCATCGTCCACCGCCGCTTGACTGGCCTGAACTTGGCCTTGCAATTGCTGAACGGTGGCCTCTTGGGTTTCGAGCTGTTGGGTGGAAATTGAGTTTTGTTGAGCAAGACGACGATAGCGTTTTAGATCCGTTTCCGCAATTTTAAGCTGGGCTTGGTTTTGTTTTAGCTGCCCAATACTTTGCTCTAAGCGATACTGGAATCCTCGTGGATCCACTTTAGCGAGCACCTGTCCGGTCTCAACCAATTGTCCATCTTTAAACTCGATTGAGACCAACTCCCCTTCGACACGGCTGCGCACCGTTACGGTATTAAATGCTTGCACAGTGCCAATGGCGGTCACCCGCTCGATAAGTGTGCCCTGCTCGACCGCTTTGACGCGAACTGGGGTAGCGGCCAGGGGTGGCCGCCCACCCACGCTACGACCTGCCGTTTGAGGATTTGATGAAGAAGCACTCCACCACCACAACAAAGCCAAAAGCAACACAGCCAAGACGAACCAAAGGGCTCGATTTTTTGTTTTTTTAGAGGCTTGAGTGATTGGCTCAGCCATGTCGTTCTCCAACGAAATAAAAGCTCCTCAAAGCAAGGAGCACAGGAATGTTTAATGCCCCAGCCATGAGACGGTAAGCAAGAGTAAAAGTTCCGTCATTTAACTAGGCTGCATAAAAAACGAACAAAAAAGTACGATTGTTAAGGCAGCGGATAGGGATAATTAATGAATTTGACAGCGTGCTAATTTAAAAGCGATATTTTTAGTTAACGGCTGTGGGCGGTTTTCATTATCCTGTTGTGCGAATCGCACCCATATCACGTATTTATTGGCGCTCATTTCCGGAAAGACGTGCGCCTGTTCATCCAGCCAAACGCGTAAGAGTTGAAACGTCTTGCCCCCGAGCATTTCTTGATAATTGCCCTCAATCGCTACATGATCGATCGGATCGCCTGCGTTACGCAAAACCTTGAGTAGCAAAGAGATGGCTTCTTGGACAGGCGTAAAGCTTTGCGCCCAGCTTTGGATGGCTTGGCGTCGCTGCTCAGCAGGCCGCAATTGCCACGCATAATAAGAAGGCAAATCCACCCGAGAGCAGCCGCCCGGCACGGCAAAGCGTCCTCGCAAACTGGACAACCATTCGTTTTCTTTGAGGTTGGCCCCCAATCTCCCTTGGGCGCTTAACTGCTCACTGGCTTGTTGCATGGCATCCAACATGGCATCCAAGCGTTGGCTGGCGACGCCAGGGTGCTCACGCCAGCCCATTAACGCGACGCGTTGACGCTCTAAGTCTTGGAGCACCATTCCACGCACATCGCTGCGCTCACACATATCCAATATTTCAAATAAGGTTGTGACCGCAATTTGATGATGGTGGGCATCCTCACCCTTTAAAAAATAAAAAAACCGTTCAAAAAGATACTCAGCTCGTAAGAAAGCCCGTACTCGTTCGTTGCAGGGGTACTCATACACTATCACAGGATTAAACACCTTTTAGTCAGCCGTGCCGAACCTAAACACTAATTAGGGTCGCAAGGTTAGCCAGTGCTGATGCTGCCGCAGAACACGTGCCTGCAAGGTGGCAACATCAGTGGCCCCATCATTCAGAATAATATCATCGGCTAATGCCAAACGCTGCGCCCGCGAGGCTTGAGCCTGCACCATCTGTTGGGCTTGCTCAAGGCTGAGGCCAGTGCGTTGCTGCACGCGTTTAAGTTGAGTCGCGGCATCACAGTCGACCACACAGACTCGGTCTACCCATCGCACCCATTCGGGGTGCTCCGCCAACAAGGGCACCACTACGACGGTATATAAACCTTGAGCGCTGATGATCGCAGACTGAGCAGCCTGACGAATCAACGGATGTAAAATGGCCTCTAGGCGCTGACGCTGTTGAGGTTGATTGAACACGACGCTGCGCATGAGCGCGCGGTTCATTGAGCCATCGGCTTGGATGAATTCTGCACCGAATTGCGTCCGAATCGCCTCAATGGCTGCGCCTTGGGGGTGTGTTAAACGATGCGCAATCACATCGGTATCGACAATGGTGGCCCCTAAAGCCTGAAGCTGATTCGTCACTTGGGTCTTACCGGAACCAATCCCCCCTGTTAACCCAATTTTTAACATGAAGCCACCCGATTAAAAACCCATATTCTGCAACAAAGCCGTTGACCAAAAAGGATGCTGCTGCATTATAAAAGCAAAACACAAATACGGCCCAAACGCACACTGCCCAGTTGGATAGAGCCTTTGCTGCCACAGAGCTTGTGTTGCTATACAAAGCAAGCAAGCGATAAAGATTATAGCGAACCATTGCTCAAGCGAACCACAACCCAACACCAACACGGCAATCAACTTAAGATCACCGGCACCAAAACGACGATGGATGGAGGAGCGTAATAAAGCGCAATATACCAAAGCCATCGTTGTCATAAGTAGTAGTACGTGCCAAATCGGTAAGCAAGTGTATAAAAACATTGCCCCCCAACGCCCGAGTAGTAACCATCCTGCCAAGCTCAGTACCCAAACGTCGGGTAGCAAACGGCTTTGCAAATCCGTTAGGCTGAGCATCGCTAGAATCACGACCAAGCCAAACCACCAGAAAGGGAAGGCCCAAACGCTTAAAGCACTCGACCAGCACGCTTGCCAAATGAGCGCAACACCTAGGCCATACAAGACGACTAAGCATCGAGCTAAGCGCAACTCGGGTACGACAGGCCAGTATTGCAGCCATTGAAAACACGAGCGAGTCATGCCGCGCCAGCTCGCAGCCCAACTGTACAAATTCGCGGCTCGACGCTGCCGTAACTCATCATCGTAGCGAATTGCCCAGCCTCCGGCCAAGATAAATGCCGTCATGACCCCCAAAACGCAGAGTAAATAACGCATAATAAAGCCTACCTCGCTACATGTTTATTTTTAATTATTTGTCGCGGTTATGGCCGCACGACGTTTACTCAGGACACGGATATGTCTCGACCTAAAATTCGCTGGCCCGCCCTTGCTGGGCTAAGTGTGGCTCTATTGCTAGGGGGGTGTGCACAATCCCAAGCCCCCGACACCTATGCCAGTCGCCCGAGTACCGAGCTGGATGCTCAAAAACAAGCGCGTGGTCGCGCGACCTCCCAGCTGCAGCTTGGTTTTGGTGAGGGCAGTCAGCGTCAATCTGCGACCACAGCGGACCAAGCGGTGATTCAGGCGCGTCAATCACACGAACTGGCTGAGCCCAAAACGTTTTTGGGCACGGTACCGTGTGCCTATGGCGATACGCAATGCCAACCTATGCGCTTAACGCTCACAACGGCCCCCACACAACAATGGCGTATGCGTGTTGAGCCTTTATCTGGCAACGCCACCAGCGGCAGCGAATCCACCATGGGCTGCTGGCACATTGTGGGTACCGATCCCACCCGTTTTATCTTAGAAACGCCGCAGCAGACCGTGCTTGCTGAGTTTATAGCGCTCAATAAAAAACAGCTCAAACTTGTCAGCTTTAACCAAACGCGGCCTACACTCGAGACCTTGCTCAGTGTGCAAGCGGATGTAGATCCTATTAACAGTGTTGATCCTCAAACCACACTACATTGCACGTCAGAGCCAGCCTTATAAATCGTAAACGGACTAAGATTGGGACTGGGGCTCAGCCAACGCGTAAGGTCGAGCGCCACGCCCAAACCAAGTCACGAGCTCCACCGCATTTCGGACCTGTAGCTTACGAAAAATACGAGCACGATGCGCCTCGACCGTACGCTGTGAAATACCCAACTCAAGGGCTATCACCTTATTGGCATGCCCCTGTACGAGTAGACATTTAATTTGCTGCTCGCGCTTCGTTAAAGCCGTCACCAAACTAGGGCACGGTACGTCAAACCTAGACATAAGTTCCTCCAAAGTTAAGAAAACCGTTTATTTTTTACTTAACTTTTAAAGTAACTGTCACTGATAGGTCTAACAGGGTTTAAGTTAGCCTAGACGGTCAACGCCTTATACAAACTATGCGTATAGTGGTTTTTTAAATTATTTTTCCTACAATAAGCATTTACTTTTTGTGCAGAATGGCTATGAAATTAGAAACTCTTGCTGTCCACGCGGGCTATAGCCCCGAACCCACCACCAAAGCCGTAGCGGTGCCTATTTATCAAACGACGTCCTATGCTTTTGATGATACGCAGCATGGGGCCGATCTGTTTGATCTAAAAGTACCTGGCAACATTTACACGCGCATTACCAACCCTACCAACGCGGTGCTTGAGGAGCGCGTGGCAGCCCTAGAAGGAGGCGTTGGCGCCTTGGCGGTCGCCTCGGGTATGGCGGCCATCACCTACACCATTCAGGCTTTGGCCGAGGCCGGTGACAACATCGTATCCGTGAGCAATTTATACGGCGGCACCTACAATTTATTTGCGCATACGCTGCCCCGACAAGGCCTAGAAGTACGCTTTGCCCCCCACAATGATCTCGCCAAGCTCGAAGCCCTCATCGACGACCGCACCAAAGCGGTATTTTGTGAAACCATTGGCAACCCTGGCGCCAATTTAGTCGATATTGAGGCGCTCGCCGAAGTCGCCCACCGTCATGGGGTCCCGCTTGTCGTGGACAATACCGTCGCCTCGCCTGCGCTGTGCCGACCCTTTGAGCATGGGGCCGATATCGTGGTGCATTCCCTCACCAAATACATGGGCGGACATGGCACCACCATTGCGGGCGCCATCGTAGATTCGGGCAAATTCCCTTGGGCCGAGCACAAAGATCGTTTCCCATTACTCAATACCCCAGACCCGTCCTACCACGGCATTGTCTACACCGAAGCGTTTGGTCCAGCCGCCTTTATTGGCCGTTGCCGTGTGGTGCCGTTGCGCAATATGGGGGCCGCGCTGTCGCCCTTTAATGCCTTTCAGATCCTGCAAGGCATCGAAACCCTCGCTTTACGTATGGAACGGCACACTGAAAACGCCCTCAAAGTCGCCGAGTATTTGCAGCAGCACCCCCAAGTAAAATGGGTGCGCTACGCAGGCCTGAGCGATCACCCCGAGCACGCTCTGGCTCAAAAATACATGGGCGGCAAGCCAGCCGCGATCCTGAGCTTTGGTATCGAAGGCGGCCGCGAAGGGGGCACACGCTTTATTGATGCCCTCAAGCTCGTAACCCGCTTGGTGAATATCGGCGACACCAAAACCTTAGCCTGCCACCCTGCCACCACCACGCACCGCCAGCTCAACGAAGAAGAGCTCGCCGCTTCGGGTACCAGTGTGGATATGGTGCGTCTGTCCATTGGGATTGAGCACATCGACGACATTCTGGCCGATTTGGCGCAGGCGCTCGAGGCCTCTAAGGGCTAAAGCCGTGCTGACCTAGCCCTACAAACCGCCACTCGTTTTTTATAATTCTAAATTATCAATTAAACGGGTGGCTCCGAGCTTGGCAGCGGCTAACGCCACCAAGGGTTCGTTGGCCTGTACATCAGCAGCATCGGGCACATGTAAATCGCTCTGACGACGAATACTCAAGTAATCCACCTCCCAGCCTGTGGCGTCCAACTGCTGCCGCGCCTGATGTTCGATCTGCGCTAAGTCGGTTGCGCCCGCACGCACTTGTGCCTGCACCGCTTGTAGGCACGCATAGAGCTCTGGCGCCTGAGCCGCATGTTCTGCACTTAAATAGCGATTGCGTGACGATAAAGCCAAGCCGTGCTCATCGCGCACGGTCTCGTGAGCCAAGATCTCTACCGGCAACTGAAACTGCCGACACATACGGCGAATGATCATTAATTGCTGGTAGTCTTTTTTGCCAAATACCGCAACACGCAGTTGCACACAAGCAAACAGTTTCATCACTACCGTACTCACTCCCTCAAAAAACCAGGCCGAAACTCGCCTTCGAGCATTGAGCCGAGGTCATCGGGAGGCTGCACCCTAAAGCTTTGTGGCTCAGGGTACATTTCCTTGACGGAGGGCGCAAACACCACATACACATCTCGCCCAGCTTCGAGCTTGGCCACATCGTCGTCTAAAGTGCGTGGATACTGATCGAAATCTTCGTTGGGCCCAAACTGTAAGGGGTTCACGAAGATACTGGCCACAACTGGATCGCCATACTGGCGTGCCATCCGCATTAAGGCCAAATGACCCTCATGTAAATTACCCATTGTGGGCACAAAAGCAATACGTGTTTGACCACTTAAATGGTCGCGTAAATCTTGGATGGTGTGAACGACTTTCACAAAAAACTCCGTAGCGTTACCGCGTAGGCTTAGGTCGGATGAGTTAAAGGCACAAAAGTGAGACGTGCGTAAATGGGCGCGTAGGCCTCGGCTTGTGTCAGCTCGACTAGGGCCTCTCGCACCAATTCTAAGAGGGCTAAAAAATACACCACAATAATAGGTACGCCTGCACCTTGAGCCAAATACTCAGTAAAAAGCTGATTAAACTCGATAAACTCGTGGTGATGCAAACGCTGCAAGAGCAGATTCATATGCTCTCGCACTGAAAGCTGCTCGCGTTGGATGGTGTGCCGTTGGTTTAAGGCAGCACGCTGCAAAATACTCAGCCAAGCAGCGCGTAAATCGTCGGCACACACCTCAGGCAGTAATTCTTGCTCGGGCAAGCATAACTCGGCCTGCGCCAGATGAATGTCACGTCCAACCTGCGGCAAGGCGTCTAAGTGCTGAGCCGCTTGCTTCATACGCTCGTACTCCACCAAGCGGCGCACTAACTCGGCACGCGGGTCCTCGACCTCCTCGTCGGTGTCGGCTTTTTTGACAGGTAGCAGCATCCGCGACTTGATTTCGATCAGCAACGCAGCCATAAGCAGATAATCGCCTGCAAGCTCGAGATTGTGCTGACGAATTTGCTCAACATAGGCAAGATACTGATCCGTAACCTGCGCCATGGGGATATCCAGCACATCGAAGTTTTGCTTGCGGATGAGATACAGCAATAAGTCTAGAGGCCCCTCAAAGGCCTCTAAAAAGACTTCCAGCGCATCAGGAGGAATATAGAGGTCTTGGGGCAGAGTCAGTAAAGGCTGCCCATACAAACGCGCTGTCGAGGCAATACTCTCGCTCGTTTGCAAGTCCGCATCAGCATGATCCAGCGCTACCGCTGCCGCACCAGACACGGCTTAACCACTCAGCTTATTCGCTGTAATACACATAAGGCGGCTGGGGCAGCTTGGCCGCGCGATAGCCTTCCTGAATCTCGGCGTCGATCGGTTTATCCCACAAACGCGCCCGCCCTTCACGTTGCTTACTGTCCGTATCGGGATGCGCCTGCTTGAATTCTTGGATAAATTCGGTAATTTCAGATTTGTATGTTTTTGCCATAGTGCGATACCTCTTCAAAAGATGGCTTTTGCTATATGGTAAGTTTACTTCAAACTGACCCTTCACGCTGAACCCTTATGAGCGATTCCCCTAACACTCCGCCGCTTCTTTCTGCTACCGAACAGCGTCAGCGCACATTGATGCCCTACATCATTGGCTGTGCGCTCTTTATGCAAATGCTGGACTCAACGGTCGTGGCGACGGCTATGCCTGCAATGGCCGAGGATTTGGATACGAGTGTGCTACGTATGAATGCGGTGATTACCAGCTACTTACTCGCATTGGCCGTCTTTGTGCCGATCAGCGGCTGGGCAGCGGATCGCTTTGGCGCTCGACGGATTTTTATGCTGGCGATTAGCCTCTTTACGCTGAGCTCCATTGCCTGTGCCTTAGCACAAAGCTTGCAGCAGTTGATTGCCGCACGCGTGGTACAAGGGGTCGGAGGCGCAATGATGGTGCCCGTGGGCCGAATTATTTTATTAAAACGCATCCCTAAGGCTGAGTTGTTGCAAGCGATGGCGGTCTTAACCTTACCAGCTTTATTCGGCCCCATCCTTGGGCCACCCGTGGGAGGCTTTTTAGTGACCTATGTCTCGTGGCATTGGATCTTTCTTATTAATGTGCCAGTGGGCATTGTGGGTTTAGTGTTAATTCTTAAGTACATCCGCCCCGACTTACCCAGTACCGCACAAGGCTTAGATTGGCTGGGCTTTCTACTCAGTGGCGTCGCCTTATCGACTTTAGTGATGGCGTTTGAATCACTGGGGCACAGCAATCTATCGCTGCGCACTCTCATTGCGCTCTTGATAATTGGTGTGCTGAGCAGTTATGGCTATGTGCGCCACGCCCGTCGTAAAAACGGACCGATT
>DWUQ01000180.1 GCA_019120675.1 Candidatus Paenalcaligenes intestinipullorum | reverse complement strand
CCACCACCGCCAAAGCCGCCCCCACCAAAGCCTCCGCCACCGCGACCACCCCCGCCGCGCCAACCGGCTGGCCCCATAAATACACCTTGGCGACCCCGACGACTCGTCAGGTGACGGCTGCCACCACGCCCGCGTGGCCCCCCTCGAAACGCCCGTACGGCCGCGTTTAAAAGGAAGGCAGCCATACCCCCCAACACCGCAATCGGCACACTCCAAAACATAAGAAACACAAATAAACCCGTCACAAGTGGCGCTACAAATAACGGCATCAAGGTGGCAAAGGCAAAAATCGGAATCAGCATAATATACGGCTCATCCTCATCCGACCCCGCGGCGCCACCGCTTACCGGCGGAGGCAAGGCTTCACCCTGAATTAGAGCGCTTAAGCTGGTTACGCCTGCTTCGATCCCTTGGAAATACGCATTTTGTTTGAAATAAGGGGTGATTTGCTCGCGTATAATACGCCCGCTTTGTAAATCGGTAATGGCCCCTTCGAGGCCGTACCCCACCTCGATCCGTAAACGACGATCGTCTTTGGCGATAACCAACAGCACCCCATCATCCGTGCCCTGACGACCCACCTTCCATTGATCAAACACCCGACGCGCGTAGGCGTCGATGTCCTCCCCATCGGTTGTCGCCACCATGAGCACAAACAGTTGTGCCCCTTTAGACTGCTCAAGCGCCTGCAGTTGTTGACTGAGCTGTTGTTGTTGCGCGGAAGTGAGGGTGTTGGTGGTGTCGGTCACCCAGTTCGTTAATGAGGGGATAGGCGCGGCAGCATGGCTAGTCGTGAACCCACTCATGCAAACCGCCACTACGAACGCAAACAGGGAGAGAAGCCACCGCTTCGTAAATGGGGGCCACGCAATTGAGAGAGCAGAGTGTTGCATACGCTTTCTCCAAATTTAATTGGCTTTTAAGAGGCTGGGGCCGTTTGACGGGTCGGCAAATCGAACTGCACGTCCGGATTGCGACGGATTTCGTCCTCACGATCCACACCATAATTCGGTTTGACCTGATAGCCCATGACTTTAGCCGTCAAGACAGCGGGAAATTGACGAATATATTGGTTGTACGCCTGCACGGCTTGCACATAACGCCCACGCTCCGTCGCAATACGGTTTTCGGTGCCTTCGAGCTGAGTCATGAGGTCACGGAATAAGCCGTCACTTTTTAGCTGTGGGTAATTTTCTGAGACCGCAATCAAGCGCGATAAGGCGGAGGACAATTGATTTTGCGCCTGCTGAAACTTTGCCATCAATGCCGGATCGTTGACATCCTGCACATTGATATTGAGGTTGGCGACCTTAGAGCGTGCCTCGGTCACTTCCGTGAGTACAGTGCGCTCGTTCACCATATAGGCGTTGACGGAACTTACTAACTTGGGCACTAAGTCGGCTCGACGTTCGTATTGGTTGAGCGTTTGCGACCAAGCCGCATTCACCTGTTCGTCAAGGCGTTGGATTTCGTTGTAACCACAGCCGGTTAGTACTAAAGCAGTGATGCTGAGCATCACGACACGAAGAATTTTTATCATAGTGGTCTCGTATCCAAAAACAGAATAAGCGCTTGCAGCGAATGAAAAGCACGCTTCAGAAATGCTACTATGCAATCCTACTGAAGGGCACACAAGCCAAGCTTAGTAGTAGTTTAAACGCATACAGTCTTGATTAGTGTTTTGAAAGGTTAGCAGCGGTTGATGGATTTAGAACGTAATTCTTTAGTGGCCACCTGCCATTGGATTGGCCAACGTGGCTGGTGCCCCGCCACTGGCGGCAACATGTCGGTACGCGCTTCGGCCACCGACGCTTGGGTCACAGCTTCAGGCGTCGACAAAGCGCATGTGCAGCTGGGGGATTTTTTACGCGTCAATGTGTACACACAACATAGCGATGACCCACGCCCCCCCTCGGCAGAAACCGGCTTACACACCTTGTTATATCGCTTAGACCCCAATATTGGCGCCGTGTTGCACACGCATTCGGTGCCCGCAACGGTGTTGTCGATGACTGAGCGTTCCGCTCAATTGGTGCTACAGGGGTATGAAATGCAAAAAGCCCTCAGTGGCGTGCGCACGCACGAAAGCACCATCGTCGTCCCTATCTTTGATAATCAGCAGCATATTCCGAGCTTAGCGGCCGAGGTTGAGCGCTACGCTGCTGAGCAGCCCTTGCCCTTTGGGTTTCTCGTGCGCGGACATGGCTTGTACACGTGGGGGGCCGATGTTGCCACCGCTCGCCGCCACCTTGAAGCCTTTGAATTTCTCTTTACGTGCGAGCTTCAGCGTCGCCAACTTTTATCATGATCACTGCTATTGTGTGCGATATCGAAGGCACGACCACCGATATTGCGTTTGTTCATCAAGTTTTATTTCCCTTTGCTGCCCAGCGATTACCTGAGTTTGTGCGCCAGCATGCTGATACCCCAGAAGTGGCAGCAGCGTTAAAGCGATTGCGCCAAGAAGCCCACGAGCCGCACGCAGACCTAGAACGCTGTATTGCTTTGCTGCAAACCTATATGCAGCAGGATAAAAAATCCCCTGCATTAAAAACACTCCAAGGTTTAATATGGGTAGCGGGTTATCAAGCTAAGCAGTTTACCGGCCATGTGTACGCGGATGCTTATCACGCTCTTCAACAATGGTACGCGGACGGGATTCAGCTTTATATTTATTCCTCAGGGTCTGTCGCGGCACAAAAATTACTATTTGGGCACAGCGATTATGGCGATTTGCAGCCGTTATTTCACGGCTATTTCGATACGGCCGTGGGTGCAAAGCGCGAGGTCAATGCGTACAGCACTATTCGAGCCCAACTCCAGCGCCCTGCGCACGAGCTGCTATTTTTATCTGATATCCACCAAGAGCTGGATGCCGCGCGTGCGGATGGTTGGCATACCATCCAATTAATACGGGGTGATGCCGACCCCGACAGCCGCCACCCGCAAGTGAGCAGCTTTGCGGACATCCAGCTGTCTGTTTTGAGCTGAATGAGCTACGCCTCGGCTTTTTCTCTTTAAACAAGACATGGTGATCCTAGACAGGCTGCGTTGCTCCGTCGCCCAATTGTCGTTCATTTTTTCGAGCACCTTATGAGCCATTTACGTATTTATTCTGATACCCACGCCTCCACGCCCTTAGTCGACACCGCCAGCGCCCACAAGATCCAACACGAGCTCGCTCGCATTGGTGTGCGCTTTGAGCAGTGGGAAACCCCCGTGGCACTCAGCGCCACACCAAGCCCTGAAGAAGTACTGGCTGCATACCAAGCAGACATTCAGCGCTTAGTCGCTCAAGAAGGCTATCAAAGCTGGGATGTCATCAGCCTCCAAGCCGATCACCCACAAAAAGACGAATTACGGCAAAAGTTTCTGCATGAGCACCGCCATGCCGAGGATGAAGTGCGTTTTTTTGTTGAAGGCCAAGGCTTGTTCTGTTTGCACATTGCTCAGCACATTTATCAGGTTTTATGTGTCAAAGGTGATCTAATCTCCGTGCCCGCCAATACGCCTCATTGGTTTGATATGGGCAGTCAACCGAATTTCACAGCAATCCGATTGTTTAACAATCCCGATGGCTGGATCGCACATTTTACCGGTAGTGATATTGCTACCCTGTACCCGTTATTAGACTAAAGCCTTTTAAACGTACAACGCATTTGCATTTAAGGGTTAACCCACATATTGCGCTTTTTAAAACAAAGGTGTCCGTGCCACCCACACAGACACCTTTTTAAGCAGGTTTTATAGTAAAGGCGGCTGACGATACACCCCTGTATCCAATACCCATGCAGTGATCAGCGCAGCGGGTGTCACATCAAAAGCGGGGTTGTACACAGGGGCCTGATCGGGAGCCCAGTTGCATGCACCAAAGCTGCCGCTTACACCCCGCACCTCATCGGCCGCACGCTGCTCAATAGGGATCGCCTCGCCATTGGGACACTGAGGATCCAACGTGGTGCTCGGCGCCGCCACATAAAAAGGCACCTTATGATACTGCGCCAACACGGCTAAGTTGTAGGTGCCAATTTTATTGGCCACATCGCCATTTGCAGCGATGCGATCCGCCCCCACCCACACGGCATCGACTTGGCCACGCTGCATCAGGCTGGCCGCCATATGGTCACACAATAATTGATAAGGTATGCCCAGCTCACCCATCTCCCACGCTGTCAGCCGCCCCCCCTGTAGCAAGGGCCGCGTTTCACTGACCCACACCTTCTTGAGCAACTTGGCCTGATGCGCCCGTGCTAACACCCCGATGGCCGTGCCCACCCCAGCGGTGGCTAAACTGCCTGTGTTGCAATGAGTCAGAATGCGGCTTTCTGGTTGCACCAAGGTCAGTCCCGCGTCCGCAATGGCCGCGCATAAGGCTTGATCTTCTTGGATCAACTGCCATGCGGCTTCGGCTAACGCCTGTGGATAATTAACCTGCTCGACCGCCTTGGCCATGACCGCTAGGTTATTCATCAAATTGACGGCTGTTGGCCGAGCTTGTCGTAAGCGTTGACACGACTGCCGCAACTCCGCTTGGCCTAGGCCTTGGGCCGCTAACACCGCCAACAGCACACTGGCGGCCAAGCCAATCACCGGCGCCCCCCGCACCCGCAAACTTTGAATATGGCCAATCAGTTCGTCCACCGTGTTGCTGGGCAGCCAGTTCTGGGCTTGAGGCAAGGCGTGTTGATCTAGAATCCAAAACTCACCGTTTTCGTCCACGCGTAAACTACGGGTACTAAAAGCCTGCATCATGCGGTCACCATCCTATTTGAGCGTTGCCCTCGCATCCAAAGCGTGCGAGTATCGTGGGCAAAAATTATAGCCACTAAACTCTAGTTTTATTTAATAAGGATGATCGGTGCATGTCGACCTATCGTATTTTTAACGCTGACGATGCCGTAGCCTACGCCAAAACCTATGGTCACTATGCGCACCCTGAGCAACTGCTGCAGGCTGACGAAATAGGCGATGGCAATTTAAATCTGGTCTTTAAAATCCGCGATGCACAGGGCATCAGTCGCTTGATTGTGAAACAAGCCTTGCCGTATGTGCGTTGCGTTGGGGAGTCTTGGCCCCTAACCACCGACCGAGCACGCTTAGAGGCTGAAACCCTTCTCGCGCATCATCGGCACAGCCCCGAGCACACTGTACGTATTATTCATTACGATCCAGAGCTGGCGGTCATGGTACAAGAGGACCTCTCCGACCACTTTATTTGGCGCAACCAACTGGTCCAAGGCATTGAATACCCCGGTACAGGCCAACGTCTAGGGAACTATTTAGCCACGGTGCATTTTTACACGTCGGATTTTTATTTATCGGGGCGCGAGAAAAAAGCGCAGGTGCAACGCTTTAGCAACCCCGAAATGTGTCAGATTACGGAAGACTTATTCTTTACCGACCCCTACACCTATCACGAGCTAAACCGCTACGATTCAGCCTTAGCCCCCTTAGTGGATCGACTCAGTGCGAACGCCCCGTTACGGACAGCTGTTGCGGCCCTAAAACATCAGTTTTTAAGCCATGCCGAAGCCTTGTTGCACGGGGATATTCACAGTGGCTCTATTTTTGTCGCCCCCAATCGCCTCAAAGCCATTGATGCAGAGTTTGGATTTTTTGGTCCAGCAGGCTTTGATCTGGGTACCGCCATCGGCAATTTACTGCTCAACCACTGTGCCGCCCCAGGCTTGTTTACACCAGAAGTCGCGCAAAACCAGCAGCACGCGCGACGTACGGATATTCACGAGCTTTGGACGCATTATCACACCTGTTTTAACCAATTGGTGGCTCAACACGCTAACGACCCGGCTTTGGCCGTGTCAGGCTATGCGGAGCAGTTCCTGCAAAAAGTTTGGCGGGACAGCTTGGGCTATGCGGGCACAGAATTGATTCGTCGCACCATTGGCATGGCTCCCGTAGCGGATTTGCTCAGTATTCGTGATGAACAACAACGTTGGGCCGCAGAAAGCCAAGCGCTACACTTAGGGCACAGTTTGATTGTGCAGGCCGCCGATTCTCAACACCCTTTACACCACGGTTGCGACGCGCTTTTTACTTTGCTGAACGTATTACCTGAGTACGCTGCAGTCAGCGCATAAAACTCGTTATAATGGTGGGTTAGATCGTGTATCCCGCCAATCGATACAGGTCAGGCAGCCGTAAACGCGCTGCCACGGCACTTTTGCCTTGCACTTTTGTCTCGTCTGCCTAGATTGGTATTGCGTCGCGCAATAGGCTTGCGGCAGGATACCCTTTTGAACTCTACCTCTTCTTTTGCCTCGCTGGGGCTGGCCGACTCGTTGTTGCAGGCCATTCACGCAGCAGGCTATGACCAACCCACCCCCATCCAACAACAAGCTATCCCACAAATCATTGCTGGGTCCGATGTCTTGGCCGCCGCTCAAACGGGTACGGGTAAAACCGCGGGCTTTACCCTGCCGATTTTGCATCGCTTGTTGGCACAACCCTTAGCCAAACGCAGCCCCGGACGCCCGCGTGTGGTGATTCTAGCGCCCACTCGCGAACTGGCCGCTCAGGTCCACGAATCGGTGCTGCTCTACAGTCAAGGTACCCGCTTACGCTCACTGGTAATGTACGGTGGCGTCAACATCAATCCTCAGATTCGCGCCTTGCAACAGCCTGTGGATATCTTAGTTGCGACACCAGGCCGTTTATTAGACCACTGCCAGCAAAAGACTCTGCACTTGGATCAGGTGGAAATCCTTGTCTTGGATGAGGCCGATCGTATGCTAGACATGGGCTTTATTCATGATATTCGCCGTGTTTTACGCTTACTACCTAAACAACGCCAAAACCTGCTCTTTTCCGCGACCTTTTCTAATGAAATTCGCGAGCTGGCGCATCAGTTGCTCAATCAGCCTGTGGAAATCTCCGTTGCCCCGCGCAACACCACAGCGGATCGCATCGACCAGCAGGTGATCCACGTCGACGCCCATCAAAAAACCGCGCTCATCAGTCATATGATCCGCGAAAGTGGCTGGCATCAAGTATTGGTGTTTTGTCGCACTAAGCATGGCGCCAACCGCTTGGCCGAACGCCTCACCAAAGACGGTTTGCAAGCCGCTGCCCTGCATGGCAACAAAAGCCAATCGGCGCGTACGCGTGCTTTGGATGGTTTTAAAACTGGCAAAGTTGTGGTCCTGGTCGCCACCGATATCGCGGCACGCGGTATCGACATCGACCAACTGCCCTATGTGATCAACTTCGAGTTACCTCAAGTGGCCGAAGACTACGTGCACCGCATTGGTCGCACGGGCCGGGCAGGCAGCGAAGGCTTAGCCATTTCTCTCGTGGCACCAGCCGAGCAACGCATGCTGCACAGCATCGAAAAGCTGATCAAACGAACAATCGACGAACGTGCCTTGCCGGACGATTTCGAGCCTCCTGCGCGCCCAGTCGGTGCGGTCGATGCTCCTGAGCGTGAAGCGCCCCGCAAGGCAAATACCCGTCGTCAGCATCGCCCTAAAGGGGCTCCTACTGGCCGACGCTCTGGCGCAGGCCGTGGTGGCAACGCAAGCAGCGATCGGTCCAATTCCAGCGCAAGCACAAACGAACGCCGTACCAGCACCAGCGATCGTAGCGCTCCCGCACGCCGTTCCCGCTCACGTCGCAGCGGCTCTGCTGCACGCAGCACCCCCGATAATGTCCCTTATTTTGATTAATTTTTTGCTCTAATTGTTATGACTACCCCTGCCTCGCCCTCATTCTCTACTGGCACACTGTCTATATTTGATGTGATGGGGCTGGGGTTTATGACCTTTGCTTTCTTCTTAGGCGCAGGCAATATTATTTTTCCGCCGCTGGCAGGATTTCTAGCGGGCGAGCAGCTCAACGCGGCCATGTTGGGTTTTTTATTAACTGCTGTGGGGTTACCGCTGATCACCTTAGTCGCGGCGGCGATCGCTGGAGGCGGCTTCACTACCATGGCGCGTTTTTTACCGCCTGCTGTGGTCAGCCTGATGGCCAGCTTAATTTTTATTATTATTGGCCCTGCCTTTGCCACCCCTCGCACTGCGTTGGTGGCCTATGAAATGGGCTTAAAGCCTTTTTTAACCGATCCTAGCCAAAGCGACCTCACGTTGTTTACCGTTGGCTTTTTTGGTGTGGTGTTA
>DWUQ01000179.1 GCA_019120675.1 Candidatus Paenalcaligenes intestinipullorum | reverse complement strand
TTATTAGCTCGGTTTTGGCCAGTGATGTCCGGTACGACCGAATGGGCGTGGCTCATTGGGGGCACTGGAGCCATCTCGTTGCTGCTGGGCGCTTATTTAGCGACATTTCAGCGCGATATGAAAGGCGTGCTCGCCTACTCCACCATGAGCCATTTAGGATTGATCACCTTGCTGCTCGGTATGAACAGTGCGATGGCCTTGGTGGCGGCGGTCTTTCATATTATTAACCACGCCACCTTTAAAGCCTCGCTGTTTATGGCGACGGGTATTGTGGATCACGAAACGGGCACGCGTAATTTAAACCGCCTATCGGGCTTACGGCACTTTATGCCGATTACGGCTACTCTAGCTTGTGTGGCGGCCGCTGCGATGGCGGGCGTGCCCTTATTAAATGGTTTTTTATCCAAAGAAATGTTCTTTGCTGAAGCAGTCAATGTGACCAATGGTGGCGCTTTAGATAGCGTGATTCCATTAGTTGCCGTGATTGCTGGCGCGTTTAGCGTGGCCTACTCGCTGCGTTTTATTACTCAAGTATTTTTCGGCCCCCCTACCCATCAATTGCCTCGCACGCCTCACGAGCCGCCCTTGCAAATGCTCGTACCCAGTATGATATTAGTGCTCATTTGCTTGGTGGTGGGGATTTTACCTGCGCTCACCGTCGCGCCTTACTTGGGGGTCGCTGTACAAAGCATTTTGGGTGCCTCAACGCCTGATTACAATCTGCATATTTGGCATGGCTTTAACCTACCCTTAGTAATGAGCATTTTAGCCGCTTTGGGCGGAGTGATGCTCATCGTCTTGCTGGATAATTATCGTCAAGCTAAGCTTGGGCGTGTGCCTTTATTGTCGCGTATTGATGGTCAACGCATTTACGAAGCGCTCGTTGGGTGGCTCGAAAGCGGTGCGGACTTCTTGATTGGTAAAACCTATTCTTCGCGTCTACAACGCCAAGTACTTTTAATTTTTAGCGTCTGTTTTATCGTGGCGGCTTTACCGCTATTTCGTGGGCAATGGTTAGCCCCGAATCGTTATACTCCTTTAGACCCCTTATTTGCCTTGATGTGGTTAGCGGGGGGCGCTTGCGCCATTGGTGCTGCCTATCAGGCTAAATTTCACCGCCCTGCTTCCCTGCTGCTCGCGGGGGGAGCAGGGCTGATTACCAGCATCACCTATGCGTGGCTGTCCGCGCCAGACCTCGCCTTAACGCAACTTGCCGTAGAGGTGGTGACGGTGATCTTGATTTTATTGGGGTTGCGGTGGTTGCCTAAGCGCATTCCTGGTCAGGCAACGTCAGGCTTAAGCCGCGCACGAGCACTTTCTCGTCGCACCCGTGATGTAGTAATTGCCATACTCAGTGGTGCAGGATTGAGTGCCTTATCCTATAGCTTATTAAGTCGCTCCCACCCTTCCGAAGTTTCCTCCTTTTTGGTGGAGCAAGCCATCCCGCTCGGCGGTGGTTCAAATGTGGTCAACGTTATTCTGGTGGACTTCCGGGGCTTTGATACCTTCGGAGAAATTACCGTATTAGGCATTGTGGCCATTACCGTGTTTGCGTTGCTGCGGCGTTTTCGCCCTCCGGTCGAAACCATTGCAACACCTTTGGCACGACGACAAAATCGCCAACACAACCACGAAGCGACCTTCGAAGAGCCAAATCCCCACGAGGATCTGCCCAACAACATCCTAAAAATACCCGCCATTCTGGTACGTTTATTATTACCTGTGGCGGCACTGATCTCCATCTACTTTCTGCTGCGTGGTCATAATCTTCCCGGAGGCGGTTTTGTGGGGGGCTTAATTATGGCCACTGCCATTATTTTGCAATATATGGTCGGTGGGATTGTCTGGGTTGAATCGCGACCGCTGATCCAACCCCAAACTTGGATTGCTCTCGGTATGCTTACGGCTGGTACGGCTGCGTTGTTGGTGTGGTGGTTTAACAAGCCTTTTTTAGCCGCCCAAAGTTGGGATTTTCATGTTCCCCTTGTCGGTTATGTCCATACCTCCAGTGCATTGCTGTTTGATATTGGTGTCTACATGCTTGTGATTGGCTCAACAGTACTCATGCTCGTCGCATTAGCGCACCAATCCTTACGGTTTTATCGCAAGCTCCCCTCTTCTATGACTTCGGATTCGCAATAATGGAATTTGTCCTTGCTTTAGCCATTGGCGTACTCGCTGGTTCAGGTGTTTGGCTGTTGTTACGACCTCGTACCTTTCAGGTCATCATGGGCCTATCCTTGTTGTCGTATGCCGTGAACTTATTCATTTTTGGTATGGGACGGATTAAATTAAATGCGCCGCCTGTCATACAAGCTGAGTTGGGTTCCGACCCATCGTTGTACACCGACCCTCTGCCACAGGCCCTTGTCTTAACCGCCATTGTGATTGGGTTTGCTACAACGGCGTTGTTTTTGGTGGTCATGCTCGCCAATCGCGGCTTAAGCGGTACCGACCATGTGGATGGACGCGAGGAAAGCGACTACTGATGTTAAACCTGCAAACGCATTTGCCGATCCTGCCCATTATTATTCCTTTTATGGCGACAGCTTTAATGCTGTTGTTTCGAGATAAGGATCGAATTTTCAAGCTGGCTATTGCTTGTCTGTCCTTCACGCTGCTCATTGTGGTCGCCTACGTGCTGTTGGGCTTTGCCGATGGCCGTTTAGATGGGCCATGGCCAAATGGGGTTGGGGTATATTTATTAGGGGATTGGCCAGCCCCCTTTGGTATTGTCGTGGTGGTGGATCGTTTATCCGCCATTATGTTGCTGCTAACCGCCATTTTAGGCGCGGCCACGTGGGTGTATGGCACCGCCCGATGGGATCGAGCGGGCGTGCATTTCCATTCCTTATTTCAGTTACTCATCATGGGCTTAAATGGCGCCTTTTTAACCGGCGACTTATTTAACCTGTTTGTGTTCTTTGAGGTGTTACTGGCTGCTTCTTATGGCTTAATGCTGCATGGTTCCGGGCGTAGCCGTGTCAACGCGAGCCTGCATTATATTGCCGTCAACCTGATTGCTTCCTTTTTGCTGTTGATTGCTTTAGCCATGATTTACGGCACAACGGGCACCTTAAATATGGCTCATTTGGCCATTAAAGCAGGCGTTCTGGCAGGTCCAGACCGGCTACTCTTTGAAAGTGCCGCCGCTATATTAGGCATTGCTTTCCTCATTAAGGCTGCTGCTTGGCCCCTCAACTATTGGTTGATTGATGGTTATGCGAACTCTGCACCACCGGTAGCAGGCATGTTTTCCATTATGACTAAAGTCGGCATTTATGCCTTAGTCCGTATTGGCTCGTTGCTGGAGCCTACCGGCGCACCCGCTGCCTTTGGAGGGGCATGGATGTTTCCAGCCGGTATTGCCACGCTAATTTTTGGTGCCGTGGGTATGCTTGCTGCTCACCAAACTCAACGTATGGCCAGTTATTGCATTGTGCTGTCTTCAGGTACATTATTGGCCGCACTCGGCATGCCAGGCGTCATCTTAACGGGCTCGGCGCTTTACTATATGCTCAGCTCCGTCTTTGCATTGGGCGCTTTTTTTATGCTGCTAGAAATGATCAGCCGGGTACAAAGCTTTGGAGCCGATTTCCTCGCAGCCAGCCAAGAAGCGTTTGACTTAGACGATGACGATCAGGAAGTACACGACTCCGAAGAGGTCGGCTTAGCTATCCCAGGTCCGATCGTCTTTCTCGGCATGGGCTTTATCGCCTGCGCGTTATTGATTATTGGCTTGCCGCCTTTGTCTGGCTTTGTCGCTAAGTTTTCGCTCCTTTCTGCGGCGTTGCACGCCTCAAGCGCGACCCACGCCACCTTTAATGCGTGGCTGTTTACCGCGTGCGTGCTGCTCTCTGGCTTTTTAGGCATTGTCGCGTTTTCCCGCACGGGTATTCGTTTATTTTGGAGCTTTGACGCGTTGAATGTGCCGCGCTTACGGTTAATCGAAGCGTTGCCTGTATTAAGCTTAATTTTTGCTTGTGTGGTGCTGAGTGTGCGGGCTGGGCCGATCACGAGTTATCTCGAAGACACCGCACGCTATTTGGATCAGCCTGGTGCCTATATTAATGCCGTGTTACAGAAAAACGCGGATCGCTCGGTCAACCAAACCGCTGTACCCAAAGTTGAGGATGTGGCGCCTACGACCCGTAACTCTGGAGCACAGCCATGAGAAATCATCTTACGCTCGCTTCGCTGCCTTTGTTTTTATTTGTATTATGGTTGCTCTTAAATAGCTCGGCCTCGCCCGGTAATTTGCTGCTGGGTGCAGTACTGGCGCTTTGGCTAAGCTGGGCAGCACGCCCTTTTCGACCTGTACAAGCCCAACTTGGCAAGCCTTTGGTGGCGCTGCGTTTGGTGATGCATGTCTTTATTGATATTGTTAAATCCAATATTGATGTAGGACGTATTGTCTGGCAAGGCGCTCGCTCCGGTGCGCAACCCGGTTTTTTAGATATCCCACTTACCATCCAAGATCCCCATGGCTTAGCGGCATTGGCTTGTATTGTTACCTATACCCCAGGCACCGTTTGGTCAGGCTTTGATGAGTCAACCAATGTGCTCACCCTGCATGTCTTGGATCTACAAGACGAGCAGCAATGGCTCGACACCATACAGCTGCGTTACCAACAGCCTCTCATCCAAATTTTTGAATCCAACGCTCGCACTCGATAAGTTGCACTCATGGAGTATGACCCATGCATCCTTTAATTTATTGGTCTAGCATTTTTGCTTTAAGCTGCTTTGTCATCGGCTTAGTTTTGAGCAGTTACCGTTTAGCCACTGGGCCCACTGCGGCAGACCGTGTGCTTGCCCTCGATACCATGTACTCGATGGGCTTACTGGCGCTGCTTGCGTTGGGCATTCGTTTTGACTCGCGTCTTTATTTTGATATGGCGTTACTGATTGGATTATTTGGCTTTGTTGGGTCGGCAGCCATGGCTAAATTTCTACTTCGCGGTGAGGTAATCGAACCATGAGTGACTTACCTTTATGGCTGGCAATCCTTGTTAGTGTCCTTCTGGTACTAAGCGGCATCATTAGCGTTACGGGAGCCTTAGGTTTAGTACGACTAAAGCATTTTTACAGCCGTATTCATGCCCCCACCTTAGGCAATACGCTTGGGGTGTTTTTTATGCTGCTGGCGATGGTGCTTTTATTCTCGTATCTACGCAGCAAACCGATTGTTCATCCCTTAATTATTACCGTATTACTGGTGTTGACCTCGCCAGTCACTGCTATTTTACTCATGCGGGCGGGCATTAAGCGGGAGCGTAAACAGCGCACCATTGAATACGGACCCGATGAGGTGGGGCATATGGATTTGCCCACAAAACAAGCGGTACTTGTATCCGAATCCAATTCAGACAATGAAAAAGCCAACCCTTAGTTTCAAAAACTCACTCTACATTACACTTGGTTTCACTTAACCCAAATTGGTTTTCCCTTATTGAAAAAGCACGTATATACTCAAACTACACGATATCGGCTATTTAGCTATCGCAACATTTTTTAACGATGAGGAGTTCAATTTATGGTCGCTCAATCTTTAACTACCGCTAAAAAAGTTTCCCTAGCACTTACGATGGCATTGGGCTTTGCGAGTGCATCGGTATTTGCGCAAACTGGCGTAATGAATGAAACCATCGACGAGACCGCTACTGCTCTAGAGCGCAATCTGCTCGATCGTTGTGAGCGCGTACCGGCCGAGCTGCGTACCGATTGTCTCACTCAAATGCGCGGTGAGGCTCAAACCGATGTGTACGGATCCGTAAGTGGCGGTGGCATCTTGCGCAAAACCACTATTACCATCCCTGGTGAAACCTACACTCCTGAGCCCACCACAGTGACGCCAGAGCATGCGAAGCCAGGCGTGACTGTACACCAAGCTCAATACTAATTTTCAAAAGCGGCGCAGCGCTCTTTCTGCTCTGCAGCCTCTTGACTCAGAAACCGTATCCACTTCGCTTTATGTGAGGGATGCGGTTTCTGTTTTTTTACCTATAATAGAAGTTTACTTTTCACGGATACCTACGCGCATGGAATGGCTTGTCGACCCGAACATCTGGGCTGGGCTGCTAACACTGATTGTTCTAGAAATTGTTCTAGGCATCGATAACCTTATTTTTATTGCCATTCTGGCGGAAAAACTACCGCCTCACCAACGGGATAGAGCCCGTGTTATTGGGTTGATGCTTGCTTTGGGTATGCGGTTGATTCTGCTAACCTTAATCTCTTGGCTGGTCACCCTCACCACCCCTCTTTTTTACATATCCACCCATGGCTTTTCAGGGCGAGACCTAATCCTACTCATAGGGGGGATATTTTTGGTTTTTAAAGCCAGTAGCGAACTGCACGAACGACTAGAAGGGCCCCAACAACACGAAGAAAAATCCAAGGCCTATACCAGTTTTGGTGTTGTGATTGCGCAAATTGTTGTGCTCGATGCAGTCTTCTCACTGGATGCCGTCATCACAGCGGTCGGTATGGTTGAGCACTTACCCGTCATGATGGCAGCCGTCACGATTTCTATTTTGCTCATGATTTGGGCCTCCCGCCCACTAACGCGTTTTGTAAACGCTCACCCAACGGTGGTGGTGCTGTGTCTAAGCATTTTATTAATCATTGGTATCGCTCTAATTGCTGAAGGTTTTGGCTACGAAGTTCCCAAGAGCAACTTATACGCGGCAGTGGGCTTTTCCTTGCTTATTGAGTTCTTTAATCATCTGGGACGTCGCAATATGTTGCGTAGCGAAGCGCGTATCCCGATGCGTGACCGCACCGCAGATGCCGTTATGCGCTTGCTCAACAACAAAAGCTCAGACGCTCAAGATAACGACGAAGCCAGCAACGAAGACGACGATCCCGAGCTTGAACCTCCTGCTTTCAAAGAAGAAGAGCGTAAAATGGTCAGTGGGGTGTTAAACCTTAGCCAACGTCCTTTACAATCCTTAATGACGCCACGTACAGAAATCACTTGGGTGGATATCGCCCAAGATCGCGAAGAAATACGCCAACTGCTGCGCACGACGCCCCATAGTTTCTTGCCCTTATGCAATGGCGAACTGGATCAAATTATTGGGGTCATTAAAACCAAGGACTTATTAGCGGACTTAGCCGATACCCCTGACTTAGCCCGCTGGAAGGGTCTACGCACACCAATCATCGTGCATGAGCACACCGATGCCTTAGTGGTGATTCAAACGCTTCAACAATCCAAAGGGCAATTTGTTATGGTGGTGGACGAGTACGGCACTCTAGAAGGTCTACTCACACCTATTGATATCCTTGAAGCCATTGTTGGCGAGTTTCCTGACGAGGATGAGCTACCCGCTATTCGTCAGGTGACTGAAAACGAATGGCTTGTAGAGGGATCGACAGACCTTTTTCAATTGGCGCAAGCGTTGGACTTGCCTTCAGGCTCACCGTTGTATCGCAATTTCAACTCTGTCGCCAGCTTTATGCTGAAAACCTTGGATGCTCTACCGAAAGTTGGGGACACGGTGCAAACAGA
>DWUQ01000178.1 GCA_019120675.1 Candidatus Paenalcaligenes intestinipullorum | reverse complement strand
TAAGTAATCCGTAGCCATATCTGCTTGAAAACGCTCAGCCTGATCCTCAAAGATCACCAAGCCTACGGTATGCTGCTGCCCATCCAACAGACGAAAGGCAGCCAAAGACTGCGTTGACGCGTGTAACAAATCAACCAAAGGGTGCTTGGCACGGGGGCCACTATAGGGCGTAGTGAGCTGCTGAGCGTAGCGCATCACGGCCTCGTCTGGTTGAGCGGGCGAAGCAGGATGGCTGTCTGCCCAATACCAAACGCTCACCTGATCCAGTTGGAAGCTATTTAATAAACATTGCCGTACCGCATCGATCTGAGAGGCCGAGCTTGGTAGGGCTAATAGAGATTGCGCGCAAGTAAGCAATTGTTGACTAATGCGATGATTGCGGGTGGCTTGGGTCAGCACATAATCGAGCCTAGCTTGGGTGCGCTGCAATTGCTCGCGAAGGGTGAGGACTTGGCGCTCGACCAAGGAAATCGCTCCACCTTGTTGCGGATGAGGCACCTTAAGCGTTGCGAACAGCTCAGCGTGTTCACTTAAAAAATCGGGGTGATCGCGCAAAAAATTGGCCACATCCGAAGCCGTTAAGGGAGCAGTATTCATAACATTCCTTGAATATAAGGCCTCAGACCAGAGCCTAAGGCGCAGCAGCGGTAGCTCTATTTGGTTGAACTAGACGTAGGAGTAGATGTGGCATCGTGCGACGTAGACTGCGGTAAGGGAGGGGCCGCTTTGGGGATTTTATAGCGGTTGTAGCCCCATAGATACTGTTCAGGAAAGCGTCGAATCAGGCTTTCCATCGCCTCGTTAATACGCGCCACCATCCCTTCGATGCTGTCGGGGTAGGGCTCAGCTAAACGCACATAATGAATACGCCACCCTTGGCCTTTGGCGAGGCGTTCGCCCACGACCAGCATAACGGGAACTTGGGTTTGCAGAGCCAGCTTAGCGGCAAGGGTCATGGTGTAGGCGGGGCGACCAAAAAACTCCTGCCATACGCCATCTCGGCTAGGCGGCACCTGATCAGGCAGCATGCCAATGGCCTCGCCGTTGCGTAATGTTTTTACAAATTCACGTACCCCTTTCATGTTGGCGGGTACAGAGCGCAAGCCAGGCAAATCACGTGAGGCGCGCATGACGGGGTCTAGCCAAGCTTGTCGCGGAGGTCGATACATCACCGTAAGCGGACCAAACTGCATCAAATGCCGTGCGGTAATCTCAAAGCAACCTAAGTGTGGGGTTAGGTAAAGGATCCCGCGTTGCTCGGCTAAACAGTCGCGCAACACTTCAGGGTTCGCCTCGGTGCAGCGGGTCAAGCAGTGTGCACTGTGCAGCCACACTTTTGGGGTTTCAGCCAGCATGGCACCGGTTTGGCGTGCGGCGTTGCGGGCAAACGCAGGCTCAGTGTAGCCCGCTTGGCGCACGTTTTCCTGTAAACGATCCCGATAACGACCGGGCAACACGTACACAAATAATCCGGCCAAGCGGCCTGCTGCGTGCAGCATTCGCAAGGGTAGAGCAGCAATCAGGCGTAAGAAAAAAAGCAGCATAAGCCTACAGTTCGTGGGGTTCGATTAGAAAGTCTTTTAAAGAAGTGTTATTTTCGCTTAAAATGGAAGAAATCGCTGAGTTAACTCGACAACTTGCGGAGCGATTCGCTGGCTTGCCAGCACCTAAACCGCTAAAGCGTCGCGCCCGATTCCTTGTGCTTTGTGCTCAAATTTGTGGTGCTACGCAGCTCGTTCACCCATTTTTGCAAACACGCATCACACAAGGACGCAACAGCTGTGGCAAATAACGACTACCTCTTTACCTCCGAATCCGTTTCCGAAGGCCACCCCGACAAGGTCGCCGATCAAATTTCCGACGCCGTACTTGACGCCATCTTTGAGCAAGACCCGAACGCTCGTGTCGCCGCCGAAACCCTCTGCAATACTGGCTTGGTGGTGTTGGCCGGTGAAATCACCACGACCGCTAATGTGGATTATATCCAAGTCGCGCGCGACACCATCCAACGGATTGGTTACGACAACTCCGATTACGGCATTGATTATAAAGGTTGTGCCGTACTTGTGGCCTACGATAAACAATCCCCTGACATTGCTCAAGGGGTGGATCGCTTGTCCGAAGAAGCGCTCAACCAAGGCGCAGGCGATCAAGGACTCATGTTCGGCTACGCCTGCGACGAAACCCCTGATCTCATGCCCGCGCCGATTTGGTATGCGCACCGCTTAGTGCAGCGCCAAAGCGAGTTACGCAAAGACGGCCGCTTAGCGTGGTTGCGTCCGGATGCCAAATCCCAAGTCACTTTCCGCTACGTGGACGGCAAGCCGGCTGAGGTAGACACCGTTGTGCTGTCTACCCAGCACCATCCTGATGTGTCACAAGGTGAAATCAACGATGCGGTGATTGAGCACATTATTCGACCTGTGTTTCCGGATGGTCTGCTTACGGATAACACCCGATTTCTGGTGAATCCCACCGGTAAATTTGTGATTGGTGGTCCTCAAGGGGATTGCGGCCTCACTGGTCGTAAAATCATCGTGGACACCTACGGTGGCGCGTGCAGTCATGGCGGTGGGGCGTTCTCAGGCAAGGATCCCTCTAAGGTCGACCGTTCGGCGGCGTACGCAGCACGTTATGTGGCTAAAAACATTGTGGCTGCAGGTCTGGCGCGTCAGTGCGAAGTGCAGGTTAGCTATGCCATTGGTGTGGCCGAACCCATTAACATTACCGTCTACACCCAAGGTACCGGCGTCATTCCTGATGATCAAATCGCGCGTTTCGTGCGTGAGCATTTTGATTTACGCCCTAAAGGTATTATCAATATGCTGGATTTGTTGCGCCCCATCTACAGCAAAACAGCCGCCTACGGCCACTTCGGTCGCAGTGAACCCGAGTTCACCTGGGAAGCCACTGACCGTGCCGCCGCCCTAAAAGCCGCTGCCGAACGTGCCGCCTAAAGCGTATGGATTCTGTATCACGGCCCAACAAAAAACCGTTACAATAGCCCTACGTTTTCTATCGTTAGTCTGAGGAGCGTTGCGACAAACCTAGTGTTTGCCAGGCTCAGGCTGATCAGGTTAAAGCCCTTATGCTTTTCCAACGACGCTCACCATTCTCTCGATTGGGGGCTGTGGTGAGCTTTGCGTTTGCTCCGCAGCCCTTGCCTTTACCGGAGCTTGTATGAACGCTGTGACTGAAACTGCCTTTAACGACTACGCGATTGCCGATCTTAGCCTTGCTGAGTGGGGTCATCGTGAAATTGCGATTGCTGAAACCGAAATGCCCGGCCTGATCGCCACGCGCGAAGAATACGCTGCGGCACAGCCCCTCAAAGGCGCGCGCATTGCGGGCAGCCTGCACATGACCATTCAAACGGCTGTGCTGATTGAAACCCTTGTAGCCTTAGGCGCAGAGGTGCGCTGGGCCTCATGCAATATTTATTCCACCCAAGACCACGCTGCTGCCGCCATTGCCGATCAAGGCATCCCCGTTTTTGCCATCAAAGGGGAAAGCCTCGAAGACTACTGGCAATACGCCCACGATATTTTTGATTGGCCCGGCGAACAAGCCAACATGATTTTGGACGATGGCGGCGACGCCACTTTGTTGTTGCATTTGGGCGCACGTGCCGAAAAAGACCTCTCCGTCTTGGATAACCCTGGCAGCGAAGAAGAGCGCGTGATGTTTGCCTCCATTCGTGCGCGCTTGCAACAAGACGGCAGCTGGTACTCCACCCGCTTGGCGCAGATCCAAGGCGTCACCGAAGAAACCACCACAGGCGTACACCGCTTGTATCAGATGGCCAAAAAAGGTGAATTGGCGTTCCCTGCCATTAACGTCAACGACTCCGTTACCAAGTCCAAATTCGATAACCTCTACGGCTGCCGTGAATCCTTAGTCGATGGTATTAAGCGGGCGACCGATGTCATGGTGGCGGGCAAGATTGCCGTCGTGATTGGTTTTGGTGATGTGGGTAAGGGTTGCGCTCAAGCGCTTGCCGCGTTGCGCGCCCAAGTTTGGGTGACCGAAGTCGACCCCATCTGCGCCCTGCAAGCGTCTATGGAAGGTTACCGTGTGGTCACCATGGAAGAGGTCGCCGACAAAGCCGATATCTTCGTCACCGCTACTGGCAACTACCATGTGATCACACGCGAACACATGGAGCGCATGAAAGACCAAGCCATTGTGTGCAACATCGGTCACTTCGATAACGAGATTGATGTGGCGTCGATCGAAGATCTAGAGTGGGAAGAGATCAAACCCCAAGTCGACCACGTAATTTTCCCTGATGGCAAACGCATCATTTTGCTCGCCAAAGGCCGCTTGGTGAACTTGGGTTGTGCTACTGGCCACCCATCCTTTGTGATGTCGGCTTCGTTCACCAACCAAACCATCGCCCAAATTGAACTCTTTACCCGAGGTGAGGCTTACGAAAACGGTCAGGTGTATGTCTTGCCCAAGCATTTGGATGAAAAAGTCGCCCGTTTGCACTTGGGTAAATTAGGGGTGAAATTGACTGAGCTGTCCCAGGCGCAAGCGGATTACATCAACGTACCCGTTGAAGGTCCCTACAAGCCGGATCATTATCGTTATTAATTCCTTCGTGATTTAATACCACACCCTTAACGGGCGCGACCCAGCGCCCATTTACCGGAGAACATCATGGCCTTGCTCTTAGTTTGGATTTTGAATGCGGTGGCGTTATTAATTGTCGCCTATTTGCTTCCAGGGATTGTGGTTACCTCATTTTGGGCGGCGCTGGTGGCCGCGGTTGTGTTGGGTTTGTTAAACGCAATTGTCAAACCCATTTTGTTGGTACTGACCTTACCTGTCACCATTGTTACCCTTGGACTCTTCCTTTTTGTCGTCAACGCCTTGGTGTTTTGGCTGGGTGGCTCATTGTTCGAGGGCTTCCGAGTCAATGGCTTCTGGTGGGCCATGATCGGTGCTATTTTGTATAGCTTAATTTCTAGCTTTTTATCAGGAATTGCCGCGTCATGACCGTGTCGCAGTCTTTTAGCTTAGAGTTTTTCCCGCCTCGTGATCAGGCTGCCCAAGACAAGCTGGTGCGTTCGGCCAAAACCCTACAAGGGTTGCGGCCCAGCTACGTCAGTGTGACCTTTGGGGCGGGGGGCTCGACCCGAACGGGTACTGCGGAAGCCGTCGGGTTATTGCAAAACCTTGGCTTTGACGTGGCACCGCACTTGTCCTGTATTGGCTCTAGCGAGGCCGAGCTGTTAGACATCATCGAAGGCTATCACGCCCAAGGCATCCGCCGACTGGTGGCCTTGCGGGGGGATATGCCATCCGGTATGGGGGGTGATACGGGCGCCTTGCGTTACGCCAGCGACTTAGTCCGCTTTATTCGCGAACACCGCGGCGATGAGTTCACGATCGAGGTGGCTGCCTACCCAGAAATGCACCCTGAAGCCATCAGCCTAGAAGCGGATTTGCAGCACTTTATCCATAAGGTCAATCAGGGCGCGAATGGGGCGGTGACGCAGTATTTTTTTAGCCCCCATGCGTATTTTGATTTTGTAGACCGAGTGCGAGCCAAGGGCGTCGATATCCCAATCGTGCCGGGTATTATGCCCATTACGAACTCCTCACAGCTTTTGCGTTTTTCCAATATGTGTGGGGCGGAAATTCCTCGGTGGCTGCGTCTACGCTTGGCGGATTTCGGAGATGATCGTGCGTCCATCCGATCGTTTGGCATTGAGGTGGTCCAACGCCTAGCCCAAGACTTACTTGACGGTGGCGCGCCGGGTCTGCACTTTTATACCCTAAATGGCTCGGAAGCCGGCATGGCGATCATTCCGCAGTTAAGTTTTAAGTAACACCAAACACGCCTACGGGCGTATGATTATTATCATTACCTCGAAACGGGACACTGGCATTACCAGTAGGCAAATCAATGGACAGCAACGAAAAAATCTATTCCGGCAAGACCAAAGACCTTTACGCTTTGCCAAACGGTAACGTACTACTGGTTTTTAAAGACGACGTTACGGGTACCGATGGGGTGATCGATCCAGGCGCGAATACGGTGATTGGGCAGGTTGCAGGCAAAGGGCGCAAGTCGCTGGCCATGACGGATCACTTTTTCAAATGCTTGCACGCTGCGGGTATCCCTACACACTTTGTACAGGCTGATCTCGACAAAAACACCATGGAAGTGCGTCGTGCGGTGCCGCTCGGCAAAGACATCAACGGTGGCGGTGGCTTTGAGTTTATCTGCCGTACCCGACCGTGGGGCAGCTTTATCCGCCGTTATCACAATTACATCCGTGATGCGTCGCAGCTCTTTGATTACCTCGTCGAAATTACCGTTAAGGACGACGAGCGTGGCGATCCACTCATCACCGACGACACCATCCTTGCTTTGGGCTTGCTCAGCACAGCACACCTTGCGCAAGCCAAAGAGCTGACCCGTCAGGTTTGCCGCCTTGTCGAGGCGGAATTACACACCAAACATCTCACCTTGATTGATATGAAAATTGAAATCGGTCTGGTGGATGGTCAAGTGGTGGTGATTGACGAAATTTCCGCCGATGCCATGCGCGTGATGGATGCGGACGGCCAGGTGCTGGAGCACAGCACCGTACACGAAAAGCTCGTTGGCTAAAGTGGCTTTACGTGCTCATGAGCTGCCCCGATTACAAAACCGGGGCAGCTTTGGGCCAACCTTTGTCCGTTAAGATCCCATCCAAGGGCACATCGTGGTGTTGACAGTGATAGTCAGTATCGGATAAATCCCCCACAGCCCAAGCAATACCAATCGTAGTAAACGGATGCGCTTGCTCATGCAGTTGCCCTAGGGTACGGTCATAAAACCCCTTGCCATAGCCCAAGCGATCGCCCTCTCGGGTAAAGCCCAAGGTCGGCACCAACACCACATCGGGATTAGGCGCCACCTGCTCGGTATCAGGCTCTTGAATGCCAAAGGCTCCGGTTTTCATGGGCATGTCTTCGTGCCACGGCCGAAACACGAGTGGGGTGTCGGGGGCCACCACACAAGGCAGGGACACCTCAAAGCCTTCCTCGTCGGCCAGCTGATACAGCAGCGGTAACAAGTCTGGC
>DWUQ01000177.1 GCA_019120675.1 Candidatus Paenalcaligenes intestinipullorum | reverse complement strand
GGGTGTCTTGGTTCATCACCAAGTCCACATAGCGTTGACGGTAACGAAGCTCTTGGTCCGCCAAACCATGAAACTTGTCGGGCAAAGGGCGCAAAGATTTAGCGAGCAAGCGAATTTGACTGGCGCGTATGGATAGTTCGCCTTTGTTGGTTTTGAATACTTGGCCTTCGATGCCCAGAATGTCACCAATATCCCACGTCTTGAATTGCTCGTAACGTTCCTCACCAATTTCTGTACGATCCAAATAGATTTGAATGCGGCCACTGCTGTCTTGTAGCGTTGCAAAACTGGCTTTACCCATCACCCGTTTCAACATCATGCGTCCCGCCACGCTGGTGGTATGGGCGGCTTCGGCCAAGGCTTCTTTGCTTTGTTCATCGTATGCAGTATGCAAAGCACTGGCCAGTTGTTGGGGGCGAAAATCGTTGGGGTACGCTTGGCCAGCTTGGCGTAATTGGCCCAGCTTGGCGCGACGCTCCGCGATCAAATGGTTTTCTTCGATGGACGGAACAGGAGTGGGGTCAGTCATGATAAATAATTTACGAATAACGACGAATATCGTCTAAGGTTTGGGCGCCAAAGTCAGGGCGCTCTAAGTAGTCTATAAGCTGAGTAGCGGTGGCTTGAGGAGATTGTAACTGGCCTTGTTCATGTAAAGCCAGAAAACGGCCGACATTAGGAAATTGCTCACTACTGTGCTGGCGGATGTGTTGTTGCATCGCTGTATCGATCACCCCAGGGGCAATCGCCACGCAACGCAGGTGGGGATGGGCTTCTGCCTGGAGCGTCTGGGCGTAGTAGTCTAAGGCAGCTTTGCTGGCCCCATAGACAGCCCAGCCCGGCACGGGCGCACGACCAGCGCCTGAGGAAATGAACAGCACGCGGCGATCGACGACTGCCGTGGTGTGCTGCAAAAAGGTAGCGGTTAATGACATGACCGCGCTTAAGTTGATTTGCAACGCGTGCGTGATCGCAGCCTGATCCGCCAAAGCGGTGTCATGGCTTAGAGCCATTGGCCCCAGTACACCGGCATTATGAATAAGATCCACACGGCTCGCTGAAGTGTGTCGGAGCTGCTGACTTAACCAATCTTGGGCTTTGTGACAGTCATGGGGCTCAGCCAGATCCGCTTGCACACCAACAAAATGATGCTGAGGATCTGAAAAATGCATGGCTGAGCGAGAAATGCCCAGCACAACATGACCAGCCTCTAAAAGCTGTTGGGCCATGGCATGGCCCAACCCGCGTGAACAACCCGTAATAACGACCAAGCGTTGTGTCATTTAAATACCTTGCTTGAGACTGGCCTGAATAAAGGGATCCAAATCCCCATCTAACACACGTTGGGTATTGGAAATTTCCACATTGGTGCGTAAATCTTTGATGCGGCTTTGATCCAGCACATACGAACGAATTTGATGCCCCCAGCCCACGTCACTTTTGGAGTCTTCGAGTTTTTGTTGGTCGGCCATACGGTTACGTAATTCTTGTTCGTATAAGCGCGAACGCAGCATTTGCATGGCTTCGGCACGGTTTCGATGCTGAGAGCGATCGTTTTGACACTGCACCACGATCCCAGAGGGATTGTGAGTAATCCGTACTGCCGAGTCCGTCTTGTTCACGTGCTGCCCACCGGCACCACTGGCCCGATAGGTATCGATACGTAAATCAGCAGGGTTGATATCGATCTCGAAGGAGTCATCGACCTCGGGGTACACAAACACACTGGTAAAGGAAGTGTGACGACCATGGTTGGAGTCAAAAGGGCTTTTTCGCACTAAACGGTGCACGCCTGTTTCGGTTCGTAATAAGCCATAGGCGTATTCACCGCTAATTTTAAGCGTGGCGGACTTGATGCCAGCCACTTCGCCCTCGGACTCTTCGAGGACTTCGATTTTGAAGCCTTTATGCTCCGCATAGCGCACATATTGGCGTAAAAGCATCGAGGCCCAATCCTGAGCCTCAGTGCCGCCTGCTCCCGCTTGAATATCTAGGAAGCAATTAGAGGGGTCGGCAGGGTTCGAGAACATACGACGGAATTCTAGATCCTCGATACGCTGGCCAATACGCTGTAGATCGCCCTCAATGGCGTTTAGGGTGGCGTCATCGTTATCCAAAGCCGCCAGCTCAAACAATTCGCGAGCGTCGCGCAAGCCCTGCTGGATATCGTCCAGCTCAATGACGACGCCTTCTAAGGCTTTTTTCTCGCGTCCGAGCTCTTGGGCGTGTTCGGGATTGTTCCAAATATCTGGGTTTTCAAACTCGGCATTCACTACGATCAGACGATGAGCTTTGTCGTCGTAGTCAAAGATACCTCCGTAGTTCGAGTTCACGGTCGGTGTAATCGTCAAGATGTGCCTCAAGGGCATTTTGGTGTTCGGCGTCCATAACCACTGTTCCTGTGCCCAATTTCATCAACGTTGGGCAATGTACTAGAAAATATTTAAACGAGGATTTTACCTTGTTCAGCGCTGAATCGTAAGCCGCAAAACGCTTGGCATTAAAAAACCCTTCCGTTAAGGGAAGGGTTGCGGGGGAGAGCAGTCGTGCCTAGCGGCGACGACGAGCGTGGGCAGGAGCGCCACCGTTGTTGCGCTGGGGCAAGTGCCTAAATGTGATGCGGCCTTTAGTGAGATCATAGGGGGACATTTCCAACGTAACTTTATCGCCTGCTAAGATACGGATATGGTGTTTGCGCATTTTGCCACCGGTATAAGCGATGACAGGATGACCATTGTCGAGGGTGACACGAAAGCGAGAATCGGGTAAAACTTCGGTAACGGAGCCATGCATTTCAAGCAACTCTTCTTTTGACATATAAAATCCTTATAACAACCAATAGAAGCGTAGCACCCAAAGTTCGGGCGCTTACGCAGCGGTATCGCGTGTAATGAAAGCAAATGAATGCGCTGACGCAATAGATAGGGTTAGCAAGGGAAGCTTGACGAGATGGAGAGAGGCGACCGTGCACATTGCACAAGCAATACGTGTCAAGCTAAATGAATGGATAAAGCAGCGATGGCTAACCCGAGCTAGTATTTATAGCGACTGCTAATATAATCCCACCTGCTAGTATATCAGAAAAACGCTTATCCCACAAAGGTTTGGCGTTTTTCCGGCTCTATACGATCTTAATAGGCATTCACATCCACAGCATGACGCACCATCAACTGCAACGAGCTGCGGCCATTCCAGCGGTTTTCGGAAAGCTCATACACGGCCTCAATCACTCCGCCCATTAATTCGGCTTGGTTAAACCAAATCGCATCGAACACGTGATCGCCACGCTCCAGCTGCAGCTTTAGGTGCTTGTCTTTAAGCAGGCGCTGATCCCGCACAATAAAGCGATCCCGAAACAAGGGCGGTGCAAACCCCGCACCCCAAACCTGAGACGCCAACATTTGAGCGGTACTGACCTCGTAAAAGTTCAGGGCTAAGCTGCCATCCGTTTCAATGGTTGGGGTAAAGGAGCGTTGCCCAGTGAGCTCTTGCACAGCAGCATCAAAGGCCTGACTAAAGGCTTCAAAATTAGCTTCCTGAATGCTTAAGCCAGCCGCCATGGCGTGGCCGCCAAACTGACCAATCAGCTGGGGCTGCCGCTTAGAAACCAAATCCAGTACGTCTCGTAAATGCACTTCGGGTACGGAACGGCCAGAACCCTTAAGTAACCCATCGTCCGTACGTGCAAACGCCAGCGTAGGTCGCCAATGTTTTTCTTTAAGGCGCGACGCCACCAACCCCACCACGCCTTGATGCCAATCTGGGTGGTACACGCACAAACTGGCTTCGAATTGCGTACCGTGCTGAGTGGCTTGCTCAACAAAACGTTGAGCCTCAGTATGCATTTGCTGCTCGATGTTGCGCCGGTCTTGATTCATGCTTTCGAGCTCTTGAGCCAAGGCTAGGGCTTCAGCAGGGTCGTCGGCCAGCAAGCAACGAATGCCCAGACTCATATCCGCTAGGCGGCCACAGGCATTGATTCGAGGGCCCAAAGCAAAACCTAAATCGAAGGTGGTGGCGACGGAGGGATCACGCCCTGCAATTTGGAATAAGGCCGCGATGCCTGGTTGCATACGACCAGCACGCATTTGTTTTAAGCCTTGGGTCACCAACAGACGGTTGTTGCTATCGAGTTTGACCACATCGGCAACGGTGCCCAAGGCGACTAAATCACTCAGCAGGTTTAAACGGGGTTGGTCTTCGAGCTCAAACGCCCCGCGTTCACGCAGTTCCGCACGCAAGGCCAGCATCACATAAAAAATGACGCCCACCCCAGCAAGGTGTTTCGATTGAAACCCACACGACGGGTGATTGGGATTCACAATCGCCACCGCATCGGGCAGCTCATCACCGGGTAAATGATGATCGGTAATAATCACTGCCATGTGCTGAGCGTTGGCCGCTGCGACCCCTTCGACGCTCGCGATACCATTGTCAACGGTAATTAAGACATCCGGCTTGCCGTTGGGGTGCTGTAGCGCTAGCTCAACAATGGCGGGTGATAACCCATACCCCGTTTCAAAACGATTAGGCACCAAAAAGTCGACATCGGCCCCCATTTCTTGTAGGGCCCGTATCGCCACCGCACAGGCGGTCGCGCCATCGCAGTCGTAATCCGCAATAATTAATAGCCGCTCTTGGGCCTCAATCGCATCCGCCAAGCGTTGAGCGGCTTGGGTGAGGTCATGCAACAAAGCAGGCGATAGCAGCTGTCGCCAATCGGTATGTAGCTCCTCAGGTTGTTGTACCCCACGACTGGCCATGAGCTGGGCTAAAAGAGGGTGGTGACCCGATTGAGTGAGCGCGTGTTCAATTTCAGGTGCGCGAGGGCGATTACTAATTATGGGTTGGACCACAGAGTTCTCCATTGGGTGGTGGAACGGTTAAACCAGCGTTGCCAGAGGCTTGGTTTAAAAGTGCGATTGGCCCAGAGATAACGATCTCGGCCCGTCAACACCACACTTTGAATCGAATTATTTTGTATAAGTTCGGTAAATTGTTGTTCGATGTGTTGCAACTCCACCAGCCAATCCCCCCATTGCTGCTGCTGGGCATAGGGCTCTAAGCTGCGGATGAGGGTGTAGGGCGGGGAATTTTCAGCGGCGTTAAATTGCTGACGTGAGGCGCCACCAAACAACCAAAGACTATTAATGGATAACAAGCCTTGGTCCTGGCGTTGTGCATTGATTGGGTCACTGAACCAAAGCATTTGAAACTCATTCACTAGACGACGCCAAGGCCGAGTGTTGAGGTCTTGGGCCCACCAGTCATTGATGCTGCTTTGTCGGACTAGATCTGGCGTGGGGGCGCTGAGTGTAAACTCAGTCGGCACCTCAATGCGCCAATGCGTGGCGGAAATAGGCTGGGCACGAAAAGGTGTATCGGTAAACCACTGCTCACTGCGCTCAAATAAAGCCTGGCTTTGTGCGTCGGTAATGGTGAGCTCTTGGGCAGGGATTAAGGCCGCACCATCCCGAGAGGGTGCAAAATGCACGAGTTCTGCCAACCATAGTGGCTGATCGGGCTTTACATTACAATGGGCAGCTTGAGTTTCGCAGAGCCAAGCGGCCCAGCCTGCACTGAGGCTTTGTCCGGCTTGGGGTTGGAAGCCCGCTTGCTGCAATAACCAGGCCTCTAAGGGGGTGCATTTGGCCTCTTCGGGGGGCACCGCCACGGTGTATGCAGGGGTTTGATCCAGAAACTTGAGCAAATTAGGCGCCTTGTCACCAAGGTGGCTCAGCAGTTCTTGTGCATAGGGGGGGGCGGGCAGAGCGCCCGCTAAAACTATATGCATACTCAATGGTTTTTTAATAACGTTGCGGTGCAATTGTATGTCTTTTGAACTTTGGATAGGCCTGCGGTATGCCGGTCTAGCGCGTGTACGACGTCAAGCAGGAAAACGAATTGATCGATTTGTGTCCTTTGTGGCCGGCATCTCGATGGCCGGCATTGCTTTAGGCGTCGCCGCTCTTATTGTAGTGCTTTCTGTCATGAATGGCTTTCAAACCCAAGTGCGCGATCGCATGCTTTCTGTGTTACCGCATATCGAGCTTTTTTACCCTGGCGTCAGTCACAAGGAAGTGATTGAACATTGGCACGACTTAGCGGCTCAGGCCGAAGACAATCCAGCCGTAATGGGCGCGGCTCCATTTGTCGCGGCACCGGCTATGGTGGTGCGTAATAGTGCCTTATTAGGGGCTCAAGTGCGAGGCATTGATCCAGATGTTGAAGCGTCGGTATCGGAGCTGCCGGATCAATTGATTGCGGGGGATGTAAAGAACTTAACTGCCAACAGCTTTGGCGTCTTATTAGGTCAGCAGATGGCTCGACAGTTGGGCGTGGGCGTTGGCGATACCATTATGGTTATGGCCCCCCAAGGCTCAATTTCACCTGCGGGTTTTTCACCACGTATGCGCCAAGTCACCGTGGTGGGCGTATTTTCAGCTGGTCATTATGAGTTTGATTCAGCGTTTGCCTTTATGCATGTCGAGGATGCGGCACGGGTGTTTCGTGACAGTGGCACCAGTGGGATCCGTTTACGTATTCAGGATATGCAAAACGCACCCGAGGTCAGTCGTCAGCTCGTTAATGCTATGCCTTATGGTGTACAAGCGACCAACTGGACCCAAAGCAATCCCACTTGGTTTGCTGCTGTCAAAACTGAAAAACGCATGATGTTTTTGATCTTGACGCTGATTGTTGCAGTGGCCGCGTTTAATTTGTTGTCTTCGCTGGTCATGGCGGTCAAAGACAAAAGTAGCGATATTGCTATTTTGCGCACGATTGGTGCAACGCCAGCTGAAATTGCTCGTATTTTTTTAGTACAAGGCGTATCAATTGGTGTGGTGGGCACCTTCTTAGGCGTGAGTGCCGGGGCCCTAATTGCCTACAATATTGATGTGATCGTGCCCGCTATCGAGCGCGTAGTGGGCCAGAAGTTCTTGCCTGCCGAAGTGTATTTTGTGTCTGAGTTACCCTCCAACCCAGAGCCCACCGTAATTTTCACCATTGCGGTGATTTCTTTAGTGTTGTCTTTTTTAGCGACCTTATACCCCAGCTGGCGCGCTGCCAAGCTGCAACCTGCACAGGTGCTGCGTTATGACTAATTCTATTCCCCCTGTGATTGAGGCCCGTGAGCTGTGTATGAGCTACGACGAAGCCGGTCATACTCTGAACGTGTTGGACCAAGCCTCGTTGCAAGTCGCCGCGGCCGAAATGTTGGCGATTGTGGGGGCATCGGGCTCTGGCAAAAGCACACTTTTGCATATTTTAAGCCTGTTGGATCGTCCCACTTCGGGCCAATTGTTCATTCAAGGGCAAGACACAGCAGGTTTATCTGAAAATCAACGCAGTCAAGTACGCAACCAAGTCTTAGGCTTTGTGTATCAGTTTCACCATTTGCTGCCCGAATTTACCGCTTTGGATAACGTAGCGATGCCCTTAATCATTCGCCGTATCAAACGCGATGAGGCCCGACAACGCGCGCAGACGTTGCTCGAGCAGGTGGGTTTGGGGGCGCGCATTGAGCATTTTCCCAGCCAATTATCAGGTGGAGAGCGCCAGCGGGTGGCGATCGCGCGGGCTTTGGTCTCCGAGCCCGCGTGCATTTTGGCCGATGAGCCCACGGGCAATTTGGATACGCACACCGCCGAGGAGGTGTTTGAGCTGTTGCGCACAGCGTGCCGTCAGCATCAAACCGCCTTTGTGATTGTGACGCACGATCCTTCCTTGGCGGCCCGTACGGATCGTGTGCTGACGATGAGTGATGGCCGCTTGGAAGGGGTAACCTCGGCACCTGTATTGTAGGCAAGGGTGTTGATCTTAAACAGCACATGGCAGGGCAAACGAGGGCATTTGTAAAAAGCAGAATGACGCGTTAGGCTAACCACATACCTTTAGCTCCGTTCAAAAGGAAAGCACATGCTCATTGACACGCACTGCCATTTGGATGCACGAGAGTTCGATACCGATCGCGAAGCCGTCATAGCAGCGGCTCATCAGGCGGGGGTCAACACAATTGTCATCCCTGCGGTCGATGTGCACAATTTCACGACGGTACGGGATTTAGCCCATACGCATGAGGGGTTGTTTTACGCCTTAGGGATTCATCCCTTGTGCGTACCGAATGCAACAGAGCAGGATTTGCAGCAACTCGAACACTGTTTGCAGACTGCTGTGGGGGATTTACGCTGTGTTGCCATTGGTGAGATCGGTTTGGATTTTTTTGTGCCAGAACTAAAAACCGAAGCCATGCAGGCCAAGCAAGTGTATTTTTACGAACAACAATTAAAGCTGGCCAAGCAATTTGATTTACCCGTACTGCTGCATGTGCGACGATCCGTAGATATGGTGACCAAATACCTACGGCGTCATGAGGGAGTCACAGGGATTGCTCATGCCTTTAATGGCAGCATGCAGCAAGCGGAAATTCTGATTCAGCTTGGGTTTAAGTTAGGCTTTGGTGGCACGCTGACCTTTAACGCTGCCAAAAACATCCGACGCTTAGCCACTGAGCTTCCTATTGAAGCGATCGTGCTGGAAACGGATGCACCGGATATTGCTCCCTCTTGGCTGGGGGTTCAGTCCGACGCCCAGCGCAACCAACCTGCTGAGCTGTCAGGCATTGCCCAGTGTTTAGCTGATTTACGTGATTTGGAAAAATCCGAATTAGCGCGCCTCACCACCCGCAATGCTCAGGCTATCTTACCGCGCTTAGTTGAGGCTAATCCGGCTTAGTGGCACTACGCACTTTTACGCTCGGCTAAACCTTTCCCACTACTGCTTATTTCATCATCTCCAGCTTTTAAGCTATCTATTTAAGATAACGATAGGTGGCGGTTATGCGGGTGGCTGGGGTTGTGGTATGGGGCCGCGCCAATATTGTGGGGTTTTTGTTTGGTGCATGGGGAACGCATCAATTAGCGCATATACCTTCTGAGCCCGCCCTAGGTTTAGGGCTTAGCTTAATGAGCGTGCTGTTAGGACTGGTTTGGCTGCGCTGGCGCTCAATAAAGGTTTTAAACTTTGGCCTGTTGCTGTGCAGTTTCTGGCTCGGACTCAGCTATGCTAGCGCTTGGGCTCACGTGCGTCTCGCCGATCAGTTACCTCTTGAACAAGAAAACCGTATCGTACAGCTGCGATTTGTGGTGCAAGGCTTAGTGGAGTCTGGCCCCAACAGTCGACGCTTTGTGGCCAAAATACTCTCCAGTCAACCTGAGAGGGTGCCCACTACGGCTCTGATAAGCTGGTATGGCAAAGGCTATACTGGGCCTTACTTTGAGCCCAAAGTCCATGATTTTCCTGACCTTCGGCCCGGGCAGGTTTGGCAAGCGAATGCCACGGTTAAAACCCCACATGGCAGCCGCAATGAGGCCGGTTTTGATTACGAGCGGCACTTGTTTACCCAAGGTATACGTGTGTTGGCGAACCTGCGCGGTGTGCCAAAACTAGAGGCCGAGCAGTGGTCAGAGCAGCCTTGGTTTTCAACCATCACCATCGCATTATGGCGCAGTCAATTGCGCGATCGCTTAACGCAGTGGGTGCAAGACTATCGCTATGGGGGTGTGATTACAGCGCTGAGCTTGGGCGATCAAGCCGCTATTGACCAGCAGGATTGGACGGTCTTTAATCGTGCGGGGTTAACGCATCTGGTTTCAATTAGTGGTACCCATATTGGCTTAGTTGCGGGGCTAGTGGCAGGGTTGTTTGGCTGGGGATGGCGGCGTTTAAGTTGGCGCAGCTGGGTGGCGGTCGAGCACTTACCGGCGCAATATATGGCCACCTATGTGGCAGTTGGCACCGCGTTGGCCTATAGCTTAATTGCGGGGTGGGGGGTACCTGCCCAGCGCAGCTTTCTCATGCTCGCCATTGCATTACTTAGTCGATTATGGCGGGTGCCTCTCAAGCCTACCCAGGTGATGTCGGTGGCTGCTATCTTGGTGGTGTTGATGGATCCTTGGGCGCTGCTGTCTGCAGGGTTTTGGTTGTCCTTTGGTGCTATTAGTGTGTTGTTGGCGTGCTTGCATTGGGCAGGCCAGCCCTTATGGGTACAAAGCAAAACACAACGTTGGAAAATGCGCCTGAGCCGCGCGATCAGTTGGCAAATTGTCATCAGTTTACTTTTATGTTTGCCGTTAGCGTGGTGGTTCAACGAGGTTTCGGTGGTTTCTCCACTCACCAACTTATACGCGATCCCTATATTAGGTTTGCTCGTAACGCCGTTGTCGTTATTAAGTTTAGTCAGCAGCAGCTTGGGTGTTTGGCCAGAAACTAACCAGGCTTTGGTGCTCTGTACACATACGTTAATCGAATGGGTCATGATGCCAACAACGTGGCTGGTGCAGCAGCCTTGGGCGAGCCTACCGGTGGCTCAGGCTCCGAGCTGGGTGTATGCATTGGGTGGGGCAGGGGTCATGTGGGCCTTGTTGCCTCATGCGTCGCACCTGCGCTATTTGGGCTGGTTAGCGCTTGTGCCTGTTTTGTTTTGGCCAGCTCCGCGCCTTCAGGCGGGTGAGTGGCGATTGGACGCCTTGGATGTCGGCCAAGGGAGTGCTGTTTTAATTCGTACCCGTCACAGTAGCCTTTTATTTGATACGGGTTTGCGCTTTGGCCCCTATTCGGATGCGGCCACGCAAACCATTTTGCCTTTTCTGAGCAGTCAGGGGTTGAGCAGTTTAGATTATTTAGTTATATCACATGCTGATTTAGACCATGTGGGTGGTACATTAAGCTTGCTGGAACAAGTCAAAGTTTGGCGTACTTACAGTAATTTTGATTTAGTTAAACATCTTAACAAAGAGAGCCGTTACCTAAAGAAGCCGCCTTTTGCGACATCTGGTACAGAACATCAGTATTGTCAAAAGGGTGGGGCCTGGGAAATCGACGAAGTACGCTTTGAGTTTATTTGGCCCTCAGAGCCGGTAACCGAGAGCAGTAACAGCGCTGCGCGTAATGCCAACAGTTGCGTATTGCGTATACAGGGGCCGTATCACAGTGCGTTACTAACGGGGGATATCGGCAAAAACGAGGAATACCAGCTCCTTGAGCAAGGTCTAAAAGCAACGGATGTGGTGATGGTGCCGCATCATGGCTCGTTGAGTTCGTCTTCCGCTTATTTTGTGCGCGCGATGCAGGCTCAATATGCGATTGCTCAGCAAGGGTGGTGGAATCGTTTTTCACATCCCGCAGTATTAATTGAACAACGCTGGCGGCATTCAGGTGCCCAGTTTTATCGTAGTGATTATCACGGAGGCATTAGCCTCTGGTCAAAACCAAACGAGCTAATCGCCGTTGCTCAAC
>DWUQ01000176.1 GCA_019120675.1 Candidatus Paenalcaligenes intestinipullorum | reverse complement strand
GCCATTGCCAAATTCGGTATCACTGAGCAGATTGGCTATATCTCGACCGGAGGCGGCGCCTTTTTAGAGTTTGTAGAAGGCAAAGAATTGCCCGCCGTAGCGATTTTGCAGCAGCGGGCTCAGGGCTAAGGAGTACATAACGTTTTCGGTGTCAGCGTACTCAGCTTATTGGCGTAATAGTCCTAGCTGCTGATAAATGGCCCGATAGCCTTCTAAGGTGTCGGGCCATTTTGGTGTCCAGCCGCTGTCTTTGAGGCGTTGATTACGAAAGCGCTTGCCTTGAGCGGGTGCATCGAGGTTCGCAATCGGCTCGGGTGCGTCCAACCAAGCGGCTAATTGTTGGTAAAGCGTGTAAATTTCAATAGGGGTATCGTCCGTGCCCACGTAGACGCCGTTCGCATCGGGTCGCTGTAATACATGTGTGCACGCTTGCACCACATCGTCGATGTGGATACGGTTGGCCCAATTCCCCTTGGAGGCAGCAACCTGTACGTTACCGGCTTTGAGACGTTGGATCAGAGTCATCCGCTCTAGGCCATAAATTCCCGTAAAGCGCAGTACAACGAGCTTGTCACCTAAGCGCTGGCGTAAAAACTCCTCGGCTTTGAGTAAGGCTTGACCATTAAAGGCGGGCGCAGGGGTTGGGCTGGTTTCATCTTGCCAGGTAGCGCTAGGCCCATACACGGCAGTGGAAGACACAAACACAAAACGCTTTAGCGTGGAGAGATCTAAAGCATTAAGCAGATTTTTTAGACCTTGATTAAACACCGCCTGGTAGGCCTCGGGCGTGCGCCCATCAGGGGTAGCGGTATACAACACGTGACTCATAGCATCCGGCAGCGCTTCTAGACTATTTGGCTGGGTGAGATCCGCCTGAATATACTGAGCGTTTGCGGGCAAAAACGACTGATCCCCCGCTGAGCGGCGTAAACACCATTGGGCTTGGGCTGTATGTTTGAGCTGTTCCATCGTGCGGTGTGCAATATCACCGCCACCCGCATAAAGTAAGCGCATCGCTCGCCTCGTTGTGAAAAGTAGTTAAAGCATTAAGGCTAACATGGGTAATTTGTAAGGTTTGCTATGCTTTAAAAATATCTTTTTCCAAGTCGGTAAAAATTTAATGAATCGATAGCCTGTGTGTTTTATGCGTTCTGGGTCTTTCCAGTTAAACTATAAACTAAACACGTATTTTCAAGCTTGTAAATAGCTTTTGGTTATCAAGTGAGGGTAAGCATGCAAGGCTCAGTATTAACGCGTCGCCATGAGGATGATCTGCTGGTAGGGGTGGTGTCGGTTTCCGATCGCGCCTCTAAGGGTGAGTATGTGGACGAAGGTCTACCGGCACTCAAAGGCTGGTTAAGCTCAGCGTTGACTTCCGACTGTCAATTTGCCGAGCGCTTAGTCCCGGATGAGCCTGCGGCGATTTCACAGGCCCTTATTGAGTTGGTCGATCACGTGGGCTGTGATTTGGTGCTCACTACTGGGGGCACCGGGCCGGCACGGCGCGATCTAACACCCGAGGCCACCCTAGCGGTTGCCACTAAAGAAATGCCTGGTTTTGGTGAGCAAATGCGCCAGATCAGTTTAAATTTTGTGCCGACGGCGATCTTGTCGCGCCAAGTAGCAGTGATCCGTGAGGTAGCGGATTCCACACACGCGGCGCTTATTATAAATTTACCCGGACAGCCCAAAGCGATCCAAGAAACCCTTCAAGGCTTACCCGCGGGTGCAGCAGGCGATAACGCCGTGCCGGGTATTTTTGCAGCGGTGCCGTACTGCATCGACCTTATCGGCGGCCCTTATATCGAAACCAACACCGAGATGGTCAAGGCCTTTAGGCCCAAATCCGCTCGCCGTGGCAACGCTTCGTAAGCAATCAAGCAAGAATTTGCGTTCCCCTTTAAAATTATAAGTATTCGCTTATCTATATCAGATTTTCAGGAGATTTCTCATGGCCTTGGTGTCACTACGCCAACTATTGGATCACGCAGCCGAGCACGAGTACGGCATTCCTGCCTTTAACGTCAACAACCTTGAGCAGGTGCAAGCCATCATGGAGGCGGCTCACGAGACCAACAGCCCCGTCATCATGCAAGCTTCAGCGGGGGCACGCAAATACGCAGGAGAAAAATTCCTCAAAGGCTTAATCCAGTCTGCGGTGGAAACCTACCCCCATATTCCTGTGGTCATGCACCAAGACCACGGTCAATCCCCAGCCATTTGCCAAGGTGCTATTGATTTAGGTTTCACCAGCGTCATGATGGACGGCTCCCTCCAAGAAGACGGCAAAACGGTTGCCGACTTTGAGTACAACGCCGACGTCACCAAGCGTGTGGTGGATATGGCGCACAAATTAGGCGTTACCGTCGAAGGTGAGCTAGGCTGCTTAGGGTCACTTGAAACCATGCAGGGCGACAAGGAGGACGGCCACGGTTTTGAGGGTACCCTTACCCGTGACGAGTTACTCACTAGCCCCGAAGAGGCCGCCGAATTTGTCCGCCGTACTCAGTTGGATGCCTTAGCGATTGCTATTGGTACCAGCCATGGGGCGTACAAGTTCACCCGTGAGCCCACCGGCGATATTCTATCCATTGAGCGGGTCAAAGAAATCCACGCCCGCTTGCCCAATACGCACTTAGTGATGCACGGCAGCTCGAGTGTGCCTCAGGAGTTGCTGGCGGAAATCCGCGAATTTGGTGGTGACATGAAGGAAACCTACGGTGTGCCTGTCGCTGAAATCCAAGAAGCCATCAAATACGGTGTACGCAAAGTCAATATCGATACCGATATTCGCTTGGCGATGACCGCGGCGATTCGTCGTTTCTTGTTTACTTACCCCGACAAATTCGACCCACGCGAATACATGAAGCCTGCCCGCGAAGCCGCCAAGGCAATTTGTGTGGCGCGTTACCAGCAGTTTGGCACAGCTGGGCACGCCTCCAGCATCAAGCCCATCCCCCTAGAGGAAATGGCGCGACGCTATGCTTCCGGCGAGCTCGCTCAAAAAGTCCAGTAAGGGACGGACAGCCACGATGTGTATCGTGGCTTTTTTTTGCTCAATCGACGCGCCTCATTGTTTGCATAAGGCTTAGCGGAAAACAACACTCTGTTTTAGCGGTTGGCGTCCGCCTAAGGCTTTAGACTAAAATACAGTTTTTAACGGGTTTTAAGGCTAAAGCAATGAGTAAACAGGTACAGGTGGGCGTTGTGATGGGCTCGTCCAGCGATTGGCCCATCATGCAACATGCGGTGGCGGTGCTTCAAGAGTTCGGTATTCACTATGAAACCTTGGTGGTGTCGGCACACCGTATGCCCCATGAGATGGTGGATTATGCCGCCCGTGCCTCCGATTTGGGTTTGTCTGCCATCATTGCTGGGGCAGGGGGGGCAGCACACTTACCGGGCATGTTGGCAGCGTTGACCGAGGTGCCGGTATTTGGAGTGCCCGTACCGTCTCGCTATCTCAAAGGCGAGGACTCTTTACTGTCTATCGTGCAAATGCCCCGTGGCGTACCGGTCGCCACCTTTGCCATTGGCGAAGCAGGAGCCGCTAACGCCGCTTTGCATGCGATTGCAAACCTAGCCATGCACGACGAGGCCCTACGCGCCCAACTCAAAGCCTACCGTACACTACAAAACCAAGCGGCTCGTGCGATGGTGGTCCCGCCTGTTGAGTCCTGATTTTTAAAAGTAAAACCACATGAACACAGCAACTTTGCCCATACCTGTCCTGCCGAACGAGTGGCTGGGTATGATTGGCGGCGGTCAATTAGGCCGTATGTTTTGCCACGCTGCCCAAGACATGGGCTATCGTGTCGCCGTCTTAGATCCCGACCCGCAAAGCCCAGCCGGCAGCGTTGCCGATTTGCATATCTGTGCGGCCTACGATGACGCCGATGGGTTGGACCGTTTAGGGGCGCAATGCCAAGCCATCAGTATCGAGTTTGAAAATGTGCCGGCTGCCAGCCTTGAGCGTTTAGGTCGGCAGCGTCGCGTGATGCCAGCGGCCTCAGCCGTGTCTATCGTTCAAGACCGTATTTCTGAAAAAGCCTTTATTCATCAAGCGGGGGTACCGGTGGTGCCCTACGCTGCCATTCAATCCGTCGCGGATTTGGAATCCGCACCCGATCATCTGTTTCCAGGCATTTTAAAAGCAGCCCGTTTGGGCTATGACGGTAAAGGCCAAGCGCGTATTAGCACCCGAGCCGAAGCCTTGGCCGCCTTTGCAGAGTTTGACGGTGTGCCCTGTGTGCTGGAGGCCTTGGTACCTCTACAGGACGAGATCTCCGTCGTGTTGGCGCGAGGGATTGATGGCGAAGTGCGCTGTTATGTGCCTTCGCACAACGAGCACCGCGATGGCATTCTTGCAGTGTCAACTGCCGCGTTGCAAAACGACGCACAGCCCCTGTACGAGCAAGCCCAAACGGCCGCCACCGCTTTAGCCGTAGCACTCGACTACTATGGGGTATTGTGTGTGGAGTTCTTCGTCTTAGAATCCGGTGAGCTGCTGGCTAACGAGATCGCTCCGCGACCTCACAACAGCGGCCATTTCACAATGAACGCCTGCTATACCAGTCAGTTCGAGCAGCAAGTACGCACTATGGCGGCTTTGCCCCTAGGGGCTCCCTTTGCACACAGCGCGTCGTTGATGCTCAACCTGTTGGGGGATATCTGGTTTGATGAGCAAGGCGAATACCGTGAGCCCAAATGGTCTGAAATTCTTAAACACTCTGGCGTGAGTGTGCATTTGTATGGCAAAAACCAAGCGCGTCCGGGCCGCAAGATGGGGCACATCACTCTATTAGATCACTGTCCGCACAACCTACAGCACAAAGCCAAACAAGTGGCTGACCTCTTAGGGATTGAGTATGAGCCACTTAGCTGAGGCCGATGCAGCGAGCATTCAGCGTGCGGCACACGCGCTCGTTGAGGGGCTGCTGGTCGCGTTTCCAACCGAAACGGTCTATGGCTTAGGAGCAGATGCGGAAAACCCCACCGCCATAGCAGGCATCTATCAAGCTAAAGGCCGTCCTAGCAATCACCCCTTGATTGTGCATGTGGCCCCAGGCGCGGATATGTACTATTGGGCCACCGACTTAACGCCCGAAGCGTGGCGCTTAATTGAATGTTTTTGGCCAGGGCCTTTAACGTTGATTGTGTCGCGTGCGGCGCATATACCTGCCGAGGTGGCCGGTGGCCAAGCCACCTTAGGCATCCGTTGCCCTCAGCATCCCGTAGCGCAAGCGCTGCTGACGGCCTTTGCCCAACTAAAAGGCGGGCAGGGCGGGGTGGCCGCGCCGTCTGCTAACCGTTTTGGACAGGTGTCACCCACCACTGCAGCGCATGTGCAGTCCGAATTTGCCGATCAAGCTTTGCAGCCAGCGGTGATCCTCGACGGAGGCCCAGCACAAGTGGGCATTGAGTCCACCATTGTGGATGTGTCGCGCGGTGCTGAGGCAATTGCTGTATTACGTCCAGGCAGCATTACTGTGGCGCAAATCGAAGCGGCATTGGGGCGTACTGTACAGGTTGGCGCACAAGCCGATGCCCCGCGGGTCTCTGGTTCACTGAAAGCCCATTATGCGCCGCGCACTCCGCTATATTTCATGCCCTTAACAGGGATTGTGTCGCGTTTACGGAGCGAGTCGGTTGTTGATAAACAGAATGAGGTGAAGACGTCCTCAGCATCCTCTACGAAAGTCGCCGTGGTGAGTCTGGATGCTGCACCTTCAGGCGTGTCTCCGAGCGTACAATGGTTGCAGTTGCCTCATGATCCACACGTTTGGGCTCAGCGTTTGTATGCAGTATTGCGCCAGCTGGATACCCAGTCTCTGCACGCGATTTATGTGCAGTCTCTACCGACTACGCCAGAGTGGGCAGGGGTCAACGATCGTTTAAGTCGAGCGGCGGCGGCGTTTGAGGACACTATTTAAAAACCCCACACACTCCTGCATCAATCCCAGCGGACGCTCCATATGCGGCCAGTGGCCCACGTCAGGCAGCACAACGGACTGGCTATGTGTAGCATGCGCTGCAATTCGTTGGATGTGGTCCAGAGACGCGTACTCATCGCGATCCCCTTGGACCAACAATAACGGGCCGTGTAGAGTTTTCAGTTCGCTTTCAATATTCCACTGTTGGAAGTCATCCCGTGTCCACGCGTTGTGCCATGGGTAAAAGGCCGAGTCCACGTTGCGATGATACGCAGCTAGGCGTTCACGCAGTGTTCCGGATTGATAATTAAGGCCAGTCTGCTGTACCGCAGCCGTGGTTTGCGTTTCTACATAAATATGGGGTGCCACAGCGATGGTGGCAAGGGGGGCTAAAGC
>DWUQ01000175.1 GCA_019120675.1 Candidatus Paenalcaligenes intestinipullorum | reverse complement strand
AAGCCGGCGTTGCAACGCCGGCTTTAAGACTTGATTCGTAAATAACGCTCGGTATTAGTCGAGATCGCCTTCTACGATTACATTCAAGTCTACCACTACGTCAGGGTGCAACACCACTTGTACGATGTATTCGCCAACGGCTTTTAGTGGGCCGTCTTCGAGACGGATCTGTGAGCGTACAACATCGTTGTAGCCACTTTCGGCCAACGCTGCAGCGATGTCCATGGTGGTGACCGAGCCAAACAAACGGCCATCAACACCGGCTTTTTGTTTGATGGTAACGGTGTGCTCGGAAAGCTTAGCACCTAATTTGGATGCGGCGTCCAAGCGCTCGGCTTGTGCTTTTTCGAGTTCGGCACGACGGGCTTCGAATTCTTGGATGGCATCAGCAGTAGCACGACGGGCAATCTTGCGTGGGATCAAGAAGTTGCGTGCGTAGCCGTTGCGTACACGAACCACGTCACCCAAATCGCCTAAATTAACAACTTTTTCAAGCAGAATAACTTGCATGGTGAGTGACCTCGGATTACTTGTGGTTATCGGTGTATGGCAACAAAGCCAAGAAGCGCGCACGCTTAATAGCGGTGTCGAGCTGACGTTGGTAGTTTGCCTTGGTACCCGTCAAACGAGCAGGAATAATCTTGCCGTTTTCTTGGATGAAATCACGCAGTGTATCGAGATCTTTGTAATCGATTTCTTTAACGCCTGCCACAGTAAAGCGGCAGAATTTGCGGCGTTTGAATAATGGGTTTTGTTGACCAAATCTGCGGCGTTTATCTTTGCCTCTACGACCAAAAGCCATAATATACCTCTGTATGTTCCGGATGATCCGGTATGTCGGTGCTGTGTTGCACCTGTATTGACTTACACAACAACTGTCGCGCCACCTGCATAGTATGCTTGTGCTTGCTGGATATGAAAAACCAGAAAGCTGGAGTCTTTACGCCGAGGAGCCATAAAACCTTGTAAGGCCAACTCACTACCTAAGGGTAGATCGGCTAACTGTAAAGCCACTTCACCAAGTGCAATCGCGTCCATCGTAAACTGAAGCTGACGCGCTAAATTGGCCTCGATGACTTCAGACTGATGATGTAGGCCGAGCTCTAAAACAGGAATCCCGACTGGCGTATAACGCACTGCAGAAAGCTGATTAAGCGTAGCCTGTAAGCGAAACTGGTTCACGTAACAGTGGTTGAACTTGTGTTTACTCAGCAGCTTCTTCTGCTTCGTCTTCGGTGTCTTCTTGCTCGTCTTCGTTAGAAGCTTCGTTGTCGCTGGAAGCACGACGACCTTCTTCGCGCTCGACAGACTTCATCATGATGGATGGGCCTTCGGGAGCGTCATCGGTTTTCGCGATTAAGTAGCGCAAGATGGCATCGTTGTAACGGAACGAGTGCTCAAGCTCTTCGAGCGTGCTCTGACCGATTTCGATGTTTAAGCACACGTAATGTGCTTTGACAAGTTTTTGGATTGGGTAAGCCAATTGACGACGGCCCCAGTCTTCGTGGCGGTGGATTTTACCGCCTTCTGAGGTGATGATCCCTTGGTAGCGCTCGACCATAGCGGGCACTTGCTCGCTTTGATCAGGGTGCACAATAAACACCACTTCGTAGTGACGCATGAAACAACTCCTTGTGGATATCGCCTGGCTGCATAGTAGCCAAGACGCGACAGCCCACACAATGTGGGCAAGAAAGCGAAGATTTTACCTTATCGCCCTAGGCAAAAGCAAGGTAAAAGGGCAGTCTTACTTAGAAAGCGTGGCGAGAAGCCTGCAACCCTGCGCCTAAGACTTTACGTTTTACGTATGAAATTCGCCTAAGCAGACTACAAAGCAAACAGAGCCTAGCCTTCGACGACCGCATAAGCGGAGTGATTGTGAATGGATTCGAAATTTTCCGCCTCCACACGGTAGTGCTCGACGCCTGGCAAATCGCGCACCGCTACGGCTACATCGCGCACCAAATCCTCAACAAACTTGGGGTTATCGTAGGCCCGCTCGGTGACGTATTTTTCGTCGCCACGTTTGAGTAAGCCCCATAGCTCACACGAGGCTTGTTGCTCAATCAGAGGGATGAGACGATTCACATCCAATAATTCGGGCTGAGCACTGAGTACACTAACCGTGACGTGTGAGCGCTGGTTGTGCGCACCGTACTCAGATATCGCTTTGGAACACGGGCATAAACTGGTAACGGGCACCAATACCGTCAACTCAAACTCGACTTGTACCCCTGCATCCATGCTTTGATGAGCTTGCAGCCCCCACGTGACCTCGTAGTCCATCAGGCTGTGCACGCCTGAGACTGGGGCGACTTTAGTTAAAAAATAAGGGAACGTAACGGCGACTTCCCCACGGGAAGCATTAAGCAAATCCAGCATCTCGACCCCAAGCTGACAAAACAGCTGAGGGGAAAGTGCTTGGTTGCGGTACTGTTCGAGCAACGCTAAGAAGCGCGACATGTGGGTGCCCTTTTCCTCAGGCGGTAACGCTACCGTTAGCTCCCACTCACCAATTGTGGGCGAGGCGCCCTCGGCCCCAGCCACCAACATTGGGTAGCGCACATCCCGCACCCCAACCTTTTGTATCGCAACACGACGGGTGTCGACGCTACTTTGTACATCAGGCATAGAAGCAAGCGCCTCAATATTCGCAGTCATAATCAGCAATCCAGAGCGCAAAGCTTGCGCAGGTAATACAAAAAAATTCATTATGGGTAAAGCTCAGCGTAGCGACTATTATAACCTTACACGCGTCAAGCTTTAATAAAACGGAGGGATTTAGGCGTGAGCCTTGACGAGGCGCTGTAAGGTTTGGCCAATGCCCAGTGCATCAAGACCCAGCTGAGCATGCAAGCGTTTTTGATCGCCGTGATCAATATACTGATCTGGGTAGCCCAACTGAGTTACCGGCACGGTATAGCCCTTAGAGCTAAAGTATTCAAGCACCGCACTGCCTGCCCCGCCCATAATGGCGCCGTCTTCGAGGGTGACAAACTGCGAATGTGATGACACCAGCTCGTCCAACAATGCGGTATCCAGAGGCTTAACAAAACGCATATCCACCACTGTGGCGTTATGGGCCTCGGCGGCGCTAAGTGCCGGTGCAAGCAAGGTACCAAACGCTAATAGAGCAATACCCTCACCTTGACGGCGGATTACCGCCTTGCCCAGCTCCACCGTTTGTAAGCCCGTGCTGAGTGCTACCCCTAAGCCTTGCCCGCGGGGGTAGCGCACACTGGCAGGGCCAGCATGCTGATAACAGGTGCTAAGCAATAAACGAGCCTCATTTTCATCGGACGGTGTGCTGATGACCATATTGGGCACGCAGCGCATAAAGGCGATGTCGTAATTACCCGCATGGGTGGCCCCATCGGCACCCACCAAGCCTGCACGATCGATGGCAAAGGTCACGTCTAAATCTTGCAACGCCACATCATGAATGAGCTGGTCGTAGCCACGCTGCAAAAAGGTCGAGTAAATGGCGACGACCGGCTTTTGTTGCTCACAGGCAAGCCCCGCGGCAAAGGTAATGGCGTGCTGCTCAGCAATACCCACATCAAAATAACGCGCAGGGTATTTAGCTTCGAACTCCACTAAGCCACTGCCTTCTCGCATCGCTGGTGTAATGGCGTGCAGACGTTGGTCCACAGCCGCCATATCGCACAGCCATTGCCCAAACACTTGAGTGTAAGTAGGCGCTGCATGAGCAGGCTTAGGAACAGATTGAAGCCCGACTGCCGGATCGAACTTGCCGGGGCCATGATAGAGGACAGGATCCGCCTCGGCCATTTTGTAGCCTTGGCCTTTACGAGTGACCACATGCAAAAACTGTAGGCCACCGCGCTCACGTAAATTTTCCAAAGTGGGCACTAAGGCATCAAGATCGTGACCATCAATAGGGCCGACATAATTAAAACCTAATTCCTCAAATAACGTAGCAGGCGCCAGTACCCCTTTAGCATGGCCTTCGAAACGACGGGCCAATTCGAGCATAGGTGGCATATGCTGCAAGACACTTTTCCCCATTTGCTTGGCGGTGGCGTAAAAGCGCCCCGACATCAACCGCGCAAAGTAGCGATTCAGCGCCCCCACAGGTGGGGAGATCGACATATCATTGTCGTTGAGCACAACCAAAACATTTACGTCAGGCGTGACCCCTGCATTGTTGAGCGCCTCAAAGGCCATACCAGCGGTCATGGCACCATCACCAATCACCGCAATATGTTGCCGGTCAATGCCTTGGTTACGCGAGGCGACAGCCATGCCCAACACAGCAGAAATAGAAGTAGAAGAATGCGCTGTACCAAAATCATCGTACTCGGACTCGCTACGCTTTGGAAAGCCTGAAATGCCACCTTCTTGGCGTAAGTTGGCCATCGCCTCACGCCGTCCGGTAAGGATTTTGTGCGCGTAGGATTGGTGCCCAACGTCCCACACCAAGCGGTCATGAGGCGTGTTGAACACATAATGCAGCGCAGCCGTTAGCTCGACAGTACCTAAGTTTGAGGATAAGTGACCGCCTGTTTGCGACACCGAATGTAAGACGAACTCCCGTAATTGATCGGCCACTTCGGCTAACTCTTCGCGGTTAAGGCGACGCAGATCATGAGGGGAGTGAAGGTCTTCGAGAGAAACAGTAGCCATACAAACTCTACGCTGATGGGCTTACACCACTAAGCCCTTATTCAAATAAATAAACCAGTACGCATTGTAGACGCATTTAGGTGCTGCGCCAGCCCAAGTCATACCCTAATAAGTACGACCCACAATGTAATCGGCAAGATAATGTAAATACTGGCCAGACTGCCCTAATGGGCGCAACATCAAACGCGCCTCCTCGTGTAATTGAGCCAAACGCTGACGAGCACCCTCCAAACCTAGTAACGCAACATAGGTGGGCTTGTTGTCGGCAAGGTCTTTACCGGCTGTTTTGCCAAGCGTGGTGGAGTCGCTGGTAACATCTAAGATATCGTCTTGAATTTGAAAACCCAAGCCCATCAATTCGCCAAACTCACTGAGGATTTGTCGCTGTGAGGAGCTGGCACCCGCAACGATGCCTCCCAAAACAATGCTGCCTTTGAGCAGTGCGCCAGTTTTAAGCTTGTGCATGTGTTGCAACGCATCAAGGTTTAAATCTTTACCCACGCTATCGCAATCGATGGCTTGTCCGCCTACCATCCCCGAACTACCCGCCGCTTTGGCCAATACGGTGACGGCTTGCACAATCAGAGCCGGTGCTACTGGCATCGCCGCCAACCATTCAAAGGCCAAAGGCTGCAACGCATCGCCGACCAGCATAGCGGTCGCCTCATCAAACGCCACATGCACGGTCGGCCGCCCACGGCGCAGGATGTCATCGTCCATGCAAGGCAGGTCATCGTGCACTAACGAGTAGGCATGAATCAGCTCTACCGCAGCCGCTGCATAGTTTAGTGATTTTTCTTGCGCCATACTGGGGGCTGAGCCCTGAAGCACGGCTTCGCCTGCCGCAAACAATAAGGCGGCTCGCACTCGCTTGCCCCCGCCTAACACAGCATATCGCATGGCTTCGTGCAAGCGTTGAGGCACCACATCAGGCGCAGGCAGTAAGGTTTCTAAAATACTTTCGATGTGTTCGACTCGGCTCGTTAGCCAGTTGGCATGATCGATGCTTGCCACCGTCATAGCGATCCCCCTTTAAAGCTCATCCGCCTCATTGAATGGACGAAGTAATTGTTCTTGTAAAACTTTGACTTGTTGCTCGGCCTTCTCGAGTCGCTGTTGACAGGCACGCGACAACACAACACCGCGCTGATAAGCCATCAAAGACTGCTCTAGAGTCAATTCACCACTTTCCATGTACGCTACCAATTGCTCTAGCTCAGCTAAAGCCGCCTCATAACTATCTGGAATAGCCGCTTCAGCGTCTTGGATTTGAAAAGAGTCTATGCCCATGGCTCATCGACCTTTATATAAAGAGAACAAAACAAAAGGTCGATTGTACGCCACTTGAGTGTTGGGGGATAAGAAAAAAGCCGCTGAGGGCCTCGGCTACTCGGCTGTGGCCACAGGCCGTTGGGGGTCACTGACCCACTCACTCCATGAGCCTGGATACAAAGCAGAACCCGATAAACCCGCCAGCTCCATAGCAAAAAGATTATGACACGCTGTAATGCCAGAGCCGCACTGATTGACCACATGCTGTGGGGGCGTATCGCCAAGTAACGCTTGAAACTCTTGCTGTAACTGTTCTGGGCGCTTGAACTGACCATTTTCTGCCAAATTTAGGCTCATTGGTCGGTTCAAAGCTCCTGGAATATGGCCACCAACTCGGTCTATCGGCTCTTCTTCGCCACGAAAACGTTCTGGTGCCCGTGCATCCAACACCACAAAAACGGGCTCAGCGAGGTTTTCCATGATATGTTGAGCAGTCACCGTCGGCATTGGCACATGCGACGATAATGGTAGACTTTGAATCACTTGCGCTTCGCTTACGCGAGGGGAATTTTGGCCCGACTCCACCGCCCCGCCTGCCTGTTGCCAAGCGTGCCAGCCTCCATCCAGCACTGCGACGGCCGTATGACCGATCCAGCGCAGCATCCACCATAAACGTGCCGCAAACATGGCATTGCCATCGTCATAAATAACAACTTGCGTACGATGACTAAGCCCTTTGCTACGCATCCGCGCAGCAAAGGCTTTACGATCGGGTAAAGGATGACGCCCATTGGTGCCTCTCGCCTCACCTGCCAAATCGTGATGGCAATCTAAATAGAACGCTCCTGGAATGTGTTGGGCTAAATAGGCATCGCGGCCCGCATCCGGCTGCTGTAAGTTATAGCGCACATCAAAAACCAACCAATTGCTGCCACGATGTTGAAGAAGTTCGTCAACTTGAATAAGGTGAGTAAACATAAACGCTCCTAAATTAGGCTTTAGGCCGAGCAGGTTGTGCCACATGGCCTTTGATGATTTTGCCTTCCTGATACGTACGCCACAATGACAGCATACCTGAACCGATAATCATTGCTATACCGAGCCAAGCCAATGATGGCGGCAGGTCTTCCCAAAATAACCAGCCCAATAACGCTGCAAACACAATTGTGGTGTATTGCAGCGCAGCGGTTAACAAGGTAGAACCCGCCCCAAAAGCGCGAGTCATCGTGAGCTGACCAAATAGACCCGTTAACCCGACACCTGTCAGGGCCAACCAACCTTGCCAGGTTAGGGCTTGCCAACCACTATTCCAAAACCCCAAGCTGCTGCTTAAACACACAAAACTGGAGAATAAAAACACAGTTCGCCATTCAGGCTCTCCTAATTTACCTAACTGACGGATTTGCAGCATGGCCACGGCCGAGCAAGCGCCCGCCAGAATTGCCACACCCGCGGCCAGCTCTTGGCCAGCGCCCACACTAGGACGCAAAATCGCAACCACCCCTGCAAAGCCTATGAATACGGCTAATACACGTATCCAATCACGTTGTGCCCCCCCGTACAGCAACATCCATACTCCAATAAACAAAGGAGCCGTATACGTTAAACTAATAGAGGTGGGCAAACTCAGTACTGTAAGCGAGAAAAAACCCAACCACATGGACGTTACCCCGAACACATTGCGCAATATATGGACGCGCCAACTCGGGGGTCGCAAACGATGCTTGGTAAAGCGTGCCCAACAAAACAACACCAATACTGAAGGCAAGCCTCGGAATAAAATAATTTGTGCCAAATTGGCATCCTGTTGAGCGGCGAATTTTATGCCTGCGCCCATTAAGGCAAACATGGCACAAGCCACCAACATCCATAAGGATTGCATACACGTCCTAGTAAAGGATTTAAGAACAAAGCAGTGCTACCCGAGCGTAAAGTCTACGGAAACAGGTAAACTAGCGCAATGCGCTCTATTGCGAACGCTCACTCTGTGTGCAGGCTCCAGAACTTCTTTCGCTGAACACAGGTCTGAGTGCTTTTAGACTTTTTATATCTACGGATTACGTCGATGACTCGAATTTTACTTTTTCTTGGCACAAACTTAGCCGTTATGCTGGTGCTCAGCATTTCTATGAGTGTATTGGGCGTCGGACGCTTCTTGACACCTTACGGACTGGATATTGGCCAACTGCTGGCTTTTTCCGCCATCATTGGTTTTACTGGGGCGTTAATTTCACTGTTTACCAGTAAGTGGATGGCAAAAATGACCACGCGCGCGCATGTGATTGATCCCAATGCACCGCGCAATGGCCAAGAAGCGTGGTTAGTACAAACGGTACACCAGCTTGCGGATCGCGCTGGGATTGGTCACCCTGAAGTCGCCATCTATGAGGGTGCTCCCAATGCGTTTGCGACAGGTGCCTTTAAAAACGATGCTTTAGTAGCGGTTTCCACCGGTTTATTACAAAGCATGAACGAAGAGGAGGTGATGGCGGTTTTAGGCCATGAGGTCGCCCACATCCAAAACGGTGATATGGTTACCCTGACCCTCATTCAAGGCGTCGTCAATACCTTTGTGATCTTCTTTGCCCGCTTGGTGGGCTATTTTGTGGATCGCGTGGTGCTCAAAAATGAACGCGGCTTAGGCATGGGTTACTACCTGACCTCCATTGTCTGTGAGATCATTTTTGGCATTTTGGCCTCAATCATCGTAGCGTGGTTTTCACGTCAACGCGAATACCGTGCGGACGCGGGTTCTGCCAAGCTGTTAGGCTCACGCACCCCTATGGTCAATGCCTTGGCGCGACTGGGCAACCTAGAGCCGGGCAACTTGCCCCAAGCTTTTGACTCATCAGGCATTACGGGAGGCCAAGGCCTCATGTCTTTACTGGCTTCCCACCCGCCTATCGAGGATCGTATTCGCGCGCTACAACAAGGCCGCTAAACCTTAACATTCGGCTATTCACCTATCCGTCTAAACGTGACCCCCAGCCTTGCTTCTTCTCTTTGATCAGTCTCTAGAATCAAGGGTGTCGGGTCACGTCTGCTTTAGTTTATGAAAGAACTCTCTGTACTTCTCGATTTCGCTGGCTATATTGCTTTACTGTTGTGGGGCGTGCATATGGTGCAGTCGGGGGTGCAGCGCGCTTTTGGGGCCGCACTGGGCGTGTGGCTCGGCAAAGCACTAGGACGTCGTATACGCGCTTTTTTTGCCGGCTTAGCTATTACTTCACTACTGCAAAGCAGTACAGCTACTGGACTGATGATTACTGGCTTTGCCGCAGGCGGCCTAGTGGCGTTAGTACCCGGCCTTGCGGCCATGCTCGGGGCCAATGTGGGCACCACCTTAATCGTACAGTTGCTGTCCTTTAAGTTTACGGCGCTGGCTCCAGGGTTGATTTTCCTTGGGGTATGGTTGTTTCGCAGCCATCAGGCAGGTCCGCGCAAAGACAGCGGCCGTGTGTTTATCGGCCTAGGGCTACTTTTGTTATCTCTGCATGAGCTGGTTGGCTTATTTGCTCCCCTCAATGACGCTCCCTTACTTAAAACCATTTTAGAAGCCTTAGCCAGTGCGCCCCTAACAGGACTGATTTTAGCCGCAATTCTGACTTGGGCTGCTCACTCTAGCGTGGCGATTGTGATTCTAATTATGTCCTTAGCGGGACATGAAATGCTCGGTGCCGAGCTCACGTATGCGCTGGTGCTTGGAGCGAACTTAGGGACTGCCATCAACCCCATTCTCGAAGGCACCAGTGGCAATGACCGTTCACAAAAGCGTTTGCCTTTGGGTAATTTAGGCACCCGTGTGGCCGGCTGTTTGATTGGCATGCTGCTGTTGCCTTGGATACCCAGCATTATGGGGTTCTTTACCAGCGATCCGGCACGGGCAGTGGCGAACTTTCATACGTTTTTTAATATTGCGATTGCCGTGTTGTTTTTGCCGATACTGCAGCCCTACGCCAAGCTGCTGACGCGGTACCTACCACGCAAATCTGATCCCGACGACCCTTCTAAAACCATGTACTTGGACGATTCGGCGCGTGAGGTGCCTGCCGTGGCCATCGCCAACGCGGCCCGCGAGGCCTTACGTATGTCCGATATGCTGCAAAGTATTCTGAGCTTGGCCAAAAGTGCCTTGCAAGCTGGGGGCAATCAAAGCTTAAATCACGCGCGGTATTTGCACCGCGCTATTTCCAAGCTGGAGCACGCAATCTGTGAATATTTAGGCGTGCTGGATCATGAAGATCTGAGCGTTGAAGATCGTCAGCGTTTAAATGATGTGGTGATTTTTGCTTCGAATATTAGTCATGCGGGGCAAATCTGCGTGAGCGCGTTGTTGGCCCATGTGTCGCAGATTAAGCGCTACAACTGGAATCTAAATAGTGATCAAGTCACCGAGCTTGAACAACTTATGAGTCGCCTGATCCGCAATCAACGTCAATCGGCCGCACTATTTATGGCCGAAGATTTAAAAACCGCGCGCTTCTTGGCCTTTGAAAAAGATCATTTTCGCGAGATGGAACTGGCTGCCAGCGAGCGCTATGTCAAAAGCTTGAAAGCGGGCGAAATTGAAAACGTTGAAATGGGCTCGGTGTACCTAGAGCTACTACGCGATATCAAATCCATTAACTCATATCTAGTGGGCGCGGCGGCCTACCCTATACTCGCCAAGCACGACGAGCTGCTGCCCAACCGCCTGCGTATTAACGAAGAAGCCAATGATTAGCTCTAAGGCGACCCGTAGTGATGGCTCTTAGTGCGCTTGTCCCCAGTTATCACCCACACCCACCTCAGCAAGCAAGGGTACATCCAGCTCAGCCACATTGCACATGAGTGCGGGTAAATGTTGCAGCAGTTTATCGACTTCGTCTTCGGGGGCATCAAACACCAGCTCATCATGCACCTGCATCACCATCAGCGTACGCATGTTTTGCTCTGCGAGCCAGCGCTGCACTTCCACCATTGCTTTTTTAATCAGATCGGCTGCAGTGCCCTGCATCGGGGCATTAATAGCTGCCCGCTGTGCGGCGGCGACACGCGGCCCGCCTTTGGCGCTTTGTAACTCGGGAAAGGCCAAACGACGGCCAAACACAGTTTCCACATAGCCCTGATCCTTGGCAAGAGCTTTGATGCGGTCCATGTATTCGGCAACCCCCGGATAGCGCATGAAATATCGATCAATATAGGCTCGGGCCGCCGAACGCGTAATGTTTAAGCTGTTGGCCAAACCAAACTCACCCATACCGTAGATCAGTCCAAAGTTAATGGCCTTGGCTGCATAGCGCTGATCCGCCGTGACGTCCTCTGGGGTGACGCCAAAGACTTCCGCTGCTGTGGCTCGGTGTACGTCCCCACCTTCAGAAAAGACCTTTTGAAGATTTTTATCGCCGGAAACGTGTGCCATGATGCGCAGCTCGATTTGTGAGTAGTCCGCTGAGACGACTTTGCCTTGGCTAGCAATGAAAGCATCCCGCACCTTTCGTCCCTCAGGGGTGCGCACGGGGATATTTTGCAAATTTGGCTCCGATGACGCTAAACGCCCCGTAATAACAGCCGCTTGGGCATACTGGGTGTGTACCCGTTTGGTGCGCGGGTTGACCATTTTGGGGAGCTTGTCAGTGTAGGTGGACTTGAGCTTGGCGATGCCGCGGTACTCCAAAAGAAGCTTAGGTAACGGATAATCCTGAGCCAAAGTACTTAATACTGCCTCATTGGTCGAAGGCGTGCCACTCGCCGTTTTACTGACGACTGGGATTTCTAATTTATCAAAAAGTATTTCCCCCACTTGTTTGGGGGAATTTAAATTAAAGGGTTGCCCCGCCATCTCAAAAGCCAAACGCTCCAGCTCGACGAGACGCTCGCCAAGCTGCTGACTTTGTTTGTGCAGGACGTCGCAATCAACTGCTACGCCATTAGCCTCAATGGTTGCCAACACAGCCGAGGTTTCAACCTCGAGCTGATAGGTGGCCTCCAAACCAGGCTCCGCAGCAATTTTGGGGCGCATACGTTGATGCAAGCGTAGAGTAATGTCTGCATCCTCGCAGGCGTAATAACTGGCTTTGTCGAGCGGGACGTCCGCAAAATTAATTTGCTTCGCCCCTTTTCCGCACAGCTCCTCGTAGGGCAAAGTTGTCACCCCTAGCCAGCGTTGCGCGATGTCATCCATATTGACGCGCAAATGCGAATCCAACACATAGGCTTGGAGCATGGTGTCATCGGTGACACCCGCCAATTGGATGCCTTCGCTCGCTAATATATGGGTGTCGTATTTAGCGTTTTGTAGCACTTTGGCGTGCTGAGTAGACTCCAACCAAGGTTTTAAAACCTTCCAAACTGTTGACTTG
>DWUQ01000174.1 GCA_019120675.1 Candidatus Paenalcaligenes intestinipullorum | reverse complement strand
TGTATTCGGACGATTGGAGGCTTCGACCAACTTATCTACAATATGCTGAGGCGTTGCCCCATCGGGGTTACCCATCGACATATCAATAATGTCTTCACCACGACGGCGCGCTGCCATTTTTAATTCGCCGGTGATATTGAAAACATAAGGGGGCAAACGTTCTATACGGGGAAAACTGGTCATGATCGTCCTTGAGATCAACAAAATAACGGGTCAGGCAAAGCACCTAAACCGATAAGTTTAATGCATAGGATGCAAAGTGGAAAATCTTATGCAAGAGTTGGCAAATTTATACAGTACGCTATCATCAAGACTGAACCATGGAGACTGCGCGTGTTATTGCAACGAGAGAACAACCCCCACCTAAATACAGTTACCGCCTACGATACCGAATACGTAGAAATTAATCGCGAAAAACACCATTCCAGCATCTGTTTACGGCCAGAAGGGCCAATTGAGCCGCTACCAATCACTCAGGCGAGTGACATCAATCTTGAGCTATTGCGCGAAATTACTGGTCTTGATCAGCGCCAACAAGACCCGATGGCTTTTCTAAATGACGAGCCCGCCCCTCTGCCTGAGCAGGCTCCAGAAGTGTTGCTTATTGGTACTGGCCCCCAGCAGCATTTCTTACCCCCCGCTGAGTTAGCCGAGCTGCTTAAAGCAGGCATAGGGGTGGAGGTCATGGATACCGCTGCGGCCGCCCGTACCTACAACATCTTAATGTCAGAAGGCCGTAAAGTTGTGGCCATCTTGCTTTTATAGGAATTTTTATGACCTCACTAGTCGAAGGCCAGCCCATACCTGACTTTACCGCTCAAAGCGATCAAGGTGAGCTAAGCAGCCAAGCGCTTCGTGGTACGCCTTTTGTGTTGTACTTTTACCCTCGTGACAACACCCCCGGTTGCACCACTCAAGCCCAAGGTTTTCGTGATCTCAAAACCGAGTTTGATGCCTTAGGGGTGCAAGTTATTGGCGTTTCTCGGGATAGTTTGGCCTCACACGAGCGTTTCCGTGACAAGCAAAGCTTAAATTTTCCGCTGATTAGCGATCCAGATGAAGCCTTATGCTCGCTGTTTGATGTTATGAAATTGAAAAACATGTATGGCAAGCAGGTTCGTGGCATTGAGCGCAGTACCTTTTTGATTGATCAAAATGGTGTCTTACGCCAAGCTTGGCGTAAAGTCCGCGTGCCCGGTCATGTTGACGCGGTGCTCGAAGCCGCTCGCCAACTTTAATTTTTGCCTGAGCTTTCCAGGCTGCCCCGCCCTTTTTACGGAGCTACATTTATGCCTTTACCTCCCTTTCCGAATCGTCTAGGCACCACCCTAAGCAAAGAGGAAATCCAAAGCACTAAGCTCGACGTAGTTCCTAAACGACCTACTGCGCAGCCTTTGGTAGAGGCCACTGAGGTCACCCCCTCACCCGCAGCCGTTGCTGCGTCCGCCCCGGAAACATTATTAACCGAGCACTCAGATCCGAGCGCTCACGCTCAATCTGTCGCAGCCGATGCGCCGATTGAGCGTGACGCCTCTGCACAGTCTACCGACACATCCGTAGTCACTACCACACCAAAAAAACGCCGCAAACGTCGCGACAGCACATCCAGCACGGTGCAAAAACTTTTTGTGCTGGACACGAATGTACTGTTGCATGACTCCAACTCGCTGTTTAAGTTTGAGGAACACGATGTTTATTTACCCATGATTGTGCTCGAAGAGCTGGATCTGAAAAAAAGCGGTATGTCAGAAGTTGCGCGCAATGCGCGTCAGGTTAGCCGCAACCTCGACAGCTTGGTTGAGGGGAAATCGTTGGATGCAGGCGTCCCCTTAAACGCCATTGGCAATATTGAAGCCCAAGGCAATCTTTTTTTCCAAACTACCGAACTGGACGCCCCGTTACCCATACACTTGCCTGCAGGCAAAGCCGACAACGCCATTTTGCGTGTGGTGCATGCGCTTAAGCAGCTGTTTAAAGACCGCAAAATCGTCATGGTGTCCAAAGACATCAATATGCGCCTGAAAGCCAAAGCTTTAGGTTTGGCTGCCGAAGACTACCTGCACGACCATGTGATCGACGACACCGACCTGCTTTACGATGGCGTACGGCCTTTGCCTGCTGATTTCTGGAGCAAGCACGGCAAAGAAATGGAGTCTTGGCAGCAAGGTGGCACCACGTATTACCGTATTCATGGCCCCTTGTGTGCCGAGTTTGTGGTGAATGAGTTTGTGTACACCGAAAGCGAACCGCCGCTGTACACTCAGGTCAAAGAAGTCACTGCCAACAGTGCGGTATTAGCCACGTTACGCGATTACAGCCACAACAAAAACAATGTCTGGGGGATTAGCGCGCGCAACCGTGAACAAAACTTCGCTCTTAATCTGCTGATGAACCCCGATTGTGATTTTGTGTCATTGTTGGGCCAAGCGGGTACAGGTAAAACTTTATTAGCGCTCGCAGCCGCCCTTACCCAAACCCTTGAAACCCAGCTTTATAGCGAAATTATCATCACGCGCGCCACAGTGTCTGTAGGCGACGATATTGGCTTTCTACCAGGCACTGAAGAAGAAAAAATGGCCCCATGGATGGGCGCTCTTGAAGATAACTTAGAGGTATTGCAACTCGGCTCACGCAAACATGCCCACCTCAACAACCCCGAGTCTTCACGCGACAACACCATGGAAGCCATCCGTGCCAAAATTCAGATTAAATCCATGAGTTTTATGCGTGGGCGAACTTTTTTAAACAAATTTCTGATTATTGATGAAGCGCAGAACCTGACCCCCAAGCAAATGAAAACTTTGGTGACCCGAGCTGGTCCGGGTACAAAAGTCGTCTGCTTGGGCAATATCGCGCAGATTGACACCCCTTATTTAACCGAAGGCAGCTCAGGCCTGACCTATGTGGTGGACCGCTTTAAGGGCTGGCCGCATGCGGGGCATATCACACTGCAACGAGGCGAACGTTCCCGTTTGGCAGACTACGCCAACGAGGCACTTTAATGAGCGCAAGCCAATGAACCACTTAACGCCTGCACCCATTGGCTTCACGATGGGCGATGCCACGGGTATTGGCCCAGAGCTTATTGTGAAGCTGTTTCACGAGGGGCTGGATGCCCCTGCCGTCGTCTACGGTGATGCAGGCGCACTCGTTCGCATCGCCCAGCACTTAGACATACCGGTCCACATCGATGAAGCTCCTGGTGCGGCTCCTCAGGCTCAAGGGCGTATTGTGGTGCGCAATCGCTGGCAAGCTCTACCTGCAGACCTGCCTTGGGGGCAGGTTAATGCCTTGGCCGGCCGTGGTTCATATGAATACTTGTGCCACGCTATTGACGATGCGATGTCAGGTCGTATCCGAGCTATTGTGACGGCGCCTTTACATAAAAAAGCCATGGAGGCCGGAGGCATTGAGGCCCCCGGTCATACGGAAATTCTAGCTGAGCGCAGCCATACGGCACAATACGCCATGATGCTCGCCAACCATGAGCTTAGAGTGTTGTTGGTCACAATACATGTTGCCTTAGCCGATGTGCCTGCCCTCATCACCACTGAGCGAGTGCTGAGTGCAATTCAGCTGGCTCATCAAGCCTGTTTGCAAGCGGGCGTTACTCAGCCCCGCGTAGCCGTAGCGGGATTAAACCCTCATGCAGGCGAGGAAGGCCGTTTTGGGCATGAGGAACGCTTAGCCATTCAACCGGCAATCACTCAAGCCCAAGCGCAAGGTATCCATGCCAGTGGTCCTTGGCCAGGTGATACCGTCTTTATGCGAGCGCGCCAAGGTGAGTTTGATATTGTGGTGGCCCAATACCACGATCAAGGCTTAATCCCCGTTAAGTATTTGGGCGTGGACGACGGGGTGAATGTGACGGTGGGTTTGCCTTTTGTGCGCACCAGTGTGGATCATGGCACGGCGTTTGATGTAGCCGGGAAAGGGATTGCCAATCCGAGCTCATTGCGAGAGGCCTTTGACATGGCGCTTACTATGACCAACCCTATGAGCTGATGCCACCCTTTACTCATTGCATCGATTGATGGTTTACTTCACCAAGACTCATCGCTTGGCGCAGCTCAACGTCGCCATCACAGTGACGGTTTTACTCACAAGGGCTCGCTGCTTCGCAAAGCTTAACCTGCTTTATCACATCGACGTATAGTTCAAGAAACGGGTACTCGCCCCTTGGAAGGCCACCCGCACAGTGCCAATGGGCCCGTTACGCTGCTTACCAATAATCAGCTCGGCGGTACCTTTATCGGGCGAGTCGGGGTTGTACACCTCATCCCGATAAATAAATAAAATCAAATCCGCATCTTGCTCAATCGCGCCCGATTCACGTAAATCACTCATCACAGGGCGTTTGTTGGGGCGCTGCTCAAGGCTGCGGTTGAGCTGCGACAGCGCGATCAGCGGACAGTCGAGCTCTTTGGCTAAGCCTTTTAGCGAGCGGCTGATTTCAGAAATTTCTGTAGCGCGGTTTTCACTGCCCGAGCTGCCCGACATCAGCTGCAAATAGTCAATAATAATTAGGCCAAGCTTGCCACACTGCCGCGCCAAGCGACGCGCTCGAGCACGCACCTCCATAGCGGATAGGCCTGGGGTTTCATCAATATAAATTTGTGCGTCTTGGACTTGCTGCACCGCATGGGTGAGTTTGGGCCAGTCTTCACCAGTGAGCTTACCGGTCCGCATCCGATGCTGATCCAACATGCCCACCGAACCCACCATACGCATGGCTAACTGCACCGCCCCCATTTCCATGGAAAACACGGCAACTGGCAAGCCCTGTTGAATCGCTACGTGCTCACCAATATTCATGGAAAGAGACGTTTTACCCATTGAAGGTCGCCCCGCCACAATCACCAAATCACCGGCCTGAAGGCCTGAGGTCATACGGTCTAAATCAATAAATCCTGTAGGCACACCGGTAATTTCTGAATCGCCCTCACGATGATACAGCTCATCAATCCGCTCGACGACCTGCGTGAGTAAAGGCTTGATTTCTTGAAAGCCTTGGCTGCCTCGTGCACCGTCTTGGGCAATCTGAAAAACCCGTGACTCCGCCTCGTCAAGAATTTGTCGTGCCTCCTTGCCTTGAGGGTTAAAGGCAGCGGAGGCAATCTCGTCGGACACAGACACCAGCTTGCGCAGCATCGAGCGCTCGCGCACAATTTCGGCATAACGACGAATATTTGCCGCCGAAGGCGTGTTGTGCGCCAAGGCATTCAGATAGGGTAAGCCGCCCACCTCGTCCGCTTTACCCGCCGAATGCAAGGATTCATAGACGGTGACCACATCGGCTGGGCGACTTAAGCTAATTAAGCGCGTGATGTGGTGCCAAATAATTCGATGATCAAAACGATAAAAATCATCATCCTCGACCAAATCAGCAATCCGATCCCACGCCGCATTATCCAGCAACAAGCCACCCAGTACCGACTGCTCGGCTTCGACTGAATGCGGTGGCACCCGTAAATAATCGAGCTTTTCTTCACTGTTGGCGGCGGGCTTGCGCTTACTCATGACAATACCTTTAAGAATCTAAACGTGCAGACAGTAAAAAGCCGGCGTTGCAACGCCGGCTT
>DWUQ01000173.1 GCA_019120675.1 Candidatus Paenalcaligenes intestinipullorum | reverse complement strand
CTAGGCGTTCACGCAGTGTTCCGGATTGATAATTAAGGCCAGTTTGCTGTACCGCAGCCGTGGTTTGCGTTTCTACATAAATATGGGGTGCCACAGCAATGGTGGCAAGGGGGGCTAAAGCAGCGTGCGCGGCATACAACAAAGCGATAGTTGCGCCATCGCTGTGACCAAATAGGATGGGCGGTTGCTGATCCAACCCCAGCGCCGTCAGCAAGTCCGGCAAACGTCGCGTGGCTTCAAGGTGCAGATAATTTAATGGCAGCGGTGCCTCGGGTATGCGGGGTGTGCTTAAGCCATAGCCTTTGCGTGAATAAACCAGACCTCGGTACCCCAGCTCTGAGGCGAGTTCGTGGGGCCAACTGCCCCAATGAGCAACCGACCCTAGGCCTTCATGCAAAAACACGATATAGGGTGCATCGGGCTGGTCCACACCCACCCATTGATACTCAATCGTAAGCAGCCCGTTGGCATCAGGCAGATCAATAAACTCGGACACGGGTTGAGCCATATTTTTCTCTTGCTGGTTCACAAAAAAACGGCTAGGTACGAAGCCTAGCCGTTTTTGGAAAATTCATTAACGAAACACGACCGTGCGCTGCCCATTCATAAAGATACGGTGCTCTACGTGAGCGGCCACCGCCCGAGACAGCACCAAAGATTCCACATCGCTACCCACTTGGGTGAGCTCTAATGGACTCATGGCGTGATTTACTCGTTCAATATCTTGTTCAATAATTGGGCCTTCATCCAGATCCGCGGTCACATAGTGTGCGGTAGCACCGATGATTTTGACGCCTTTGGCGTGAGCCTGATGATAGGGGCGGGCACCTTTGAAGCTGGGTAAAAAGCTATGGTGAATATTGATCGCTCGGCCCGACAATGCCTTGCACATATCGGGGGACAAAATTTGCATATACCGCGCCAATACCACTAAATCGACTTTTAAGCTGTCGACCAAGCGCAAAATGTCTTGCTCTTGGTAGGGCTTGTTTTCAGGTGTGACAGGTAAATAATGGAAAGGAATATTGTATGAGCTGACCAACGACGCGTGGTCGGTATGGTTCGAAATCACCCCCACCACCTCAATCGGCAACTGCCCAGAATGCACCCGAAACAACAAATCGTTTAAGCAGTGCCCCTGCCGACTCACTAAAATCAACACCCGTGCTTTGTGCGAGGCATCAAAAATTTCGGCTTCCATATTGAAGGGGGCAGCAATGGCCTCTTGAAAGCTTTGATTCAGCACGTTGACGTCTTGGGGCTCTGGAATAGTGAAATGCACGCGCAAGAAAAAGCGCTGTGTTTCGGCATCACCAAATTGCTGAGCTTGCACGATGTTGCCGTGTCGTTGCAGCAGCCACCCTGTAACAGCGTGCACAATACCCGTACAGTCAGGGCAGGAAAGGGTGAGGATGTAGTCAGTCATAACCTAAAGCAGGGGGAAAGCGAAAACTAGCAGTATAAGCGTTTCCGCTGCGTAACGGCAGGCTGGGCTAAGAAGAAACGTGTGCTGCGGCCAAGCGTTGGTCTAAAGGAGTCAACTCAAAATCCCCAGCATGATAGATCAAAGGGGGTTCGAAGTTGCGGAAGCAATGCTCGACCCGGCCTACAAAGATGTAATGATCTCCCGCCTCGTGCTGAACTTCGTTATGGCATTCAAACCAAGCGCTGACGTGCGGCGAGTCCAGCATCAGTGTGCCATTCGGGGCACGCCCTGTGGCTTGCTCAGCAAAACGATCCGCTTGCGGACCCCAAGCAAAGCGTTTGGCGAGCGCCAACTGCTGTGCGCCCAATACATGGATCACATACCGCTTAGTATTTAAAAAATGCGGTAAGGACGCGGCCTGTTTATTTAAAGACCACAAAACTAAAGGGGGATCCAAAGAAACCGAATTAAAAGAGCTAACGGTTAACCCCCATGGCTCGGCTTCAGGCGCAGCGCTTTCGGTGGTAATAATGGTGACCCCAGTCGCAAAGCGGCCTAATGCCGATTTGAAATAAGGGATATCGAAGGAGGAAGAGGCGGTGTCGATCATAAGGCACTTAAAGTATCACATTATGGTGCTAAGCGCGATATGTGCCAGCCGCTGGTGTCCAACCGCTCGAAAGCAAAACGATCGTGCAACCGGCACGCTCGCCCTTGCCAAAATTCAATATAGTGTGGCTGCAAGACATAGCCCCCCCAAAATTCTGGATAAGGCGGGTGCTCACCATATTGATGTTGCACCTCGGCAAGTTTGGCCTCCAAGTGCTCGCGCGATAGGGGGCGGCTTTGTGGGGAAGCAATGGCGCTAAGACGTGATGTCAAAGGACGTGAATCAAAATACTGCTGTGAGTCCGCTACAGGAATACGGCTGACTACGCCTTCGAAGCGTACCTGACGCTGCATCGTGGGCCAAAAAAAAGACAGGCAGGCCTGTGGTTGTTGCTCTAAGGCTACGGCTTTACGCGAGTGATAGTTGGTAAAAAAACGCAAACCATCGTGTTCGTAGCTTTTTAAAAGCACAATCCGTGCGGTAGGCTGGCCATTCGCCTCGACCGTGGACAAGGTCATGGCAGTGGGCTCGGGTGCGTTTTCGCTGATGGCCTCTTGGAGCCAGAGATGGAATTGCTGCTGAGGATCGGTACGCAGCTGGCTGTCTTCAAAAGTGGCTTTGGTGTACTCGTTGCGGTACTCATACAGGCTCATGGTCGAGGGCAGTCCTTAGGTAAGTAGAGTTGGAGCATAATGCTGCAGAGCATGCACAATCTGCTCCAACTTGGTGTCGACAATTTTAGACTGTTTTAGGGCGTCTGCGGTTTCAAGCACATACTCGATGCAGGGACCATTGATACCGTGCGCGCGGTGCACCACATCCGCGAGTTGCTTCAATGGCATAGACGGCACATACGCATCGGTGTGGCGGTTCATGACAAAGGTAAGCGCCTGCACAGGGCCTTGGTCCGTTACGCATGGTAGCCATAAAGGGGTATATGCCCCACTGGGCATTTCACGACGCCACAACGCCTCAAACGTATGCGGGACCTCTGCGGCGGCAATCCGAAAGGCCACCCCATGGCAGTCGCCACCTTGGTCTAAACCAAACACTAAGCCGGGCTGTTCGGGCGTACCGCGATTGATCCGCGACCATAAGCATAAGGCACGGTGATAGCCTTGCAATAAGGCCGAGCGCCGTTCTACAAAACTAAACTCGGGGCGCCAAATTAACGACCCATAGCCATAGACCCACACATCCTGATCCGTTTGCCAATCGCGTAAACAGTCGTACATCGAGCGGTTGCGCTCGTCATCCGATAAAATACGAAAAGCAGTAGGGGTAGGAGCAATGGCATTCATGGGTGGTTCGCTATGGGTTGGTTATATAAAAGCCCAGTTTTAGAGTAAAAGTACACAGTAACTATGCTACCGAAAAGTGCATCTGAATGTAGAATTTATAACGTTAAATTAGTTATAAGCATATAGGCAAGCTTCTTTAAACTCACCTAAGCCAGTTCAGTCTGGCCACATTTATTTTTCACATTACATTTGGTAAATAAGGTCAGTATGACAACCACGTCTTCTCGTCGTTTTGGAGCCATTAATCGTTTATACGGCAGTCAGGCCGAAGCGCGATTGGCTCAAGCCCATATTATGGTGGCCGGTATAGGTGGGGTGGGCAGTTGGTGTGTGGAAGCGTTAGCTCGCAGTGGCGTCGGACGATTGACCTTAATCGATATGGACCACCTGGCCGAATCAAACATTAATCGTCAGCTGCCTGCCCTGAGTAGCACTCTCGGGCAAGCCAAAGTGCAGGCGATGGCCGATCGACTGCTCGACATCAACCCGTCGATACAGGTCAACTTGATCGACGATTTCATTGGTCCCGAGAACGCACGAGCGCTTTTGCACGCCCAGCCGGATGTGTTGGTGGACGCCACCGATCACATGTCCGCTAAAGTCGCGATGGTTCTAGAGGCTCGCTCTGCACGCATTCCTCTGATTGTTTGCGGTGCCGCAGGGGGCAAAACCAATGCCTTGGCTTTACGCCAAGGGGATTTAGCGCACAGCACCCACGATGCACTCTTGGCGCGTTTGCGTCATCAGTTGCGCCGTCAACATGGCTTTGCCAAGCCCAAAGCTGATAAAAAATCTCGAGTGCCCAAAATGGGGGTGAGTTGCCTCTGGGTCGAGCAAGCAGCGACCCAACCCGCAACAAGTACGAGTTGTGCACCGGCTACGGCACCACAAGGCTTATCCTGTGCGGGATATGGTTCACTGGTGACGGTTACCGCCCCGATGGGCATGTTGGCGGCCCAGTGGGCCATCGATACGGTGCTTAAAGGTTAATTTCCGTAGCGTCCAAAGTAGCGTCGAGCCAGCCACGTAAGGCATTGGATACACGCCACGCCGAGGCGTTGAGTAGATCTTGCTTCGTCAATGCTGCTTCTCGTACTAGGCCTTGCTCTAAGAGCTGCGCGCGCATCACACCGGGCAGTAGGCCTGCGCCCAGTAACGGTGTGAGCCACTGGCCTTCAACAAATAAATAGACATTACTGCGACTGCCCTCACAGAGCTGGTTGTGTTCATTTAAAAACAGCACATCAAAATAAGCCGGATGCTGGCTGAGCCATATTTGCGCCGCGTCGTACCAAGGGCGATGGCTGCTTTTATGCTGCAACCATGAGGAGTTCGGCAGTGCTGTGCGGCTGAGGGACAGTTGTACGGGTTGCGGAGTCGGTGCTAAAGGATCAGCGGTGAGGCTGAACTCGCCATTTGCGTGCAAACACAGGCGCAGTCGATGGGCATGGGAGTTGAGTTTCTGGCATTGCTTTTCAATAGCAGTACGAATCGCCTCCAGTGGGCAAGGGTAGTGCAACGCCTCTGCGGAATGCTGTAGCCGCGTTAGGTGTTGCGCCAGTAAAGGAACGCCTTGTTGTGCATTACCTTGCATGGTTTCAATTAAATAAGGGGGCGAGTCTGGGCGATCCGGCAATGTAGTCATCGAGTTTGACATCATGAGCTCGCGGGTTGGTACTCAATGGGACAACCTAAAAGTCGTGCTTTCCAAAATATTTCCTCCCACTCTTGCTCGGGGTCGGAGTCGTAGACAATGCCGCCACCCACCCCAAAGCGAGCCTGTCCGGCCTCATTAAACTCTAAGGTGCGAATGGTCACATTCAACTCAAAGTCACCGTTTGGGGCCAGCCAACCCAAGCTGCCACAGTAGATGCCCCGTGCGCGTTGTTCGTACTGGTGTAAGGCATGCATTGCAGCACGCTTAGGGGCGCCCGTAATGGAGCCACATGGAAAAAGCGCGGGCAGCACCTGCTCTAAGCTTGCTTGAGCACAATGCGCCTCAATGGTGGAGGTCATGGTCCAAACAGACGGGTATTGTTCGACTTCGAGCAGCGCATGAGGCTGCACACTACCTGGGGTGGCAAGTTGGCCCAAATCATTGCGTAGTAAGTCCACAATCATAATGTTTTCTGCGCAGTCTTTAGCGCTTTGGCGTAAGGCCTGAGCCGAGGCCTGATCAGACGCAGGGTCTAAAAAGCGCGGGCGTGTACCTTTCATTGGCTTAACGCGTAGACGCTGATCTTGGTGCTGGACAAACAGCTCGGGTGAAAAGGAGGCAATTTGTCGTTGGCCGTCGTCAAGGTACACCGCATAAGCAGTGGGGTGCTGATTGGCAATCTGGCGATAGATGTGCTCAGGCGAGGCGCAAGCCTGCACCGCCAACTCAACGGTGTAATTGACCTGATAGTATTCCCCTTGATGTAAGTCTTCGCGGATACGGGCGAGCGTTGCCAAATAGGCAGACTTCGAGGTGTTAAGCTGGGCGCGTAGCGTCGCAGCAGAGGTCGGTGCGCCCCAAGGTGAGCCCATATGAGGCTGCGCAAAGAACAAGGCGCGCATCACCGGTTGGGTGGGGTGAGGCAGGCCTGAAGGCGGGTCGATAAACAGCCAACCCGCTTCATAATCCAGCACTAAGGCGGTCCACCATCCTTTGGATTGAGCACGGCGGATCGCCGCATAAAAATCGGCTAATTCTGCTGCATGGGTAACGGTGGCCTGACCTTGGTAGTCTTCAAGTACCAAAGCTTGTTGAGTCAGACGGTTTTCAAAACGACAAAGCATTAGCGTGATAAGAACTCGAGTAGAGCCTGCCCAGTGTGAGAGGAAGCCGTATTTTGCACGGTCTCGGGGCTGCCTTCAACCACCAGCTGGCCACCGCCGCTGCCGCCTTCAGGGCCTAAGTCGACAATCCAGTCGGCTTCGGCAATCACATCTAGGTTGTGTTCAATGACGACCACGGTGTTGCCCGCGTCCGTGAGGCGATGCAGCACATGAAGCAGTTTTTCCACATCGGCTATCGCTAAGCCCACCGTCGGTTCATCCAAGACATACAGCGTATGCGGCAAACGGCTGGCCCGTCCAGTGCGAATTACCCCTTCGTCGAGGCGAGCTTTGGTGAGCTCTGTGACCAGCTTGACCCGTTGGGCTTCGCCGCCAGATAGAGTGGGTGAAGGTTGACCTAAGGTTAGATAACCGAGCCCGACATCCTGCATGAGCTTAAGGGGACGTAAAATACGAGCGTTGTTGGCAAAAAACTCGACGGCCTCGTCGACCTCCATATTGAGCACTTCGCCAATACTCTTGCCTTGCCAGCGCACGCTCAGGGTATCGTCATTAAACCGTTGCCCCCGACAGCGCTCACACGGCACCTTGATATCCGGCAAAAAGCTCATTTCTAAGGTCAGCATTCCTTGGCCGCCACACTCGGGGCAGCGGCCGTCGCCAGTATTAAAAGAAAAACGTGAGGCGGTCCAACCCCGTAAGCGTGCATCACGCGTGTCCGCAAACACACGACGAATCAGATCCCAAAAACCGATGTACGTTGCTGGGCACGAACGAGGGGTCTTGCCAATCGGTGTTTGATCGACTTCGAGTACGCGATCCAGCTGTTCCCAGCCCTCAATGCGTTCACAGCCTTGCCAGCCCGATTGATCCTTTTGATGCAAGACACGCAAGAGGTTGTCCAGCACCACTTCACGGGCAAACGTGGATTTCCCCGAGCCCGAAACACCAGTAATGACGCTGAGACGATTGATGGGAATATGCGCCGTGAGCTGTTGCAAATTGTGCTTGTCAGCCTTGATTACTGTGAGTTTGGGGTCAGCAGCATCTACCGCACGACGTTCGCCCCTTAAAGGATGTCGAATAGGTTGACGTAAATACTGGCCCGTCAACGAATTGGGGTTCGCTAGAATGTCCTCCACCGTGCCCTCGGCCACCACACGGCCTCCACGCGTACCCGCGCCGGGGCCCATATCAATAATATGCTGCGCTTGGCGAATGGTGTCTTCGTCATGCTCGACCACCACAAGCGTGTTGCCGTTCGCCTCTAGGCGTTGCATGGCGTTGAGCAAAATGCGATTATCGCGCGGGTGCAGGCCGATCGTGGGCTCATCCAACACATAACATACCCCTTGTAGGTTGGACCCCAGTTGGGAAGCGAGACGAATGCGTTGCGCTTCCCCGCCTGATAGCGTCGGTGCAGCGCGATCCAACACCAAATAGCTCAGGCCGACTTCCTGCATGAAATGCAAGCGTCCTTGGATTTCAGTAAAAATATCGCGGGCGACCGCCGCATCGCGTTCCGATACCTCCACATGAGTGAAAAACTCCGCAGCCTCATCAACAGATAAGGCGGTTAGCTCAGCAATCGAGCGTTGATGCCACTTAAAAGCCAAGGACTGCGGGTTTAAACGCTGACCCTGACAACTGGGGCAGGACTGTTCCGCAGAGGCCTCCTCATTAAGCCACGTGCTTTCTTCGCCGGTTTGCTCGCTGTCAAAGCCTTGAAGTTTTAACCCAGTACCAAAGCAGGTGGAGCACCAACCGTGTTTGGAGTTGTAGGAAAACATGCGTGGATCCGGCTCAGGGAAACTTTGTCCACAGCAGGAGCAGGCGCGTCGAGTGGAAAAGTGGGTCAGCGCCTGAGAGGCTTCGGCCAACATACTGAGGTTACCTTTGCCATACTCTAAAGCCTGCTGCAAAGCAGAACGTAAGGTTTCCTCATTGTTGGCGCTCGGTGTCAGCGTACTGACAGGCAGCTCAATGGTGTGCTCTTGGTAGCGATCCAAGCGTGGCCATGGATTGACGGGAATCATTGCACCATCGACGCGCAAGTGACCAAAACCTTTACTGCCTGCCCACGCGGCAAGATCGGTGTAGTAGCCTTTGCGTGCTTGGATAAGCGGAGCCAACAAGGTGACCGGCTGATCGCGGTGCTCACGCAGTATCTGCGCCAGAATTTGTTCGGGGCTTTGTTGGGTTACTGGTACTCGGCAATTGGGGCAAAGTTGCGTGGCAAGGCGCACATACAACAGCCGTAAAAAGTGATGAATTTCTGTCATCGTGGCGACGGTGGATTTGCGACCGCCTCGACTGGTGCGCTGCTCGATTGCCACAGTGGGGGCAATCCCATAAATCGCGTCCACATCCGGTTGCCCAGCTGGCTGCACGATTGAGCGTGCGTAGGCGTTCAGTGATTCCAAATAGCGACGCTGCCCTTCATTAAATAGAATATCAAAGGCCAGCGTGGACTTGCCTGAACCCGATACCCCCGTAATCACGGTAAAGGTATCGCGAGGAATCGTGACATCAATGCCTTTTAGATTGTGCTCCTTAGCATTGAGGATGGTAATTTGATTCGATTGGTAGGCAAGGGGCGGCTCGGCGGCCAGTACAGGGGGCGCTGTCCAATGCTCACCCACAATGCTGGCTTCGTATTCGGTAAGCGCTTGGCCGGTATACGAGGCCGCACAAGTCATAATATCCGCTGGGGTGCCCTCGGCCACAATTTGTCCACCGGCTGTCCCGCCTTCTGGGCCCAGATCAATAATCCAGTCGGAAGCACGAATCACATCCAGGTTGTGCTCGATAATAATCAGGGAGTGCCCTGCAGTCAGCAGCTTACGAAAAGCGCGCATGAGCTTGGCGATGTCATCAAAATGCAGCCCTGTGGTGGGCTCATCAAATAGAAACAACTTGCCCTTTTTAGCGACGGCCACACGCGATAAGCGACTTTTGCTGGCTTCGGCCAAATGCCCCGCTAGTTTTAGCCGCTGCGCCTCGCCGCCAGATAAAGTTGGCACGGGCTGGCCCAAGCTTAGGTAGTCCAGCCCCACATCTTGTAGGGGCGCTAAAGCCGTTTGGATATCGCGTAATCCTGCAAAAAACTCGAGCGCTTCGTGTACAGTCATAGCGAGCACTTCGTCGATGGAAGCGGTTGCCCCTCGATGCTCAACACGCACCTCTAACACCTCTGGACGAAAACGTTTACCGTCGCAATCTGGACAACGTAAATATACATCTGAGAGGAATTGCATCTCGATGTGCTCGAAACCGGTGCCCCCACAGGTCGGGCAGCGTCCATCGCCACTGTTAAAGCTAAACATGCCTGGCTTGTAATCGCGCTCGATGGCCAGCGGCGCTTTAGCGAAAAGCTTACGAATGGCATCAAAGGCTCCCACATAGCTGGCAGGGTTGGAGCGTGCAGTTTTACCAATGGGGCTCTGATCCACCATCACCACATCCGCCAATTGCTCTGTTCCTAATAAAGCCCCATACGTGCCGGGTGCCTCGGTGGGTAAGCCTTGGGATTTTAGCCAAGCGGGGTAGAGCACATCTTGAATTAAGGTGGATTTACCCGAACCCGACACCCCTGTTACGCAAACCATATGCCCAAGCGGAAAGGCGATCGAAATATGCTTAAGGTTGTGTGCGCTCACGTCTTCTAGGAGCAGTTTGGGCGTGTTGGAGGTGACGGCGGCGGGTAACGGCGCATCAATGTGTCGCTCGCCCCGGAGGTATTGACCGGTTAGGGTCTCGGCCTGACGCAACGCACTGGGGGAGCCATCAAATAGAATTTGCCCGCCGCGCTCGCCGGGGCCAGGCCCCATATCCAAGATGCGATCCGCGGCAACCATGACTTGCGGGTCGTGCTCGACCACTACTAAGGTATTGCCGTGCTGGCGCAAACGGTGCATGACCTCGACCACCCGGTGCATATCGCGCGGGTGCAAGCCGATGGAGGGTTCATCCAACACAAAGAGTGTATTTACCAGGGAGGTGCCTAAGGCGGTGGTGAGGTTGATGCGTTGCACCTCACCCCCTGAAAGGGTGCGGCTTTGTCGGTCTAAGGACAAATAGCTGAGCCCGACATCACACAAAAATCCTAAACGATTGAGGATTTCTTTGCGTAATAAACTGGTTGCAGCATCAAACTGTGCGCCCAGCTCAAGCTGCTCAAAAAACTGCCGCACTTGCTCAATCGACATGCGCATCAAATCGTGGATATGCAAGCCGGGTAACTGCTCCAGCTGCTCGGTCGACCATGCGGTAGCGGGGGGCATAAAACGCTGATAGCCCGGCTCGGCGGCCGCGCTTTCTTGGCCGACGCGCCATAATAAGGCTTCGGGCTTTAAGCGAGCGCCTAAGCAATCTGGACAAGGGGTATAACTGCGGTACTTAGACAGCATGACCCGGACATGCATCCGATAGCTGCGGCTTTCTAGCCAATCAAAAAACCGATCCACGCCATACCACTGGTGCTTCCACGCTTTGTTGCCGCCTTGCCAATCAGGGTCGCCATGCAGTACCCAAGCCTGCTCCTCAGGGCGCAGCTGTGCCCAAGGCACCCCTAAGCGCACCCCTGCTTTGGGCGCATAGCGCTCCAGGTCTTTTTGGTGTGCTTGATACGAGGCGGTTTGCCAAGGACGAATCGCCCCTTCAAGCAGGCTTTTAGAAGGGTCCGGTATGACTAAATCATAATCAATGCCCATTACCCGCCCAAAGCCACGGCAAGTGGGGCAGGCCCCTAAAGGCGAATTAAAAGAAAAGCTACTGGGTAGGGGGTAGCTGTAATCAATATCACAGTGGGAGCAATGCAGCTGGTTGGTAAACACCCATTCAATTTCGGGGGCATCGGCCTCGTTCTGAGCAAAAATACTCAGGCGGCCTTGACCATGCCGCATCGCCGCATCAAGGGCTTCCATGACGCGCTCAGGCTCAGCACGACTTAGACGAAAGCGATCCTGCAACACATACAGCACGCGCTGAGTGGTTTGCTTACTTTTCGGCAAAGCGGCTGTTTCGGGCGTGACTTGGGTGCGTTCGGCATGCAGGCGGGTATAGCCCTGCTGCTGTAAAAAACCTTCGACCTCTTCTTGGCTAAAATTGCTGGGTACCGTAACGGCAAAACACACAAACAAACGCGGGTCATGCTCCGCACAGCGTTCTTGTAGCGTCGTTAGAATGCGTTGGGGGCTGTCGGGCCGGACCTCTTGGGCACATTGCCGGCAGTGTAAGTGGCTTAACCGCGCAAACAGCACCTTGAGGTAGTCGTTGAGCTCCGTCATCGTGCCCACCGAGCTGCGTGAGTTGCGCACAGGGTTGACCTGATCAATAGCAATGGCAGGCAATACCCCCTCGATTTTGTCCACTTTTGGCTTGTCCATCCGATCTAAAAACTGCCGCGCATACGGCGAAAAGGTCTCAACGTACCGACGTTGACCTTCGGCGTATAACGTATCAAAGGCTAGAGAGCTTTTGCCCGAGCCTGAGACGCCTGTGATCACCGTTAACTCGCCAGTGTTAATGCTCACATCAAGGTTTTTCAGATTGTTTTGGCGTGCACCAAAGATGCGGATTTGAGAGCTCATGGTTAGAAAAACGACAACAGTAAAGAGGAGGGCCAATAAAAACGCAGCTTGTTTTTGTATCTTAGCGTGCTTTACGGTAGAATTTTGCTTTGTTTACGACAGGCGTACTAAGCCTGTTTTTCATTAGCATCGTATTCCGGAGAAAACCATGGCTGAAATTAAGCGCACACGTCGCAACACGCTTGAGCGTCGTTGTTTGGGCAAAGCGTTCAAGCGCCTTTTCGTGCGTTCGCCTAAAAGCGTGTTCAAAATGCTCGAAAAAGTAAAACGCGTCTAACCTCAGCAAAGGTTTGCCTGCCTTAATTTTAACGCGAGCAGACACTACCTGCTGTAAGTTATGAAAAATGAAACCACAGATGTACAGTCTGTGGTTTTTTTCATTTATGCTAAAGGTGCTTTGTTTGCCTGCTATGTATACGCGATGTTTATTGTGCCCTTAAAGGCTAAAACGAGGTCGTACCCAGCGGATTTTTTAGGAATGATCCATGTCGAGCGTCTACCCCTTTACCATCATGACCCCCACCTATAATCGAGCGCATACCTTGCAGCGCGCCTACGATTCGTTGTGCGAGCAAAGCGTACAGGATTTTGAGTGGGTGATTGTGGATGATGGTTCGACCGATCACACGGCCGAGCTGGTAGCCCAATGGCAGCGTCAAGCCAGCTTTCCTATTGTCTACCACTGGCAAACTAATCAACACAAGAAAACGGCTTTTAACCAAGGGGTTAAATTAGCCAAAGGCGAGCTTCTGGTTGCTTTAGACAGTGACGACACCCTTGTGCCGAATGCGTTAGAGCAATTACAAAAACATTGGGCAGCCATCGATGCCAGTGAGCGCGCTAACTATTTGGGTGTGGTGGGGCTTTGCGCACGGCCCAATGGACAAATTGTTGGGGATCGATTTCCAGCGGATCCTTTGGATATTACCTCGTTAGAGCTTAATTTTCGTTACAACGTACGTGGAGAAAAGTTCGGTGCTTTACGCACCGATGTGCTGGCTAAGTTTCCCTTCCCCGAAGACATCCCTGGCTTTGTACCCGAAAGTTTAGTGTGGCGGTCGATCGCACGGGCGGGCTACAAAACACGCTTCGTAAACACGGTGTTTAGAGTGTATTACGATAGTGCGGACTCGCTGTCTGTCCAAGGGAAAACATCACAACAACATGCGCTGGGCTTGTGGCTCTTGGCTTATGATACGGTGCAGTTTTGTTGGCCTTGGGCCAAGCATGATCCAAAAGCCTGGCTCATGGCCGCGGTGCGTTACACTCGCTTTGGCAAGCACTTGCGAGCCACACAAACCAAGGCCCCCGCTGGCTATAAACTACGTGGTTGGCGTGCACGCGGTGTGGTGGCCTTAATGAGTCCGTTGGGGTATGTATTGTATTGGCGGGACTGTCAGCGTAGCCGTACCAGCCGTACTGAGCACCAGGCCTAAGCGCAGGCGTTCAGCGGCGGGGGCTAGGATATATAGT
>DWUQ01000172.1 GCA_019120675.1 Candidatus Paenalcaligenes intestinipullorum | reverse complement strand
TACGGGTGGCTCGGTTACTTTTAGGATACGTAAACGCGGGCTAACGTCTACAGAAAGCTCTTCGGGTGTAGTGGTGTCGAGGGGCTTTTTCTTGGCGCGCATAATATTAGGTAAGGTAATAAAACGCGGCTCATTTAAGCGCAGATCAGCCGTAACCACTGCGGGTAAAGTGAGCTTAAGCGTTTCTAAGCCACCGTCCACTTCGCGGGTGACCTCAGCGTGCCCCTCTGTAATGGTGATTTCACTGGCAAAAGTGGCTTGAGGCCACTCCAAGAGTGCAGCCGTCATTTGCCCTGTTTGATTGGCGTCATCATCAATCGCTTGTTTGCCCATCAGTACAAGCTGAGGGGCTTCTTTGTCGACTACGGTCTTGATAAGCTTGGCGACGGCTAAGGGCTGCAGTGGGGTATCCGTTTGCACTAAGATACCGCGGTCTGCTCCCATAGCTAACGCGGTGCGTAGAGTATCTTGACTAGCCGCCGTACCGCACGACAGGGCAATAATTTCTGTTGCAATGCCTTTTTCTTTGAGGCGGATTGCTTCTTCCATCGCAATTTCATCAAAAGGGTTCATGGACATTTTGACGTCTGCAATGTCCACATCCGATTGATCGGACTTCACACGCACCTTGACGTTGTGATCCACAACGCGTTTTACGGGTACCAAGATTTTCATCCGGTTTTCTCCAAAGCAATATTACCTAAGGTAACATAAAAAAATTCAACCTCGCGCTTAGAGTAGAACTGAGCGCACGCCCTTGACTGGACTAATCGTTGCTAACTGTGTGTTAACCCATGAGCTTACCAAATGGCAGCCACAATACAAAGAAATCCCCTTGAATTAACCGCTACTAATTTTGTTGCCGCATAGAGTACAGAATTACCTAGGTGATCGTTTAAGCGGTACGATTGAGCCATACTTATTAATCTATCTTTTAAATCATGAAGCGCTCATTACTTTTCACGTTTAGCCTCTTGACCTTATCCGCATGCGCAAGCACTTCTACGCCTCATGCTCAGTCGCCTCAACAGGCAACCGTATCGACCCCTCAAGCACTTAGCGAACCGTACTCACCACCCACGTCATCCTTTCAGCCTAATGTGGCTGAGCGCCCAATCAAAGGGGGGGATTCGGTTTCGGGGCGTAGCACTTTCCATTTAACAGATGGTCGCTTAGCGCCTTGGCTCGATTCTTGGGCACAAGAGGTCTCAATCACCAAAGAGCTGCCTTTAGAGTTTGTACAACAGCACTTACAAGCGGCTCAATATAATGCCAGCGCGGCACGCTTGATGGCCCCCTCCAAGGGGCGCGTAAAGCGCAGCTGGATTACGTATCGCGAGCGCTTCGTTGATCCCATACGCATTAATGCTGGAGTCAAATTTTGGCAACAAAATCAAGGCATCCTCAATGAGGTTGAGCAAACGTATGGCGTGCCCGCATCCATTATTGTGGCGATTATTGGCGTCGAGACGATCTACGGACGCTACACTGGGGACTTTAAAGTGTTGGACGCTTTAGCCACCTTGGGCTTTAGCTATCCAGATGACAGCCGTCCCGAACGGGGCGCGTTATTCAGGGACCAACTTGCCGATTTATTAGTGCTGGATTACCAAGGAAAAATTAAAATTTCAGAAGCCTATGGCTCCTACGCCGGCGCCATGGGCTTACCGCAATTTATGCCAGGCAGTATTAAACGCTTTGCGGTGGATTACACCCAAAAGGGGTATGTGGATTTATATCGATCCATCCCAGACATTACCGCTTCCGTGGCGAACTTTTTGCGCGTTCATGGCTGGCAACCTGGTTTACCAAGCTTTGTAAAAGCAAGCTTACCCAAGGACCCTGCCAGTCTGGTGACAGGTGGCTTACAACCAACCCTGAGCTGGCAACAATTAAGCCAAGCCGGTGCTCACAGCACGGTCGAGCCGCTTCCTACATGGCTACGCACTACGAAACTGGGCGTGATTAATTTAGTGGATGAGCCCAGCCAGAATGTGCAGTACCGAATTGCCACCCCTAACTTTTATGCCCTCACCCACTATAACCGCAGTTATTTTTATGCGACCTCGGTGGTCGACTTAGCGGCAGAATTGGAGCGTAACGTTAAGGCCGCTCATTAAATACGCCCGTTGATAAGTAACGGTCACCGCGATCGCAGGCAATAAATACAATGGTGGCTTTTTCAACCTGCTCGGCAATACGACGAGCAGCCACCAAGGCACCACCAGTAGAGATGCCAGCAAAAATACCCTCGATAGCCGCCAGATCGCGGGCGGCTTGCTCCGCTTCGGCCTGTTCTATGAGCTCGAAGTGGTCAACGCCTTTGGGGTTGTAAATGGCCGGTTGGTAGGCTTCGGGCCATTTGCGTATGCCAGGAATTTGCGAGCCTTCGGCAGGCTGTGCGCCTACAACAACCACATTTGGGTTTTGTTGCTTTAAATACTGCCCTACGCCCATGATGGTGCCTGTCGTGCCCATGGCGCTGACAAAGTGGCTAATACGGCCTGAGGTTTGTTGCCAAAGTTCGGGACCTGTGCCTTCGATGTGAGCTAACGGATTATCGGTATTCGCAAACTGATCCAGAACCTTGCCCTCACCATTAGCTTGCATGCTTAAGGCTAAATCACGTGCGTACTCCATGCCCCCAGCGGAAGCCGGCGTCAGCACAAGCTTAGCTCCGTAGGCGGCCATGGCAGCACGCCGCTCGACGGAAAGGTTATCAGGCATGATCAGGATCATTTTGTAGCCACGCACCGCAGCAATCATCGCTAGGGCAATGCCAGTATTACCACTGGTGGCTTCGATCAGCGTATCGCCTGGTTGGATTAAACCGCGGGCTTCAGCATGGCGAATCATTGAGCTGGCTGCCCGGTCCTTGACCGAGCCTGCAGGGTTATTGCCCTCTAATTTAGCTAGTAAAATATTCCCCCGCTCAGCCAATAAATCGGCATATAAACGCTGTAAACGTACTAGGGGAGTATGACCAATGGTGTCTTCGATAGTGGGGTAGGCATTCATAAGTTCGATGGGATAAATTTGGTTTATAGCCACTGCTTTGCATAAACAAACGCAGTGGCTTCAGCAATTACTGTACTAGCTGCTCACGCAATTGCAAAATGATAAAGGAATTTTACTGACTTGATCGTGGTGCCACCTCAATGATCAGTCCGTATTGTAACAGACCTTCAACTTTTTTAGGCCCCATGCCACGCACCCGCTCTTGGAAGTCTTCGGCGTTAATAAACGGCCCACCTCGCTCCCGCTCTTCGAGGATGGCTTGTGCCGTTTTAGGGCCGATGCCTTTTAGGGCTTCAAGGGCTTGGGCATCTGCGGTGTTTAGATCGGTGGCTAAGGCCCAGTGTGGCACAAGACCGCTGGCCAACAAAAGGCCAAGTGTAATGCGTCGTGCAGATAGCCAGCGCGATTTTGAAGCTTGGTTTAGTGGTTGGGCCACAGTAGATTGTAAAAAAGGATTCATAAGTTTCTCCAAAAATACTGAATCCTTATAGTGCCGCGAAGCCGCTGTTTTAACAGGACGACTGCCGAATTTTAGCCAAGCGTACTACTACGTATACTGCGCTAAATAGTGCTGTACGTAAGCCTGAACCCCTTCATACACGGATGAAAAATCAGCGGTATAACCGGCGGCACGAAGCTGTGCTAGGTCGGCTTGGGTGTGGCTTTGATAGCGTCCTTTAAGATCATCCGGAAACGGAATGTATTCTAAATAGTTTTGCGCCACAGCCTCGGCCAAACTAAGCTCAGCTTCGCCACGATGCGCTCGCATACCGTTAATGACCGCCAAGGCCACATCATTAAAAGGCTGCGCCCGGCCTGTGCCACAGTTATAAACTCCTGACTGCGCTTGCGAAGCACCTAGGAAATGCAAGTTAACGGCCACCACATCCGCAACAGAAATAAAATCGCGCTCTTGGCCACCATTCACATAGCCATCCCAACCCGCAAACAATTTAACTTGACCCTGCTTTTCGAACTGCTGAATATTGTGCCACGCGACAGACGCCATACGCCCTTTGTGCTGTTCACGGGGGCCATACACATTGAAATAACGCAGTCCCACTACTGGGGCGTTTAACTCGGCTAGATGCTGACGTAATACCTGATCAAAGAGCAGCTTAGAGTAGCCATAAACATTTAATGGCTTTTCATTGCATGGGCGTTCTGTAAACGTATCGCTCGCTCCATATACCGCTGCCGAGGAAGCATAGATAAAAGGAATTTTTTTGCGCTGAGCATAATGAAACAGCTCAAGAGTGACTTGATAATTGTTATCGAGCATGAATCGACCATCACGCTCAGTAGTGTCTGAGCACGCCCCTTGGTGAAAAATCGCTTCGATCGGGCCCAAATCATCGTGGCGAATGCGCTCACGAAAGGCGTCTTTGTCTTGATAATCCGCAATCGACAAATCCACAAGATTGCGAAACTTATCACCATCTTGTAGATCATCCACCACTAAAATATTACTTTGCCCTTGCTGATTTAGGCCAGCGACGATATTGCTGCCTATAAAGCCTGCCCCACCCGTTACAACAATCATTCCAATTCCTCATGATGGACTACTGAAGTCCCTAATTTTCCAACCACAATCCCACCGGCCACATTGGCCCAATCCATCGCTGCCTGCCACGTGAGGCCTGCCGCACGAGTGACGGCCAAGGTGGCTAAAACGGTATCGCCCGCCCCTGACACATCAAACACCTCTTGAGCGCGCGCATCGGCATGATGCCGCCCCTGGGCGGTAAAGATCGTCATACCTTGCTCGGAGCGCGTGATTAATACGGCTTCAAGCCCCAACTGTTGGCGTAACGCTTCCGCTTTATGCTGCAACTCAGCTTCATCCTGCCATTTGCCGACAGCCTGCTCCATTTCTAAGCGATTCGGAGTCAGCACGGTTGCGCCTGCATAACGTTGATACTGATCCCCTTTTGGATCAACAAGCACGGGCACTTGAGCGGCCTCAGCAAGGCGAATCAAAGTCTGCACATGCGCCAAACTGCCTTTGGCATAATCAGACAGTACAATTAAATCATGCTTGGCCACCAGAGCTGCTGCTTCTGTATTTAAAGCTTCTAAACTTGTGGCGCTGGGGGTTTCCTCAAAATCCACACGCAACAATTGCTGTTGCCGACCCAACACTCGTAATTTTAAGGTGGTGGGCATGTGGTCATCCCGCACTAGGTGGGCGTGTACCCCCGCCTCTGTGAGCAAGAGCTCGCACTCATCGGCCGTCAGGTCTTGGCCGACAATCCCTAGCAACGTGGCTTGAGCCCCTAAAGCGACAATATTACGCGCTACGTTTGCGGCACCCCC
>DWUQ01000171.1 GCA_019120675.1 Candidatus Paenalcaligenes intestinipullorum | reverse complement strand
AAGGGGCAAGTTTGTCAGTCATAGGGTTCTTCTAGTAAACGTCGCGGGCGTAGCGGCCTTCGGCGGCTAAGCCATCAATCCATTGACGGGCAGCGTCTTCGTCTAAGCCGCCCGCCTGTTGGGCCACTTGCTGTAACGCTTGGTGAACGTCTTTGGCCATATGGTTGGCATCGCCACAGACATACAGGTGTGCGCCATTTTGTAGCCACTCGTAGAGCTCTGTGGCGCGCTCTAACAGCTTGTGTTGTACGTAAATTTTTTCGGGTTGATCACGAGAGAAAGCCACGTCCATTTTGGTGAGGGCACCGTCTTCGAGCGCGTGTTGCCATTCGAGCTGATACAGAAAATCTGTCGTAAAGTGCGGGTTGCCGAAAAACAGCCAGTTGCGGCCCGTGGCTTCGGTGGCGCTGCGTTCTTGCACAAAAGCACGGAAGGGGGCAATACCGGTGCCGGGGCCAATCATGATGATGTCGGTAGCCGGGTTCGTCGGCAGCTTGAAGCGACTGTTACGATCCACAAAGACCCGCACCTCTGCGCCTTCCTCAAGTTGGCTTAAGTAGTTAGACGCTACCCCCCAACGTGCTTGCTCGTTGAAGTCGTACTGCACATTGGCCACCGTCAGGTGTACTTCTTCATCCACTAAGGCTTGGCTGGAGGCGATGGAGTACATACGCGGTGCTAAAGCACGCAAGGCTTCGACCAGTTGCTGGCCCGTCCACGTAGCGGGGAAGCGCTGCAAGGCATCCAGCACCTGATGGCTGTCCATTAAGGCTTTGAAGTCCTCAATGCCCTCTGGGCTTAGAATGTGCCGTAGTTCCTCGCTGTCTGCACGCTCCGCTAAAGCGGTTAGAAACGGTTTGGTCAACTGGGTGAGCTCGCGGTAATGGGTGAGCCAGTCGCGTAAGCTATGGGTTTGCTGCTGTACCGTAATGCTTTCGTCGCCGTCTAGCTCTAGCAAGGCCAACACGTCGGCCACTAAACGCGTGTCTTGGGTGGGCCATACACCCAGCGAATCGCCGGGCTCGTACTGCAAACCGCTGCCCTCTAGGGATAGCTCAAAGTGACGCACATCGCGCGTGCTGCCTTGGCCGGTAATGCCTTGCGCTTCTAAAAGGGTGGCTTTAAAAGGGTTGTCGCGGGTGTAGACGCTGACTTCGGGGCGGATGGGGGTAACAGTACCCGCATTGGCGGGCGCGACAGCGGTTTGTTGCAAGGGCTTGGTGAGCTCAATGGCCTGTTCGCGCCAAGGGTTGGCCACGGTTTCGATATCGAGATCGGCCATGCCCGTATCGAGAAGCTTGGTCGCGCCCAGTTCGATGAGGCGTTTTTCAATCGTCTCGGCGATGCCACAGAATAAGGGGTAAGAGGAATCGCCCAGCCCCAGTACGCCAAACTGCAGTTTGTCGAGCTTGGGTGCGCGCTTACCTTGCAAGAACTCCACAAAGCCAATGGAATCATCGGGTGGGTCGCCCTCGCCTTGGGTGCTCATGACAATAAAGAGGACTTCTTCGTCTTTGAGCTCGCGGGTGGAATAGCGATCGGCCCGCACCAAGCGAGCTTGCAAGCCCGCTTGCTGGAACTGCTCGTGCAGTTGGGTGGCGATGCGCTCGGAATTACCCGTTTGGCTACCGAAAATAATGGTCGCAGGACGCGCCGCCGCAACGGGTGCGGCAGCAGGAGAGGGGACAGCAACTAACTGCGGTTGATCTTGACCGGTTTTATGCTGGGCGATCCCAGCCAAATATCCCGACAGCCAATTGAGTGAGGCCGCATCAAGATTTTGCGTTAGTTCGGTCAATACGCCTTGAGTGGACTCAGGCAAACGTGACAAGGCAAACATAGCATCTCAAGTTATAAAGAGTGATGAAATCATTCTATAGAGAGCCGTATATACCGCGAACGAAGTAAAATCTATTTAGTTATTACTTTGCTGTATGCCTTGTAAGCTACCATAAAAAACGGGTACCTAAAGGCACCAGTGTGTGGCAAAGCAAGCCTCAGCTCAGCTTAGAACTGATACGAGAACTGGACCCCAATGATGTCAGCGCTGTCTTTGTACTTGCCTCGAATGGTGCCTTTTTTAGGATCACCATAATTAATACGCGCTTTATTTAAGAATAAATGGGAATACCCCACATCCACGGTCGCATTCGGGGAGAAGCGATATTGCGCCCCGAGCGACACCCAGTAGCGATCGTTATCCGGCAACGAAGTAGGGCGGTACTCGGCATTGCGAATCGGGGTTTGATCCCACGCCACCCCACCACGGAACGTCCACTGCTGGTTGTAACGGTAGTTGGCCCCCAAGGCGACCCGCCATGCATCACGGAAACGCAGTGCCAAGGAATCTCCAGGCAGAGTATCGTTGGTGATGTCTAGAGATTTAATGCTGCTCCAACCGGTCCACGACACATCGGCCAACAGCTGCCATTGATCGTCCAGTTGGTGGGTCACACTAAAAATAGCGGTGTCGGGCAGCTTGACGGTGGCGTTGGCGTTGGCGGACTCGGCTACGTTAATCGGCATCGGTCCGGCGCCGAGATTAACTTGTACTCCACCCGTTAAGTCGGTATGACCGTGCGCTTTGATTTTTATTTTTGAACGGTACGACAGGCCAATGCGTGTGGCGGGCGTCAACTCATAAATTAAGCCAACGTTCCAGCCCCAAGCTGAATCGTGCATTTTGACACGGGCGCGTAAATCCGGTTGGCCCACCAACTGCCCAGCAACGGCGCTTGGCACAGCACCCATCTCGGCCAGTGCCATAGCCGGTACCGCACGACGATAGTCCGCACTGAGACGCATCCAATTCA
>DWUQ01000170.1 GCA_019120675.1 Candidatus Paenalcaligenes intestinipullorum | reverse complement strand
TGCCATCGGTGAGCGGGATGTATTGTTTGCCAAGCACGGTGTAGGGGCGCATGTTGGCGGGTGCGTATTGTTCGATGCGAGGCGTAGCGTTGGGAATGGCGTGGAGGTTTTTAGGGATATCTAGTCCAGGGCCATCGTCTTTGTAGTACCCCCCCCCTTTGGTGCTGGGCCCAGTGCCGGGGGTGGAGGCACAGCCGGCCACCAGCACGAGGCACACTAAGAGAGCGCCCCGTAGGCTGGCAATCCATGGCCTGCTCACGCGGGTAGGTCCAAGCTGGGCTGATTACGGTGGCGAATCAGCAGTGGGGAATGGTGGGCGAAGCGCTTTGCCAATTCTTCGACCACATACACGGAGCGATGTTGTCCGCCCGTGCAGCCAATCGCCACGGTGAGGTAGTTGCGGGTGTCTTGCATATACAGCGGCAGCCAGCGCTCCACAAAGGAGGCGATGTCATCAATCATGGTTTCCACACTGCCAAACTTTGACAGCCAAGTGGCTACGGCCTCATCGCGGCCCGTAAGTGGGCGAAGCTCGGTGTCGTAGTGGGGGTTGGGCAGGCAGCGTACATCGAACATCAAATCCGCATCGCCTGGCACACTGCGTTTATAGGCAAAGGACTGAAAGGTCAGCACCACTGGCGCACGATCCGCTTGGATCAGGTCGCGAATCCAAGCGCGTAATTGGCCGGGAGTGAGGTCACTGGTGTCAATCACATGCTCTTGCTCGCGCAAAGCGGCCATCATTTGGCGCTCGGCATCAATGCAGGTTTGCAGGGAAGGGGATTGCCCATCCGCACGTAAGCGGTCGGTAAGAGGGTGACGCCGACGGGATTCGGAATAACGCTGGCGCAAGGTGTAGTCGTTGGCGTCGAGAAAAATCACCCGTAAGGCCACAGTAGGATTTGCTCGTACATCAATCAGCAGCTGGGGGAGTTGGGCCAGATCGCCTGGTGCGCGCACATCAATGGCAATGGCGATGCGCTCAAGGCCAGTGTCGGCCGAGCGCTGAATGAAATCTTTAAGAAAGGGAACGGGGAGATTGTCGACGCAGGTGTAACCTGCATCTTCAAGTAATCGTAAACCGACGGATTTGCCGGAGCCTGAAATACCTGTGATGACAACGACTTTGAGCATGTAACTGTATAGACCTAATGCGTAAAGGCGGAAACCGAAGTGGGATTAAGCCGGGTCGTCGGCCTGACGACTACCCTCCATAATAGCCAATGCTTGGCGTTCGAAGAACTCTTTCATGGTATCAATACCACGCAAATGTAAAATAGTGTTGCGCACTGCGGCCTCAACCAGCACCGCCAAGTTACGCCCTGCTGCGACTTGCAATTGCACTTTGAGTATATCCACGCCCAAAATGGTTTCGCTACGATTGTGGATGGGTAAGCGTTCAAAGGTGGCGGGATTGGTGCGCAACAAATGCACAATAAGCTTTAAATTCATTTTGCGCCGTACCGAGGTTTCACCAAAAATAGTGCGAATATCCAGTAAGCCCAAGCCACGTACTTCGAGGATATTTTGCAATAAAGGGGGGCATTGGCCTTCGATCACATTGGGCGCAGTGCGGGAAATCTCTACTGCATCATCGGCCACCAGACCATGACCACGGGAGATTAACTCCAAGGCGAGCTCGCTTTTGCCCAAACCAGATTCGCCAGTAATCAGCACACCCAGCCCTAGCACATCCATAAACACACCATGCATTAAGGTGGAGGGCGCTAGGCGTTTGGTGAGGTATAGACGTAGTAGGTCAATCAGCTCGGCCGCATCGGTGTTGGCACTGAGTAACGGTACATGGCGCTGCTGGCAGAAGCGAACCAGATCGTCGGGGGCGTTGAGCTGGTTTGCGAGCACAATCGCCGGCACGCCCCCCGAAACGAGCTCATCCAAATGATGCGAGCGCCGCTTTGGATCAAAATGATGGTAATAAGACAGCTCTTCGGGGCCAAAAACTTGAACGCGCTTGGGGTGAATCAGATTTAAATGCCCAATCAGATCGGAGGAGGAAGCCCCGCTGTCCAAAATAATATGCGCGGCCGCTTGCTCGCCCGCGAGCCATTTGAACTGTAGGCGTTCACTGTTGTCGCTGACGAGCTCTTGGATCGTAAGCATGGCTTAGTCGGCCACTGCGCCGGTGAGGCGCTGGTGAATGCGTACTGGGTCGGTTTCGGTGGCCAGCTCGTGACGGATCTGCTCGTCGGACATGAGGCGGGCGATTTCAGCCAGTAAATCTAAGTGCACCTGCGTGGCGTGTTCGGGTACCAGCAAAATAAACAACAGACGAGCGGTACGGCCATCGCACGCGTCAAAGCGTACCGCTTCGCTTAGGCGTAAAAAGGCCGCTATGGGCTCTTTGAGGTCTTTGATGCGGCCGTGTGGTACCGCAACGTCGTGTCCGAGCGCGGTGGAACCTAAGCGTTCACGAGAAAATAAGCTTTGAAATACCACGGTACGGGCAATCCCGTTATGGTTTTCAAAGAGTAGGCCAGCCTGTTCGAAGGCCCGCTTTTTGCTGGTAGCGTTCAGGTCCAGTACGATATTGTTGAGGGGCAAAATACGCGACAAAAGATTCATAGCAGCCAATATAAGTTAAAGGCATCGGCAGGCCTAGAGTACGCCTATAGCCGTCATTTAATACGAAACAATAAAAACAATAAAGCCCCGTAAATCAGACGGGGCTCATTATCATGCTATCAATTACAGGATAAAGCAAAGATAGCGAAAATTGGGCGTGTGCTTAGAGGGCGACCGCCGGTTGGTCGAGACGTTTGAGTGCCGTATGAGGGTGACGATACGCCTTGGCTTTGGTTTTGACAACCTGGCGATGAAGTTTGTCGGCGAGTAGATCAATGGCGGCGTACATGGAATCGGCCGTAACCGAGCAGTGTAAGTCTTTGCCAGCGACTCGCAGGGTGACTTCAGCGGTGTGCTGAACGGGTTTTTTGAACAGAATAACGTGAGTGCTAATAATACTGTCGAAGTGACGATTGATTCGACCGAGCTTGTTGGCGACGTAGTCCCGTAAAGCGGGGGTGACTTCGAGGTTGTGACCAATAATGCTAAGGCTCATAGCGCGTTCTCCATTGAGCGGCGCACACGATATCGCGCGCCTGGTAAAAAATGACAACTACAAGTGGCCTCCATAGGGTTGCGATAACTTTAGTATATCCAAGCTTAATGGAAAAAGGGTGATACATATCAAGTAAGTATCACCCTTTTTGGAACGCGTTATTTACTGCGGCTTGGCAGTGTTTTGATTACATTTTGAAGTCTTTGCCGAGGTAGACCTCGCGTACTTGTTCGTCATGAACGATGTCATCAGGGCGCCCGCTCGACAACACGCTGCCATCACTAATAATGTAGGCACGGTCACAGATGCCAAGGGTTTCACGGACGTTGTGATCAGTGATCAAGACACCAATGCCCCGCTCACGAAGAAAATGCACAATACGCTGAATTTCGATGACGGCAATGGGGTCGACCCCCGCAAAGGGCTCGTCCAGCAAAATAAAGCGCGGTTGCGTGGCTAGGGCGCGGGCAATCTCCACACGGCGGCGCTCGCCCCCCGACAGCGATAAGGCTGTGCTGTGGCGAATGTGCGTGATTTGTAGCTCATTAAGCAGATTCTCTAACTGTTCGCGGTGCTGCGTTTTGGTGAAGCGCTTGCCCGTATGCCGATCGCGTTGTAGCTCAAGCACGGCAAGAATATTTTGCTCGACGGTTAGTCGACGAAAGACCGAGGCATCTTGGGGTAAATACGATAACCCCAGATGGGCGCGCTTGTGCATGGCTAGGCCAGCGATGTCTTGGCCGTCAATTTCAATGCGGCCTCGATCGGCGGGCACAATGCCCACGATCATATAGAAACTCGTGGTCTTGCCCGCGCCATTTGGCCCTAAGAGGCCGACCACTTCCCCACTGTGGACCGCTAAGGAGACGTCTTTGACGACCGTACGTTTGCCGTAGGTCTTGCTGAGTCCAGTGGCAATCAAACTGCCTTGGATGCTGGGATCAAGAGAGGTGGGTGCCGTCATGGTTTATTTCTTCGCTGCTTTTTGTTGGCAGGCGGCACGGGCCGCATCAATTTTGGCGCGGGGCCGTGCGACGGAACGCACCCGTTGGTTGGCCGCGGAGGATTGTGGCCCCCCAAAGGCTTCGTAGGTTTCGGTGTCTTGGTGGTAGATCACTTTTTCCCCATGAATGGTGTCAAACGGTTCCCCACATACGTATCGCGTGACGATGGCTTGGCCGGTAATAATCAGGTCGTTGCTTTTGTTGTCGTAATCGGCTTGTAGGCCTTCGGCGTGAATGAGCTCGAATTTTTCAGGGCTTTCTTGGCGTAAGCGCACTCGTGGGCTGTCGCTCACGGTGGCGGTGCCGTATTGATGACCGGCTTCGTCCTCGCGCATCACTAAATGATCCGAGTACAGAATCAAATTGCCGCGGGTCATGGTGACGTTGCCATCAAAATGACTTTCCCGTTTCACGTCATCGTAGTGCAAGGTGTCCGACAAAATTAGGGTGTCGGGCTCCTCTTCGGTTTGCGCCAAAACGGGGCTAAGGTAGGCTAGGCTCAAGCACGCCCCCATTACTAGGCCGCTCCAGCGCAACCAAGCGGAGTAGGCGGTAGAAGTTGAGCGGACCGGGGCAAAGTAAGCGTTCATAAGCAAAAGGCTAAGGGTTGGAGGTGGCTGGGGGCGGTGCTTGGCGATCTTGGCCAGAAATTTTTACATCCGAAGCCGCGTAGACTTCGAGTTGACGGGTCAGGTTGTTGTAGCGCATGCCGGTGCCACGCATGGTGGAGTTACCGTTGACCACCAGCGCGGGAATGTCGGTGTACACCACATCCTCATCAGGAAGAATAATAAGGGTTTCACTGCGTACATCCAAGGCTTTGCGTTCGGCATCGGGCACACGGTGCACATGGGCATCACCTTGCATGGTGATGCGTTCGCCATTTTCATTCATGACCGCTAAGTCAGCCGTGGCAATCGTAATGGGCGAGTCGATACGGTTGCTGATGGCCCGAGCGTCAAAGACTTCGTAGGAGTCGTCGTCGGGGTAGTGCTTCATGTGTTCCCCTTCGAGGCGATTGACAGCGACCCCCTGATCATTGCTGCGCACCAGCACAAAATCATCGGCCCATGCATCCGGCTCGTGCGTCAACCGACGGGGTGGGTCGACCTCAACGCTGCGTTGAGTGTATTCGGCTGCCCACCATGTGCCTCCCACCAAAGCGATGAGTAAGACAATAGTGACCAGAGCGGGGAGTCGTTCACGCATAAGGAGGTACGCCTACTGAATGGCGCCAACAGTTGTGATGGGCTCACCAT
>DWUQ01000018.1 GCA_019120675.1 Candidatus Paenalcaligenes intestinipullorum | reverse complement strand
GATGCTATCGATTTAATACAAATCGCCCCTTCACGGCCCTAGGCCAAGAAGGGGTTTTTTTAGAATTTCTCATGCAAATACTATTTATTCTTGACCCGTTACCAAGCTTAGCGGCCTACAAAGACACTTCGGTTGCCATGATGCGTGCTCTAATTCGGCGTGGTCACGAAATTAGTGTAGCCCTGCAGTCCCAGTTGTACATAGAGCAAGGTCAGGTCAGCATGAGTGGTGAGCGGATCACGATTGATGCCCACGCGAATTTGCATGAGCCGAACTGGTGGCAAAGCCTTGCTACCCATGAGCGCGTCAATATCCGTCAATTTGATGCCGTGGTCATGCGCAAAGACCCGCCTTTTGATCTTGAGTATTTATACGCTACGCATATTTTAGACTTGATTGAAAAGCAGGGCGTCGCCGTATTTAACCGTGGTGAGGCCATCCGAAATCACCCAGAAAAATTAGCCATTACCGAGTTTGCACAATTTACGGCGCCCACGCTCGTCACGAGCAATATGGCCCATATTCGTGCCTTTCATCAGGAACACCAAGACGTCATCGTCAAGCCCTTAGATGGTATGGGCGGCGAGGGCATATTCCGTTTACGTCCCAATGAGCACAATGTCGGCGCAATCCTCGAGCTGCTTACTCAGCATGGTACGCAAACTATTATGGCTCAACGCTATATTCCCGAAATCAAAAATGGGGATAAGCGTATTTTGCTTATAAACGGTGAGCCCATGCCGTATTGCTTGGCACGTATTCCCTTAGCAGGGGAAACGCGTGGCAATTTGGCAGCTGGTGGGCGTGGGGTTGCGCAACCGTTGACGCAACGCGATCGTGAGATTGCGGAGACAGTGGGTCCGGTCTTAAGGGCTCGTGGGCTCATGCTGGTGGGCCTGGATGTGATTGGGGAGTATCTCACTGAAATTAATGTGACCAGCCCCACTTGCTTTGTGGAAATTACTCAGCAAACGGATTGTGATGTGGCTGAGCATTTCGCGTTAGCGCTTGAAAATGCCGTCGCAGCCTAAGCGTCCGCACATCGTTTTAATTATGCATGCTCCATTAGGAGCGGCTTTTTTACGTTGTGCGGAGCACGTCTTAGGGGCTGTCCCCACACTGCATGCCGTAGATGTGGCGCCTGCTGAGGACAGCACAGCGGTGATCCAGCGTTTAGTGAGTCAGCTGTCACGGCCCGCCAGTTTGGGGCAGTCTTACTTATTTATGACGGATTTGGTGGGGGCGAGTCCCTATCAGATTGCGCGCGAGGCTCAGCAGCAGCTTGGGAGCCAAGGTGCAAATATCCGACTATTGACTGGCGCTAACTTAAGCATGGTCTTAAAAGCCGTGGCAGACACCTACACGCCCGTTGAGCAGTTTGCTGAGGCGGTGCTAAAGAGTGGTCAAACTGGCCAAGTGATTTTTTAATTCTAGAATGTAGTTATGCCTTCAGTAGATATTGTGATCAGTAATAAGCGAGGCTTGCATGCTCGGGCAGCAGCCAAGTTGACCCAAGTGGCATCTAGCTTTAGTAGTGATATTTTTATTGCCAAACAAAGCCAACGCGTTAATGCCAAGAGTATTATGGGTGTAATGATGCTTGCGGCCGGGCTAGGGGTAACGGTCACCTTGGATGCCGAAGGCCCCGATGCCAACGAAGCCCTAAGCGCTTTGCAGGCGCTGTTTGAAAATAAGTTTGACGAAGGCGAGTAAGCTACGTCTAGTGAGCGCTCCATGACTCCTTTTGAAGTGAACTCTTCGATCCGTACTGCTGGCTCAGCCATGTTTAGCTGTCATGGCCAAGGTGTGGTACGTGGCTATGCCATAGGGCGTGCAGAGCTACTGGGCGCCACACAGATTGAAGTCTCTCAGTATGCGATCTCTGTCGAACAGGTCGAGGCGCAGCAGCAGCGATTACGTGATGCCTTGCTTGAGGCGGAGCAGGAGATCTCAGCATTGGTAGCTCAGCTGCCTACTGATGCTCCCAAAGAGTTGGCAGCCTTGTTGGGTGTACACAGTTTGTTGTTACAAGACCCTAATTTGCGAGCGCAAACTGAACGATACATAGCCGAACACTTATGCAACGCCGAGTGGGCCTTACACCAACAAGGACAATTGCTACAAGCACAATTTGCGGCCATGCAAGACGATTATCTACGCGAGCGTGGTTCAGATATCCGCCAAGTCGTAGAACGTGTGCTGGCTTTACTTAAGCAGAGCGATCATTCCCCAGCCCAAGTTGTGCAGGTAGCCTCTCCACCCAGCGCTGCGAGTCCTTATGAAAGCAAAATCCTCGTGGCTCGTGATATCGCGCCCGCAGATATGTTGGCGTTGCGTCATCGGCATTTTGGGGCTTTTTTGACTGACTTAGGGGGCCCCACTTCACATACCGCTATCGTGGCACGTAGCATGGGGGTGCCTGCTATAGTGGGTATGGGGGGAATGCGCACACTCATTCATGAGCACGATCTATTGATTGTGGATGGCTTTACGGGTGAGGTGATTATCAATCCTTCAGAATTGGTTTTAGCCGAGTACCAGCAAAAACAAAAGGAATACCTGAGTGCACGCGCCAAATTGGAAAGCATTCGCGACGCACCGGCCATCACTTTGGATGGCGTTGAAATTCAGCTGCTAGCAAATATTGAGCTGCCCGAAGAGGCCAGCGAAGCTTATGCGATCGGTGCCAATGGCATTGGTTTGTTTCGCAGTGAGTTTCTATTTATGGGGCGCAAAAGCTTACCCTCTGAAGACGAACAGTTTGAAGCGTATCGTTATGCTCTCGAAGCCATGCATGGGCTGCCAGTGACGATTCGTACGTTAGATATTGGTGCCGATAAAATGCTCGAAGGTGAGCAAACCCTCGCTACCAATCCTGCGCTAGGCTTACGAGCGGTTCGGTACTGCTTGGCACATCCCGAGTTGTTTCAAACACAACTACGGGCCTTATTGCGTGCTTCGGTGTATGGGCAGCTGCAAATACTGATTCCTATGCTGTCTACGCTTGAGGAAGTCATCGCGGTTAAGCAAGCCATCGTAGCGGCTCAGCACGGTTTAAAGCAGCAAGGGATTGATTATGTGGCCGATATCAAGCTGGGAGGGATGGTGGAGGTGCCGGCTGCGGCGATTGCCATTGAACCGTTTGCTGCGAATTTGGAATTTTTATCTTTAGGTACCAACGATCTCATTCAATATGTGATGGCTGTGGATCGGGGCGATGCGCAGGTGGCCGATTTATACGATCCTATGCATCCTGCCGTGCTGCGTTTAATTAGCCATGTGATTAATGCAGGCGAACGTTTTACTATTCCCGTATCGGTGTGCGGGGAAATGGCGGGAGACAGCAGTTTAACGCGCTTATTGTTAGGGCTAGGTCTAACTAAATTCTCAATGCACCCCGCACAAATTCTTGATGTAAAACGAGAAATACTGATGTCCCATAGTTATGCGTTGCGCACGAAACTAGCCAGTGTTTTAAACCGCGGTGAACGCGTGGATAGTGCGTTACTGCATTGATTGAGTCGTTTTAAACTCCATTTAATGAGTTTGATTGGATCCGTTTAAGGGCTGCTTAAGGTGTCATCCATGCGAAATGACGTGGCTTCTGATGTAATTTGTTGCGTAATTTTCGCTGTTTTTGTGTCTCTTTGTAACATGGCAGGCTTGTGCGTTAGTTGGTAAACTATTGAATTTAAAGGGTTTGGTGCGTGGTTCTGTATAGGAAAGCAGGCGGGTTTGAAAATAGGGTTTACACTAGCGCTAGTCGGATCTCAGCACACATGGCTAGAATGGCTCTCATTAGCTTGTTACATTCTAATCTTCATTAACCCCACACGTCGCATGAGGGTTAATGGCATCAATATTGCGACCTTAGATTTAGTTAGTAAGGATAGTTATGAAAAAGACTCGTTCACACCTAGCCGTTTTTGCCGCAATTGCTTCGTTAAGCTTCTTGGCCGCATGCTCGGATGATGACCAAAAAGCTTCTGCGCCTGCACCTGCTGCAACCGAAGCACCTGCTACTAACGACTCGAGCGCTTCTGAGGTAGCCAAAGACAAGGCCGATGAGCTCAAAGAGGAAGCCGATAAAGCAGCTGACAAAGCCGAAGACGCTGCGCACGCAGCTAAAGAAGATACCATCGAAGCCAAAGACAAAGCGGTACGCGAGCTCGACAAAGCTGCCGATGACGCCAAAGAAAAAGCTTCTGAGCTTAAAGATGCCGTTGACAAAGCCGCTCACGATGCCGTCGCAGACATCAAAGATGATGCAGCCAAAGCGGATCGTGCTATCCAAGAAAAAGTTGGCGATCACAAAGAATAAGTTCAAAGCCTGAGCATTGGGTTTAGCGTTTACTTATTAGCAAACCCATAGCTTTAGTCTTGAGTAGCTTAGCCTGCTAATCTGCTTACATTTAAGTGGGTCTTCAGGCAAACAAGCAAAATGGCTGCCTTAGGGCGGCCATTTTCGTTTACACTAAAACCGCCGACAATAATTTTGATCAAATGAGGTGAGTATGAAGTCACGTACCGAATGGCTTAGCGAGATGCAGCAAAATTTTTCCGACTTTATTGCTAAAACACCTGCCGCCGATCTGGAAAAAAACGCTCGTGCGTTTATGACGCAAGCGTTCAGCAATTTAGATCTATTAACGCGTGACGAGTTCGATACTCAGTCTGCGCTATTGGAACGTGCATTATTGCGTTTGGCAGCTTTAGAAAAGCGAGTCGAGCAATTAGAACAGCGGTTACAGAATACTGAGACGCAGCACATCGAAGATGATCGCCCTTAAGTAGTTCTACCCATGGCTAAGCTTAGGTTTAGCCATGTTTTTTTTAGGGGTTGCTCCGCATACTAAAGCTTTATTTCTTTAGGAGCGGCTATGTCTTTAGCTGTGGTGCCAAGCTGTGCTTTAGCGGGTCTTACTATCCATCGGATTCAGATTGAAGTGCATGTAAGCCCAGGCTTGCCAGCGTTTACGATTGTAGGGCTGCCGGATACGTCGGTTCGAGAAAGTCGTGAGCGTGTACGGGCTGCGTTGCTCAGCAGTGGGTACAACTTCCCTTCGGCTCGTATTACTGTAAATTTAGCCCCCGCCGAGCTCCCCAAGGAGGCCAGCCATTTCGACTTGCCGATTGCTTTAGGGGTACTGTTGGCCTCGGGTCAGCTCGAAACCAACGTTTTCCCGCCATCAACATCTTCTTCCTCTACTACCCTTACGCGACTTTTGCAGACCGCTGTTTTTTTGGGCGAGCTGTCGCTAACGGGAGTTATTATGCCGCTGGCGGCCCCTTTGGCGGTTGCGGTAGGCTTAAGTCAAGCTCAAATTCCACATTTAATCGTTCCACAAAGCAATGCCAAAGAGATGGCTTTGGTGTCGGCTCTTTGTGTGTACGGTGCGAGTAGCTTGCAGGCGTTGGTGCAGGACCTATTAACTGCTGATCTCGAGCCTACTTCAGCCTTACCGCTTGAAATCAACCCAGCCAAGTCGTCTGAGCTGTGCTTTTCTGACGTGCAGGGGCAGCAACAAGCCAAATATGGTTTGTTCGTGGCCGCAGCGGGTGGCCACAATGTGCTCATGAAGGGCCCCCCTGGCGTGGGCAAAAGTATGTTGGCACAGCGTTTTATAGGGCTGTTGCCGCCTTTGTCTCGCGAGGCTATGCTCGAAGTGGCTGCAATTTGGGGGATAGCTGGGGTTGCCCATACGGGGTACAGTCTTACGCCACCCTTTAGGGCCCCTCATCATACGAGTTCGATGGCGGCACTCATTGGGGGCGGCGTTAAGCCGCGTCCTGGTGAAATTAGTTTGGCCCACCATGGGGTGCTTTTTTTAGATGAGGTGGCGGAGTTCAAGCGTGAAGTGCTGGAATCCCTCAGAGAGCCTCTCGAAAGCCATTGTGTGAATATTGCACGTGCTTATCATCGTGTTCAGTATCCAGCCAAGTTTCAGCTTTTGGCCGCGATGAATCCTTGTCCGTGTGGTTGGTATGGTCACGCCACACAAGCTTGCGTGTGCCGACCCGAACAAATACGGCGCTATGCACATAAGCTATCAGGTCCTTTTTTGGATCGTCTCGATATGCATATCCTCTTATCAACGGAAGCGTTAAGTTTTAGTGCTGGTTCGGATCAGCCGAGCACCAGCAAACATACTATCAATCCACCTGGATCTTTGGAATGGCATTCGTTTTCGTTAAAAGAGCGGGTGGCGTGCGCACAGGCGCATCAATTGCGACGGCAAGGGTGTTTAAATGCAGTTTTAGCACCTGCTCAGTTTGCTGAGCATTTGCACCTCAGCACCGTCGCACAAGCACGTTTGGAGCAGGCGGCCAATAAATGGTCGTGGTCTCGACGTACTGTGCATCGCATTCAGCGTGTGGCGCGAACCCTTGCAGACTTAGCAGAAGCCCCTGTCATTCAGACCGAGCATCTTATGCAGGCTATAAGCTATCGTTTATAAGCTCAATTGGCGTCATCCATGTTCCTTAAACGAAAGAAGTAGGGCGGTTCAACGGCTTGTATGCGATCTTTACTAGACACAGTTTTCTACACTCGTTATAATTATCGACTTCATGGCGTGCTCTAATTTAGTTTAGGGTACGGTCGTGAGCCAATAAGTATCTCAACGGTTAGTAAAGCATGCGCTGTAGAGGGCATCACCGTGCGATATAACTTAATTTTGAGTGTCATTATGCCTAAAATGAAGACCAAAAAAAGCGCTTCTAAGCGCTTTAAGGTTCGTGGTAGTGGCTCGATCAAACGCGGTCAAGCGTTTAAGCGTCACATTCTTACCAAGAAAACAACTAAAAACAAACGTCAGTTGCGCGGCACAGTAGAAGTGCACAAAGCAGACGTAGCCGCTGTAAAAGCGATGCTTCCTTTTGCTTGATTAACGGAGTCCTACTATGTCACGCGTAAAACGTGGGGTGAATGCCCGCGCCCGTCATAAAAAAGTTTTAACCGAAGCCAAAGGCTTCCGCGGTCGTCGCGGTACAACGTACCGTGTAGCCAAACAAGCGGTTATGAAAGCTGGGCAATATGCCTATCGTGACCGTCGTAATCGCAAACGTGTTTTCCGCGCGTTGTGGATTACACGTATCAATGCGGCGTGCCGTGAGCTTGATCTTACTTACAGCCAGTTCATCGCTGGTCTCAACAAAGCCAATATTGAACTGGATCGCAAAGTTCTAGCCGATTTGGCCGTTAATGATAAAGCCGGCTTTGCAGCCGTAGTGGCACAGGCTAAATCTGCCCTAGCTGCTTAATTCAGCACATATCGACAGTCGATGTATACAAACGGGGCTCTTTTTGGGCTCCGTTTGTTTTTTGGAATCCAGTAACGCTATGACGGTATCAGACGATTTATTGGCTCGCGCTCAAATCGCGTTTGAGCAGGCCCAAGATGCGGCAAGCCTAGAAAACGCCAAAGCTAAGTTTTTAGGCAAACAAGGCGAAATTACCACGATGTTGCGTGGTTTAAGCGCGCTGTCGGGCGAAGAGAAAAAAACAGCCGGGGCAAAAATTAATCAGCTTAAACGCGAAATTGAAGAGCGTTTGAATCAACGTCTTGATGCGTTGGTGCAAGCAGAGCTAGACCGCAAGCTTGCAGCCGAAGCCATTGATGTCAGCTTGCCCAGCCGAGGGCGTGGCATTGGAGGCATCCATCCCGTCATTAAAACATGGCAACGAGTGGAAGCCATCTTTCGCTCTATTGGCTTTGATGTGGCAGATGGTCCAGAAATTGAAAACGATTGGACCAACTTTACAGCCCTCAACAATCCAGAAAACCATCCTGCGCGCTCGATGCAGGATACGTTTTACATTGATATGCAAGATGAGCAGGGGCGCCCATTATTGCTGCGCACGCATACCAGCCCCATGCAGGTGCGCTATGCGCGCAGTCATCAGCCGCCAATCAAGGTTATTGCTCCAGGTAAAACCTATCGAGTAGACAGCGACGCCACCCATTCCCCGATGTTTCACCAAGTAGAAGGGCTATGGATCGCCGAGGACATCAGTTTTGCCGACCTAAAAGGTGTCTACACGGATTTCTTGCGGGCTTTCTTTGAAAGCGATGATCTGGTGGTGCGTTTTCGTCCGTCGTTTTTCCCCTTTACCGAGCCATCGGCTGAAATTGACATGATGTTCACCAGCGGTCCTAACCAGGGCAAATGGCTGGAAATATCAGGCTCCGGGCAAGTGCATCCCGATGTGGTGCGCAATTTTGGTCTTGATCCAGAAAAATACATTGGTTTTGCGTTTGGTTCCGGGCTCGAACGTTTAGCAATGCTACGCTATGGTGTGAACGATCTGCGCCAGTTTTTTGAAGGCGACTTACGATTCTTGCGTCAATTCGCTAACTAAACTACAGCTCCTATCCTGAGTCGCTGAGCTCACAGCTTTACTCTTTGGTTTTTTACTATTTTTACGACGGTTTCCTCATGCTCGTTCCTGTATCTTGGTTGCGCTCCTTTGTCGATGTTGCACTCGACCCCGAAACGCTGGCGCATCAATTGACCATGGCTGGTCTAGAAGTTGAAGACGTTCATCGTGCTGCGCCCGAGTTTACGGGTGTGGTCGTAGGGGAAATACTCAACGTAGTGCCGCACCCAGATGCCGATCGTTTGCGTGTGTGCACCGTTAGCGATGGCACCGATAGCACTTTGCAAATTGTTTGCGGTGCGCCTAATGCTGCAGTGGGTCTGAAGGTGCCGCTTGCCAAGATTGGTGCTCAACTGCCTGGCGACTTCACGATCAGCCCTGTCAAAATGCGTGGTGTGGATTCGGCTGGTATGCTGTGTTCTGCCAAAGAGCTGGGCATATCTGAGGAAAGCGCTGGTTTGCTCGAATTACCAGCAAATTTAGTTGTGGGGCAGTGTTTGCGTCAGGCTTTGGATTTGGACGAGGCCATTTTTGAAATTAAAATGACGCCGAACCGCGCCGATTGTTTATCGATGCTTGGGGTGGCACGCGAGGTGGCCGCGCTAACGGGTCTGCCTTTACAACAGCCTAGTTACGCGCCTGTAGAAGTGCGCAGCGCTCGCCAGCTCCCTGTACACATCCAAGCGCCTGACTTGTGCGGCCGCTTTGCAGGACGTGTGATTACCGGTGTCAACGCCAAAGCCGCTACTCCTGAATGGATGGTGCAGCGCTTAGAGCGCGCAGGTCAACGCTCCCTATCAGCCTTGGTGGATATCTCCAATTATGTCATGTTGGAGCTCGGGCGGCCGTCGCATATTTTTGATTTAAACAAGCTTGATGCTCAGGGCTTGGAAGTGCGTTGGGCACGCGATGGCGAGCAGGTCGAACTGCTCAGTGGCAAAGCGCTCACTCTCAACCCCCAAGTAGGGGTTATTGCTGCGAACGGCCACGTCGAAAGCTTGGCAGGCATTATGGGGGGCGAGCGCACTGCTGTTACGCTCGATACCACCGATATCTATGTCGAGTCGGCGTTTTGGTGGCCTGAGGCGATTATGGGTCGTGCTCGTCAGTTCAAGTTTAGCTCCGATGCCAGTTACCGCTATGAGCGTGGCGTGGATTTTGAACACCTAAGCCAGCACCTCGAACGCATCAGCCAGCTGATTTTGGAAATTTGTGGAGGGCAAGCCGGGCCGATTGATGAGCAAACTCTGCAATTACCCAGCCGCGATCCCGTCGCTATGCGTTTGCAACGTTGCCACCGGGTCTTAGGAGTGCAGGTCAGCGCTGAGGAAGTGACTCAGATCTTTACCGCTTTGGGGTTTGCGTTCCGCCAAGGTGGCGATGTCTTTTATGTGACGCCTCCCAGCTATCGCTTTGATTTACGCATCGAAGAAGATCTCATCGAAGAGGTCGCTCGCATTTATGGCTTTGAACGCATTCCTGATGTGCCGCCTAAAGCACGTGCGTACGTAAACGTGCTTTCTGAGCATCAGCGCAGTCCTCATGCTCTGCGAGAGGCCTTAGCGGCCTTGGATTACCAAGAGGTCATTAATTTTGCTTTCGTAGAGGAAAACTGGGAAAAGACCTATCACGGCAATTCAGATCCGATCCGCTTATTAAACCCGATTGCGAGTCAATTGGCCGTCATGCGCTCCTCGTTAATTGCTGGGTTGTTGGCGAATATTGAGCACAATGCCAAGCACCGTCAATCACGAGTGCGTGTGTTCGAGTTGGGACGAGTGTTCTGCCGAGATACCCAAGTCAAAGACGGCGATCAAACGGTTGCCGGTGTGAGCCAGCCTACCTATATTGCGGGCGCAGCATGGGGGCCAGTGGTACCTGAGCAGTGGGGGGTGACGCGTCGCACGGTGGATTTTTACGACGTGAAAAACGATGTGGAAAATCTCTTTGGTCAACGTGCAGCAGACTTACGTTTTGAGCCTGTAACCCATCCTGCCTTACATCCTGGGCGCAGTGCAGCGATCTATTTTAATGATCAAAGAATTGGTTTATTAGGTGAACTACACCCCCAGGTGGCACGTGATTTTGATCTCGCTACGGCACCAGTTGTATTTGAATTGCAAGCCGAAATACTTGAGCAAGCGGCTTTCCCTCAGGTCGCGCACTTATCGCGTCAGCCGGTAGTGCAGCGCGATTTGGCAGTGTGGGTGGCTACTCAGATACCGTATCAAGCGCTCGTGGATAGTCTGCGCAGTGGTATTCAAGCGGATGCAGCGTTGGCAATTGTGCAAGATATTCAGCTTTTTGATGTGTGGCGCGACCCGAAAGCTCCCCATGAGCAAAGCTTAGCGTTGCGGGTGTGGCTACAAGACGCGCACAATACGCTTGATGACAGCCGTGTCGACGCCACGATGCAACAATTGCTCGCAATTTTGGTTCAGCAGCATGGTGCACGTTTACGCGATTAAGTGATTAGGAAGTCTAGTTTTATGAATGAATCTCGCACATTGACCAAGGCTGAGTTAACAGAGTTGTTATTCGAGCAAGTGGGTTTAAATAAACGCGAAGCTAAGGATCTGGTGGATACATTTTTTGTTGAAATTCGTAATGCCTTAGAAGCAGGTGATGAGGTAAAGTTATCAGGTTTTGGTAACTTCCAAGTACGCGATAAGCCTCCGCGTCCCGGACGCAATCCTAAAACCGGCGAGCTGATCCCCATTTCAGCACGTCGCGTGGTAACCTTTCATGCGAGCCAAAAGCTAAAAGCAGCCGTCGAGCATGTGGAACTACCAGCCGAGCGCTGACTGCTTTTTAGTAGGCGATAACCTTTAATTTACTTATTTCTACGACTTGCTATGACTGATACGGATCAAGCCCCTGCGTTGCCACCTATTCCAGCCAAGCGTTACTTTACTATTGGTGAAGTGAGTGAGCTTTGTGGGGTCAAGCCGCATGTCTTGCGCTATTGGGAACAAGAATTCACTCAGCTCAAGCCCGTCAAGCGTCGAGGCAATCGTCGCTATTATCAGCATCACGAGGTCTTGCTGATTCGTCGTATACGCAAACTGCTCTACGAAGAAGGGTTCACGATTAGCGGCGCACGTAATCGCTTAGGCGAAAAAACCGAAGTGGCCTTTGATTCCGAGGCGGCCGTACGCCTCAGTGGTTCCGAATTACAAGCCTTGCGCAAAGACCTAAACGATTTGCATACGTCTCTCACCCAGGCTTTAGAGCAAACCTTACCTTAAGTCTCAGCGTGCCTTGTTATGTCTGAGACCCTCTCACAGTGCTTGCGCAGGCTCGCTCGCGAAGCGCTTCAGGAACCTGACCCCGCATTAAAAAGCCAAATGGTGATTGACCTGCACACACGACCTGTGGCGCATATCGATCCCCTAGCGGTCTACCCAGAACCAAGCCTTTTGCCAGGCCGACCAACACAACCGACTATTGTTGCCCCCCAACACGTGCCTCAACGCGGACTTGGCACCGTAGAGGGGCGTGCGGGTCTGGTGCACGCACTCGCGCATATCGAGTTCAATGCCATCAACTTAGCACTCGACATTATTTGGCGTTACCCCAACTTACCCGAATCCTTTTATGGTGGCTGGTTGACGGTGGCGTACGAGGAGGTGGTTCATTTCAACTTGTTGCGCCAGCATCTGCTGCAGTTGGGCTACGATTATGGATCTTTTCCTGCCCACGATGGCTTATGGGATATGGCGGAGCGTACCAAAGAGGATCTTTTGGCCCGGCTGGCTTTGGTGCCACGTACCTTGGAAGCGCGTGGGTTGGATGCCTGCCCGATTGTCCGCAACAAGCTGGCAAAAGCTGGGGATCAGGCCGCTGCGGAAATTTTAGATATTATTTTGCGTGATGAGGTAGGGCATGTGGCGTTGGGTAACTACTGGTACCGACGGCTTGCTGCCGAATTTAAGCACGATCCCTTAACCGAGTACCCCCAATTAGCGATCCAGTATCGGGCCCCACGTCTTCGGGGCCCTTTCAATATTCCGGCGCGCTTAAAGGCTGGCTTTACCCCTGCGGAGCTGGACTGGTTGCAAGATCAAGACAAAGCTAAGGCTAAATCAGAGAATGCTTGAGGCTATGAGCGAGCCAAGATTTTGCATGATGCGGTGACGCTTTTCTTATAAGCTTTGCTCATCGGCTAAGGGTTGGGGGGCTTCACCAAAATCCACCATCCGTCCTATAAAAAGTATTGGCCCTTTTGGACGCCCCGAGCTGGAGCCGCCTTTGGCTTCAAGGGTGATTTCAAAAATTTGCCCCGTTTCGATCGCGCCAATCTTGTCGGCAGCTAAGGCCACTGGACGGTTGGGGTTAATTAAACCCAATGAGCGTAAGCCTTGCGCTTGAGCGTCAGCGGTCCACAGTTGTGCACTTTGATCGTCATTAAGATCAGTAGTGACTTGCGGATTGAGCAGTACATTGCCTTCTGGATCGACCGTTACAAGCCAACCTGGTGTTGAGGATTCCCCAGGCGCGAGCAAAATAGCCGCTTGGCGTGGCGCGACTTCAATAACATTAATGGGGGGTTCGGGCGAGGTGAGGGCGATCTTGGCACCAAAAGCGACCGCAACGACCGCGCAAGCCAAAGCAGTCAGCCGCCAGAAAAAAGCACTTTTATTGCCAGTGCTTGCCGGTGGTAGTGCAGAGGGTTCCGCAGGCTCTGAGGCGGGCACATGCTGAGCGTTAGTTAACGGTCTTGAAGGGGCAACAGCCGATGCTGAATTGGGGTGTGAGGCAGCGCTGTGGGCTCTGGGTGGTAGGGCCGTATTGTTTTTGGTCGAGTGCGAGGACGACGCTGTGGCTGGCGTAGAAGCGCTTACGGTAGGGTGCGGAACGTCCGGTGTCGATTGTGCTGATGACTGCGTTTCTGAGGGGGTATTGCCCCCAAAACTGGGTTCGTTTTTCTCAAGCGCAATGGTCGAGGTAGAAGTGCGTTTGGACGCCCACTTTTTAAAAAAACCACCAGTTGGTTTTTTTTCACTGTCCGGTGCCGCGCTTTCGTGATGTCTAGAGGTTGATGAAGCGGGTGCCTGTGCGCCAGCAGGGGGCGTGACTAAGGCATCCTGATTAACGGGTGCAGTGGTTGGAGCGGGGCTGGCATCAGCGGTTGTGGCGCCAGTGTCCGAAGTATTGAGCGGGGACTCATCGGCCTGAGGGATCGATAAGCTGGAGGCTGCGTCCGCTTTGCGCAAAGGAGGCAGAAACTCGGGGTGTTGAGGGTAGGGCTCGGGTGCTCGGCCTAAGGGTAAGGTTTCATGGCCTAACGCTGTTTGAATACGCCAGAGTAGCTGCTCATTGGGCGGATCAAGCAACAACGTAGTATTGAGCTGGATCAGCTCCTTTTCCCAGCGTAGGGACTCTTGGGCGGCTTGGTCGTTGCTCTGTAAAAGCTGTTGAATGTTTTGCTGCTCATTGCCTTGCAGCAGCCCCAAGGTGTATTCGGCGATTAAGAGTTGCTGTTCGTTTAGAATGCTGCCATGCCAAGTGCTGATTGTTTGGGCCAGTTGGCCTAATGCAGCACGAAGGCGCAAGCGAACTTGGCTCGGGCTAGTATCTAGCCTCTGCCCGATCTCTGTATAAGAGCTACCTTGTAGATAAGCCATTAACAACGCGTGCTGAGAGCTCGCATCAAGGCGTGCCACCGCTCTTAAAAACTCAGGCGCCTCGCCGTTAGGGGAAAGATTCGAAGGAATATGGCTGGGTGCACGATGAGGTGGACGGTGTTTAAGGCGCTGTTGGCTGCGATAGCGTAAGATGCTATACACCCAAGCTTGACCGTCTCCGAGCTGAGGGTCAAAGCCTAACGCATTTTTCCAGCACAAAATAAAGGTTTCCCGGACTAACTCTTCGGCTTCGCTGCGGCTATTCAGCACCGAGAACCCATGCGCGAGCATGCGTGGTGACTCGTGTTCGTACAGACGTTGCAAAGCGGTGGCATTGCCTTGAGCACATTGGTGCAAAGCGTGAGCATAATCGAAGCGAGGTAAGGCCATAGTGTTGCGAGGGGCAAAAAGTTAGCAAGAATTAAAAGGCTCTATTGTAGTGGCTACGCTTACAATATTGTAGTCAGCGAATACTCTGTTACGCATCTAGGTTTTATTATTAATTTCCAATGAAAGCATCTGCTCAACCTGTGGCCCCTACGAAAAACGATGCCCTAAAAAGTCTGCGTTTTCTTTTTCCCTATATCTGGCATTATCGCTGGCGGGTGCTCATGGCTCTAGCCTGTTTGATTAGCGCCAAAATTGCTACGGTTTTGATGCCGTTGTACCTCAAAGACATCATTGATCAGCTCGGGTTACCGCCTACGGCTTTAGTGTTGCCCGTGGCCGCTCTGGTGGGTTATGGGGCCGCTCGATTGTTTTCCGGTGTGTTGGCGGAGTTGCGCGATGTGTTTTTTGCTCCAGTCACCCAAGGGGCCATTCGTCGCATTGCGACCCAGGTGTTCACCCATTTATTTCAGCTTTCATTGCGTTTTCATTTGAATCGACAGACCGGTGGCCTCAGTCGCGATATTGATCGAGGCACCAAAGGCATTAGCTTTCTTTTAACCTTTACGCTGTTCAATATCGTACCCACGCTGTTTGAAATTGCGCTGGTCGCGGGGATTTTACTGTGGAATTTTGACTGGCCCTTTGCTGCCATTACCTTAGCAACCGTCACGGCTTATATTGTTTTTACTTTAGTCGTAACTGAAAAGCGTATGCGCTATCGCCGGACTATGAATGAATTGGACAGCCGTGCCAGCACACGCGCGATTGATGCGTTACTCAATTATGAGACCGTTAAATACTTTGGCTGTGAGGAGTATGAGCTCAATCGCTATGACCAAAGCCTAGAGAAATGGGCGCAAGCCTCCGTGCGCAATCAGGTTTCTTTGAGCCTGCTAAATATGGGGCAAGCAGTCATTATCACGTTTGGGATGGTGGTATTGCTGTGGATGTCGGCCAAAGGTGTGGTGCAGCGTGAACTGAGCGTTGGGGATGTGGTGCTGGTTTCGGCTTATTTAACTCAGCTCTACGCGCCCTTGAATTTTTTAGGCTTTGTGTATCGAGAAATCCGTCATGCGCTCACCGACATGGAGCGGATGTTCCGACTGATGGAGCAAGAGCAAGAAGTCACCGATCAGCCAGAGGCCATCCAATGGGTCGATGATGTGGCGTCGGTTCGCTTTGAACACGTCAGTTTTAGCTATGACGAACGACGTCAAGTGCTTAAGGACGTCAGTTTCGATTTGCCTCAAGGTAAAACCTTAGCGGTGGTGGGCGCTTCAGGGGCAGGTAAATCCACACTATCGCGGTTGTTGTTTCGTTTTTATGATGTTAATCAGGGCACGATCTATTTAAATGGCCGTGCTATACAGGCCTATACTCAAACTAGCTTGCGCGCTCATATTGGTATTGTGCCCCAAGACACGGTGCTGTTTAACGATACGATTTATCATAATATTGCCTATGGTAAGCCCGACGCCAGCGAAGCGGATGTGGTGGCCGCTGCCAAAGCAGCGCGTATTGATGAATTTATTCGCCAGCAGCCCGATGGCTATCACACTATTGTGGGGGAGCGTGGTCTTAAGCTTTCTGGCGGTGAAAAGCAGCGCGTTGCCATTGCTCGCACATTTTTAAAAAATCCCCCCTTGCTGATCTTGGATGAGGCCACCAGTGCCTTGGATACCCAAACCGAACGAGCCATCCAAGAAGAGCTCAATTTGATCTCGCGTAACCGTACGACCTTGATTATTGCCCACCGCTTATCCACGGTCGTGGACGCTGATCAAATTATTGTTATGGAAAAAGGCACGATTGTTGAGCAAGGAACGCATCAGCAATTGTTGGCTAAAGGCGGCAAATATGCCGCAATGTGGGCGTTGCAGCAAGAATCCTAGAGCTTTGTTTGACGCATATAGTACCAAAGCGGTACTATATGGCTATTGTCAATTTTCCGAGAGATGAATGCTGCGCATCAGCAAAATTATGGACTACGGCACACTAGTCCTCACGCACATGGCCAATGATCCGCAACGCGTTTTTAGCGCGTCGGAGCTGGCCGCGTTGCTGGGATTAGGGCAGCCCACAGTTAGTAAAGTGCTGAAGCTACTTAGCCAAGACAAACTTGTCGTTAGTACCCGTGGTGCTAAGGGCGGCTATGCCTTGGCTCGCCCAGCAAACGAAATCACCATGGCTCAAGTCATTGATGCGCTGGATGAACAGCCCTTTGGACTGACTGAATGCGTTGCCACACCTGGCTCCTGTACGGTCGAAGCCGACTGCCACGTGCGCAGCAACTGGCAGCGGATCAACGACATTATACGCCACACCCTCGAACAAGTCAGTGTGGCAGATATGGTGCGTTCGGTGCCTACGGAATTTCCCCTCACTCAGCACACCCTTAATACGACGGCCACCGTTTCTACGGCGTGCACTTCCAATGTGGAGTTTCTTAAATGAGTACTGTCAACGAGCACCTCGATACCTTTCTCGACCGAGAATACGAGGCAGGTTTTGTGACGGAAATCGAATCCATCACCATACCTAAAGGCTTAAACGAAGACACCATTCGCTTAATTTCAGCCAAAAAGCAAGAGCCCGAGTTTATGCTCGAATGGCGTCTAAAAGCTTATGAGCAATGGCTCACGATGACCGAGCCCACTTGGTCTGTCGTGAAATACCCCCCGGTCGACTTCCAAGACATCAGCTATTATTCTGCCCCTAAAAGCAAGGCCGATGGCCCCAAAAGCTTAGATGAAGTCGATCCTGAATTATTACGTACCTACGAAAAGCTTGGTGTGCCCCTACATGAGCGGGCTCGTTTGGCTGGGGTGGCCGTGGATGCGGTATTTGACTCGGTATCTGTGGCCACCACGTTCAAAAAACAGCTCGAAGAGGTCGGGGTTATTTTCTGTTCCTTTTCCGAAGCCGTGCGCAAATACCCCGATCTGATTCGTCAGTACTTAGGTACGGTGGTGCCGCCAGGCGATAACTTTTATGCTGCCTTAAATTCAGCCGTGTTTTCGGATGGGTCGTTTGTTTACATTCCTAAGGGTGTTAAATGCCCCATGGAGCTGTCTACTTACTTCCGCATCAATTCCCCCGATACCGGTCAATTTGAGCGTACGTTAATCATCGCCGAAGAGGGCGCCTCCGTCAGCTACCTCGAAGGCTGTACGGCGCCCATGCGTAAAGAAAACCAGCTGCATGCGGCCGTCGTCGAGCTGGTGGCTCTAGACGATGCCAAAATTAAGTACTCAACCGTACAGAACTGGTACCCCGGCGACAATGACGGCGTAGGGGGCATTTATAATTTCGTCACCAAGCGTGGCGAATGTCGTGGTGCGCGCTCGCATATTTCTTGGACCCAAGTCGAAACAGGGTCTTCCATCACGTGGAAGTACCCCAGTGTTGTATTACGAGGTGACGACTCAGTGGGCGAGTTTTATTCCGTTGCACTCAGCAATCATCGCCAGCAAGCCGATACCGGCACCAAGATGATTCACATGGGCAAAAACACCCGCAGCACCATTATTTCCAAGGGTATTTCTGCTGGACAAGGCATGAATACCTATCGTGGTTTAGTGCGCATTACGCCCAAGGCTGAAAACGCTCGTAATTTTACCCAATGTGATTCCCTCTTAATTGGTAAAGAGTGTTCCGCGCACACGTTCCCGACCATGGAAGTACAAAATCCTACCGCCAATGTTGAACACGAGGCCACCGCATCGCGTATTGGTGAGGACCAATTGTTTTACGCCATGCAGCGAGGCATTTTGGCCGAGGACGCGGTATCGATGATTGTGAATGGGTTTTGCAAAGACGTAATTAAAGAGTTGCCCATGGAGTTTGCGGTCGAGGCCCAGAATCTTCTTGGCGTTAGTTTAGAAGGCAGTGTAGGT
>DWUQ01000169.1 GCA_019120675.1 Candidatus Paenalcaligenes intestinipullorum | reverse complement strand
GGTACGCCTCGCTATTGGTTAGCGGTAGCGCTAGACGTGCCCTTAGCCGACAGCTTTGACTATTACCACGACTTGCCCGTCGAGGTGGGCGTGCGGGTACGAGTGCGTTTTGGTCATCGTGAGCTCATCGGTGTCGTGGTCGGGCAACCCACGCAGCCTCAATTCGAGGTCGATCAGGTCAAGCCCATCGAAGCCGTCTTGGACGATACCCCTCCTTTATCCAATGAGCTGCTTGAGCTGGCACGGTTTGCCGCACGCTATTATCAACGCTTTCTCGGGGAGGTGTTATTGCCCGCGCTGCCTATGCCATTGCGCAAGCCGTCTGCCTACACCTCGCCCAAGGCCAATGGCGGGCCCGTGGCGCGGTTGCGCACACGCAAGGCCAAGGCTCCACCACCGTACGAGCCGGATCAGCGACCGACCTTAAACGCCCAACAACAGGCTGCCGTGGCTGCCATTTTGTCGTGGCCTCGCCCAAACCTAGAGCACACGATCTCCCGCGCACCTGCACCTGCTCCTTCGGGACAAACAGGCTGCGTCGTAGTACCTCAACCAGCTCCTTCAGCCGCGGCGTCTTCCACGGCACCTCCTCAGCTTAATCTTAGGGCTTCAGGCACACACTTATTGTTCGGCGTAACCGGTAGCGGCAAAACCGAAGTGTATTTGCATGCGGCCTTGCAGGTATTGGGTCAAGGGCAGCAAGTGTTGTTTATGGTGCCTGAAATTAACCTAACCCCTCAGTTCGAGCAGGCCCTGCGTCAACGTTTACAAACCGCCACGCAAAGCTACTCCGTAGCGGTGATGCACAGCGGTTTGTCCGCCACCGAGCGCTTGCGAGCGTGGTTAGCCGTCAGCCAGGGCGAGGCCGACGTATTACTGGGTACGCGGTTGTCGATCTTTACACCGATGCCGAGGTTGGGTCTGATTATTGTCGATGAGGAACACGATAGCTCCTACAAACAACAAGAGGGGTTGCGTTATTCTGCCCGCGATTTGGCGGTGTGGCGGGGGCATCAATTGGCTTGTCCAGTCGTGTTGGGATCGGCCACCCCCTCCTTAGAAAGCTGGGCACACGCCCAGCGCGGTCAGTACCAGCTTAGCCAGCTTACCGAGCGTGCTCGAGCCGTGAGCCTGCCCGATATACAGCTCATTGATATACGACGTGCGCCTTTGGAGCAAGGCTTTAGTCAGCAGTATTTGCGAGCCATTCATGAGCAGCTGGCTCAGCGTAAACAGGTGTTGGTGTTTATTAATCGACGAGGCTATGCCCCTGTACTCAATTGCGCCTCGTGTGGTTGGGTCAGTCAATGCCGTCGTTGTAGTGCGTATACCGTCTTGCATCGGCAGCCCGGCAGCACCAAACCGTATTTACAATGCCATCATTGTGGTTTTCAAGCGGTGGTGCCGCGTCATTGTCCGGATTGTCGCAACCAAGACCTCAAGCCCATGGGTCGAGGCACACAACGTATCGAAGAATACCTAAGCACCGCCTTTCCTGCGGCGCGTGTTCTGCGCATTGATGCGGACAGCACTCGCAAAAAAGGCAGCGCTGAAGCACTTTTTGCTCAAGTGCATGCGGGTGAAATTGATATACTGGTGGGTACGCAAATGGTAGCCAAAGGCCATGACTTTGCCAATTTAGGTTTGGTCTTGGTGCTCAATGCGGACGCCACATTGTTTGCCCAAGACTTCCGTGCGCCCGAGCGTTTGTTTGCTCAGTTAATGCAAGTGGCAGGGCGGGCAGGGCGGCATATAGGGGGGGCCAAGGTGTACATTCAAACCGAATACCCCGAGCAAGGCGTGTATCAGCACTTGCTGCGTCACGATTATGTAGGCTTTGCAAATCATTTATTAGCCGAGCGCGAGGCCTTAGCTCTGCCGCCGTATAGTTACCAAGCACTGCTCACGGCCGAGGCCAAGGAGCTCAGTACCGCCTTAAGCTTTTTAAACGCCGCGCGGACCTTACTCAGCACCGACGCCAACTTACGTCCTTGGGCGCAAGCCGTACAAATTTACGACCCCGTCCCCTTGCGAATCGTCCGTGTGGCCAATATTGAGCGTGCCCAGCTCTTGGTCGAAAGTCCTCAGCGCCAAGCCCTACAGCGCTTTCTACTGCCATGGCGTATGCAATTGCACACCTTAGCGCGCCAACACCGAATTCGTTGGGTGCTCGAAGTTGATCCTTTAGAAATTTAACCGAGCCTATTGTTAGTTATGAGCGCCACGCCCTCATCCAGCCCTCAGCCCTTCACTACGACTCCCTATGAGGCCGTAGCCGATTTGAATGCCCCACAACGCGAAGCGGTACTGTATCTGGATGGCCCCGCTTTGGTGTTGGCGGGCGCTGGCAGTGGCAAAACTCGGGTCATTACCCAAAAGATCGCCTATCTTTTGCAAGCCTGCGGCTATCAAGGGCGTCATATTGTCGCGCTCACCTTCACCAACAAAGCTGCCAAGGAAATGCGGGAGCGTCTCAATCAATTGGTGGATAAGCGCTTGACCCGTGGGATTACCGTCAGCACCTTTCATTCGCTGGGGCTTAGATTTCTACGTGAGGAGGCCCAGTTCGCAGGTCTTAAAAGCCAGTTCTCTATTTTGGATGCCAGCGATACGTTGGGGATTATTCAAGAGCTTTTGGCCACGACGGATAAAGCCCGCTTGCGAGCCGTCCAACAGGAAATCTCACTCTGGAAAAACGCGTTGCTCACTCCCGATCAGGCTGAGCAAGCGGCCAGTACGCCCAGCCAAGTCGAAGCCGCGAAAATCTATCGCAGCTATATGGCTACACTATCGGCGTATCAGGCGGTGGATTTTGATGACTTAATTCGCTTGCCCGCGGAGATCTTGCGCGATCATGCTGAGGTACGCGAACGCTGGCAAAAACGCGTGCAGTACTTGCTTGTCGATGAATACCAAGACACCAATTACTGCCAATACCTGTTGGTCAAAGCACTGGTGGGCGAGCGGGCCATGTTTACCGCCGTAGGGGATGACGACCAAGCGATCTACGCATGGCGTGGCGCGACGGTTGAAAACCTAGCCAACCTCCAGCACGACTTCCCGCAATTACGATTAATCAAACTCGAACAAAACTACCGTTCCGTACAACGCATTTTGGCAGCGGCCAATAACGTCATTGCGCATAACCCCGTGGTTTTTGGGAAAAAGCTTTGGTCGGATTTAGGCGTGGGTGAGGACATCACCATCAAAGCTGCTGACAACGACCTGCACGAAGCACAGTGGTTGGCAGTGAGCTTATCGGCTTCCCGCTTTGAGCGACAGGCTGAGTGGCGAGACTTTGCGGTTCTCTATCGGAGCAACCACCAAGCGCGTATCCTTGAGCAAGCCTTACGCGAGGCGCGGATTCCTTACGTGATTGCCGGAGGGCAAAGCTTCTTTGATAAGGCGGAAATCCGTGACGTGTTGGCGTATTTGCGAGTGATTGCCAATGATCAAGACGACCCCGCTTTTGTACGCGCCATTACTACACCGCGCCGTGGGGTTGGGCAGCACACTCTTCAACAATTAGGAGAATTCGCCACCCAGCAGTCCTTGTCGTTGTTTGAGGCGGCTCAGCATTTGCACCTTACTGAGCTTTTGGCCGAGCGTCAGCGTCAGCCCTTAAAAGTCTTTGCGGAGTTTATTTTGCGCCTGCGTCATGCCGCCGCACAGCCAGGCAGCCAAACGGATGCGCTGCTGGATGAGTTACTGCGTGGCATGGACTACGAGCGTTATTTATACGATCAGTTCGAAGAGCGTCCCGCTCAGCAGCGCTGGGAAAATGTACTGGAGTTAGTAGGCTGGTTAAAAACCAAAGCCGAAGAAGACGGCATGGGCCTACAAGAGCTGGTGCAGCACGTGGCGCTCATTACCATGCTGGAACGCAACGAGGATGAGGACGAACCCAATGCAGTACGCTTATCCACCCTGCACGCCTCGAAAGGTTTAGAGTATCCCCATGTTTTTTTGGTAGGGGTCGAAGAAGGCTTATTGCCACATTTAGGGCGCGATGACGAGGATATCGCGGGCGATGAACAGCAATTACTGCTTAATCGTGTCCAAGAGGAGCGTCGTCTGATGTATGTAGGCATTACCCGGGCTCAGCGTAGTTTACGGTTGAGTTGGTGTAAGCGCCGTCGTCGTGGCAAAGAATACGTGGTGCGCGAGCAATCGCGTTTTATCGAAGAGATGGCGTTGGCCGCGCACGCCGCTCAGTTACCCGCCGAGCCCAACCTCAGCCCTAAAGATCGGCTGGGTTTGCTCAAGGACTTACTCAACAAGTCTTAAAGGTCAACTAAGTTTACCCAAAGCCTTGCTCGACAATTCCTAAAGACCGCCTAGGTTTACCTCAGGGCATACTCAGTTGGCCTAAAGATCTGCTCCATAAGTCCTAAACGTCTAGCACCAGAAAAACAAAAGCCTGCATAGTTAAGCATGCAGGCTTGAACAACAACTACAGAGGGCAGCGTGTACACACCGCGAATTTCGCTACCCCAACAATGTTTACATCACAATCACTACTTTCAACAACAGTTTCTTCTGACTCTTAGCATTGGGGTACGCGAGCGTCGCATACATCATTTAGTGCATCGGTAACGGCAGTCACATAGCTTTTGGAGCGTACGGCCGCACTTTTAATAAAAGTCATGGTGTCGGCTGCTAAAGGAGCAACCGATACAGCGTGGTTGGCTTGGGCTTCTTGTACATCGGAAGCTTGGGTACTGCTCCAGTTGATGTAGTGGGTATAAGAAGTCATAGTCGACATAGTTATCACCTTTTGGGTTATGGTCTAAGAGAAACTTCATTATAGGGTTTTCCCTAGGGGTTTGGCAAGGGTAAACCCTAATTAGCCCCTAAGGTGTGGCATTTAGGGGAAAACCCTAGGTTTTGATGCCACTTCCTACGAAGAAGTATACAAATCAACCCATTACCGAGTGATGACAAGAATTAGGGCATCAAAGCAGGTGACGTAAAAAAACCCAGCGCACAACGATGTGGCTGGGTTTTAACGACAGTAGTGCGAGTTCAGGCAAGCGCCTTATTGAGACTCGTCCACCATGTACTGAATGGCGGCACGCAGCTCGTCGTCGCTGGCTTGTGAACCACCACGAGGGGGCATTGCGCCCACACCTTGGATGGCTTTGGCGAGCATGGTGTCCATGCCGGTTTCGACATAGGGTGCCCAAGAGTCTTTATCACCGACTTTGGGTGCATTCAGTAAGCCTGAAGCGTGGCAAGTAAAGCACATGCTGTCGTATAGCTTTTTACCAGCGGCTAGGGTTTCGGCGTACAACTCGCCGCCACCACTGGTGGTGACCGCAGCTTTGGCATCAGCGGCTTGCTCGGACTCAGAGGCAGGCGCTTCTTCGGACTTCACATCAGCTTTGCCGTCGTCGCTGTTGGTGACCAGATCCGCATCAGTGGGCTTGGGCTCACTTTCGGCTTCCTTGGCCGCAGCGGGGGCGCTGTCGCCTGCGGCATCACCCGCTTCGGGCTCCGCAAAATCGGCACCGCTCTTGTTGGCCATATACACGACAGCACGAGCGACTTCGAGATCATCCAAGGAGGTGTTGCCACCCTTAGCGGGCATGGCACCTTTACCGGTGAGCGCCACCTGCAACATGGTGTCGTAGCCGTCAGCAATGTAAGGGGCCCAATCACCGTTGTCACCTAGCTTAGGCGCACCGGCTACACCACTGCCATGACAGGCAGCACAGGTAGAGTTGTAGACGTCTTCGCCGCTTTTGAGGGTTTTCTCGCCTTCGGCTTCGGCTTGAGCCACTGCAAACCCGGCCACCGGTTGAATACGGGCGACCACGGCCTCGTTGTAGCGATCGCTGGATTTGCCAGCTTGGCTATTGGAATAAAGGTTGACCGCCATGATAACCAAGGCGATTGGAACTAATAGAGCCAGCACAGCGCCCAGTACCAGCTGTTGGGGCGATACCCCTAGCTTTGCGTCGGGATCGGTGTGGTGGTCTAGAGGATGGTCTGAGTTGCTCATAATCGAATCCTGCAAGTGCGAACGAGAAAGGCTGACACCCGCCAGAGAGCCATGCGATAAAAAATAAAAAGCGAGCGTAAACGCGCGAGTCCGCAACGGCGGGGCGGAAAAAAGCGCTACACCTAAAACTAACCTTGGATTATAACGGACTGTAGGGAACTTTTACGAGTGAGCCTATGGAAATTCACTGAGAATAGGCAAACAAAGCGCATATTTTTGAAAAACGCGGTAGAATATCGGTCTTGCGCCCGTAGTTCAATGGATAGAATTAGAGTTTCCGAAGCTCTCGATACAGGTTCGATTCCTGTCGGGCGCGCCAGTCTTCCTTTTAAAACCTAAAAACAACATTCTTGCCGCGCCATTTCTTGGGTAGCGGTTTTTTATTGCCTCACGTCTGAGGAGGTATGGAAGAATTGGGCACGCAAAGATGTCAGCATGCCCATATCTATTGCGATTAATGAGTATTGCTTAGCAAACCGCAGAGCACCTTGATCCTTAGGTTGAGTTCCGGGCCGAGGGGCGCTTCGCGCTGCCCTTAGGCGGGTGGATTTTTCAGGTCGTTCGCAAACTCGCGCTGCGCGCTCAAACAGTGCTCACTTTTTTCCTGAAAAATCCACCCGCCTGCGGCCCTCGTCCAAGTCACTCAACCTAAGGATCAAGGTGCTCCTGTTTCCCTCAGAATTTCTGGACAAAGCGATTTTTGGCTCTATGCCATTCATGATGTAGAGCCTACTTTTTCTCATCTATGGAGTCCGCTCATGGAACCGTATATTTTTGCCTTGCTGGTGTTTACGGCCTTTGCAGCGGGCTTTGTGGACTCGATTGCAGGGGGTGGGGGCTTGATTAGTGTGCCCGCGCTAATGATTGCAGGCGTTCCCCCTGTCCAGGCCATTGCCACCAACAAAGTGCAAGCGTCCGCCGCGTCCTTGTCCGCGATGGTCGCCTTTAGTCGCCGTGGGTTTATTCAATGGCGCAAGGATGGCATCGCACTTTTTATCGTGGCCTTATTGGGGGGAGGGGCGGGCGCATTATTAATCCGCTTTTTGAATCAAGACTTTCTGCAGGCGTTTATACCGATACTGCTTATTGCGGTAGCGTTGTATTTTTGGTTTGGCCCCAAGCCCAAGCTTGATAATCAAAAAGGGCGCATGAGTGTGGCGTTTTTTACCGGCACGGTAGCGCCTTTGTTAGCGATGTACGATGGTTTTTTTGGTCCCGGTACCGGCTCATTTTTTATGGCCGGGCTAATTGGCCTTTGTGGCTTGGGCTTATTGCCCGCCATGGGGCTGACCAAAGTAGGCAATGGTGCCAGTAATTTAGGCTCGTTGATGATCTTTGCTCTCAGCGGCTCCATTTTATGGGGGCTGGGCTTGGCGATGGCGGTGGCGGCTTTCTTAGGGGCTCAGCTTGGCGTGCGTGCCGCGGTGAAGGTCGGGGCCAAGCTGGTGCGCCCTTTGATCGTGTTTATGTGTGTGGCCTTAGCCATTAAACTGCTAATGGCCGCCTAAAGCTGGCTATTAAAGCGCTGCATAAAGGCGTCAAAGCTTTCGGTGTCTTGGGCTTCAATTTGCGCCTGAGCCTGCAAGGAGCGTAAGCTTTCTGCCTCAAAGAGTGCCTGACGGCTCGGGTTGAGGGGTTGAGTTTGCAGAGCTTGAGTAAGCGCTTGGCTGTGCTGCAAGGTGTAGTCGGTTAGGCTTAGCCCCGATGCTTGAACCGCTTGCAGCCACAAAGCCGAAGGGGTTTGTTGGGGATCGTTGACTTTAATCCGCTGCGCGTCCAAGGCCTGCTGATGCGCCGAAAACCCATCGTGCTCATCCAGTAGCTCGGCATAAGGCTGCATCCGATCCAGCAGCTCATTGGCCCAGTCCGCCAATGAAATGTCTGTTTTAGCTGGGCGCTCTAGCATTAAGCCTGGCTTGCGGCCTTCGTTAATGACTTTAGCAAAATTGCGTTTACTGGCTTGGCAGAACCCATTATCAGGAAAACAGGGGCTGGCTTCGACCGCACAGAACAATAAAAACGTATCTAAGAAATAACAGCTCTGAGGGCTAATGCCTAAAGGGTGATTCGGGTCGATATCCAAACAGCGCACTTCGATGTATTCGACACCACGCTTTTCGAGTGCGGTCAGCGGGCGCTCGCCCGGTAGAGTGGTGCGCTTAGGGCGGATATTCGAATAGTATTCGTTTTCGATTTGCAGGATGTGATTGTTTAATTGAATCCATTCGCCATCGCGATGCGTGCCGATTTGTGCATACGCTGGCCAATCTGTAGTGGCGGCGTGACGCATACGTAATAGCAAGGTATCCAAATCGTTGTAGCACAGCTGCAATTCGGCTTGGGCTTCTTTGTTTTGATAGCCAAGGTCACTCATGCGCAAGCTAGTGGCCCAAGGCAAGCCGTAGCTGTCGGGAGCCAGTTGCTCAAGCGCGACCGAATGACCACCTAAAAAATCTTTGGATACCAAGGGCGACGCACCAAATAAATACATCAACAACCACGAATAGCGCGTAAAGTTGCGAATCAGGGCTAGGTAGCCTTGGGTGCGTTGCTCCTGGAGCGTGTCACCGGGGGCGTCTAACAAACCCCACAGTGCATCCGGTAGAGAAAAGTTATAATGCACCCCCGCAATGCATTGCATACGCTTGCCGTAGCGTTCGGCCAAGCCTCGTCGATACACATGCTTGACCATGCCCGCGTTCGAGGGGCCGTACCACGCGATGCGAATGTCTTTTTCAGGGGGCAGGTGTGCGGGCATAGACTGGCACCACAACACCTCATGACCTAAATTTTGCGCCACAAAGCGATGCGTGGCATTCAGTTCATCCAGCAACGCTTCGACGCTGTGCTGCGGCTGGGTGATCAGCTCCAACAAGGCTTCGGCGTAGTCCGTCGTAATGGCGTCATGGCACAAGGCAGAGCCCAGCGCCGTTGGATGGTCTGTGGACGCCAGAAAACCATTGGGCGACACCCTCAACGCTTCGCGCTCGATACCGCGTTTTAAGCCATTTAACAGGCTAAGGTCTTGACGAAGGGCATTTGAGAGGGGGGTGGTCGCATTCATGGGCACATCTTTCTGAAAGGATTAGCGTGTGCGTCCCAAAGCGAAAGAGGGAGCGGTACACAACGCACTTCCGAGACGCAAGCTAGCAGTATAGGACGGCCAAGAAAAATATGCAGAAAAATACGTGGCAGAAACGTAGCGGAGCACTGTATGGGGCGGCTGGTGAAGCGCTTACAGCTAACCTTACCAATTGAACAATGACCTTAAGGTAGGGGGTTCAGGAGTTATGGAATGTCGGTGAAGTCACAAAGGTGCAAGGAGAGCAAAGGAAGCCCATAACCAAATAATTGTCTTTCGTTTATTTGGGTATGAGCTTGAGCAAAAGATACAGAGTGTTAAAAGAGAAACTAAAGATCAGTAGGGCTTAAATAATTTTTGTAGTATTTGAGCTGAGTTTCTTCGTTGACTGAGCTAAGTAAGTTTGGATAAAAAAGTTTGGTCACGGCGGCTTGTCGATTGCAAACGTCAAGCTTTACGCAAGCATTTTGTACATGAAAGTTAACGGTTCGTTTGGTAATGCCCATAATCTTGCCAATTTCCCAACTGCTTTTGCCTATGGCCACCCAGTATAAACAATCGTACTCACGCCTAGTTAATAACCGCATTGCAACGTCTGTCCTTTCAATTTATAAAAATAAAAATGATTTGTTGTAATGAATTTGCAATTCGCACTAAATATTACTCAGTAAAAGGCAGCCGTGGTGCAATCATGTCACTTGTGACAGCTGCTTTAAGCGTTTTAAAAGCTTTTATTGCTTTATGCAAGATTGATATGGTTATAAGTTTGAATAGACTGCGACTCATCCTTAGGTTCTATTATTTAGCTTTAGGTGGGCTTCTAAGGGCGTCGGGCAAAGAATTGTCAGGCGAAACCTAGGCCTAAGGCTGTGTTAGGGCGCGGCAAGTGCTACACTGTTTTCTTTATCCGTGTTGGCGCCGATTTGCTTGATCCGCTTGCGGGCGCACCATAAATCCAGCTAAAGAGTTCCCTATGGACCCTACCTTATCTGCTAACCATTCTTCAACTGCGGTGCCGTCCTCGGCTCCTGCTCACCCTAACCATCCCGTTGTGCCCGAAGGCTCGGTCGGCGTGGTTACCCCGCAGTACATTGCCTTTACACAACCGTTGCATTTGGCCAGTGGCCAAGTGCTGCCCCAATACGAGCTGTGTGTGGAAACCTACGGCACGCTGAACGCCGAGCGCACCAACGCGGTGCTGGTGTGTCATGCCTTAAATGCCTCCCACCATGTGGCGGGTATTGACCCCACCGATCCCAAAAACATCGGTTGGTGGGATAACATGGTTGGCCCTGGCAAGCCCGTGGATACCGATCGCTTCTTTGTGATTGGCGTAAACAATATTGGCTCGTGTTTTGGCTCTACGGGCCCCGCCTCCATCAATCCCGATACGGGAGAGCCTTGGGGCGCCAGTTTCCCCATGCTGACGGTCGAGGATTGGGTCAACGCGCAGGCGCGCTTGGCCGATCACTTTGGTATTGATAAGTTCGCTGCCGTCATGGGCGGCTCGTTGGGGGGTATGCAAGCGCTCAGCTGGGCCATTAGTCAGCCGGATCGCTTAGAGCATTGTGTGGTGATTGCCAGCACCCCCCGTCTGAGTGCACAGAACATCGCCTTTAACGAGGTCGCGCGTCGTGCCATTATTAGCGACCCCGAATTCCATGGAGGCGATTACTACAAGCACCAAACCGTGCCGCGTAGCGGCCTAGGGGTGGCGCGGATGATCGGTCATATTACGTATTTGTCCGATACCGTTATGGCCGAGAAGTTCGGTCGTGCGCAACGCAACCCGCTTGAGGGGCAAGACTATCGCTATGGCTACGATATTGAGTTCGAGGTGGAGTCCT
>DWUQ01000168.1 GCA_019120675.1 Candidatus Paenalcaligenes intestinipullorum | reverse complement strand
ATTGGCTTGGTGGGGGCAAGTGGCGCACTCAGTCCAGCTTGGGCACAAACCGAAGCGGTAGTCGAGGAAAGCACGGCGGTAGTATTACCCGATTTTTCGTCAATTGTTGAGCAAACTGAAAAGTCTGTAGTCAATATCCGCACCACTGCTGCCATCCCTGTGCGCCAGCCTGGTGGCGGTGGCATGCCAGGCTTTAGCGACGACCCTTACGATTTATTCCGTTGGTTCTTTGGGCCCGATGCGGTGCCTCACGGGCAGCCTCAGCCACGCCAAGCGCCTCCGTCTCAGCAGCAGCCCCAAGAGCGTATTGTTCCGCGTGGTGTGGGCTCGGGTTTTATTATTTCCGAAGATGGCTATGTGCTCACCAATAACCATGTGGTGGCGGACTCAAAGGAAATCTTCGTGACGCTCACCGATGGCAAGGAATACAAAGCCTCGGTGGTCGGCTTAGACGAGCGCACTGATGTGGCACTGATTAAAATTGATGCCAAAGACTTACCAGCAGTCAAGATCGGCCAGCCCAGTAGCCTGAAAAAAGGCCAATGGGTGCTAGCGATTGGTTCGCCTTTTGGTTTGGATTCCACCGTTACGGTTGGGGTCGTCAGTGCCATCAATCGGGATACGGGCGAATACCTTCCCTTTATTCAAACAGATGTTGCCGTCAACCCCGGCAACTCCGGTGGTCCACTCATCAACCTGCAAGGTCAAGTGGTGGGCATGAACTCCCAAATTATTTCTCGTAGTGGTGGCTTTATGGGGATTTCCTTAGCCATTCCCATCGACGAGGTGATGAATGTGGTTCAGCAGCTTAAAGCCGATGGCAAGGTCACCCGTGGTCGCATTGGGGTGCAAATTACCGATGTGAACGACGAAGTCGCCAAGGCACTTGGCCTCAAAGGCAACAAAGGTGCTTTAGTTAGCAATGTTGAAGCCAATGGCCCCGCTGCCAAGGCAGGCATCCAGTCGGGCGATGTCATCCTGAGCTTTGACGGCAAAAAAATCAATCAAATGAGTGATCTACCCCGTATTGTTGGGGGGACAAAGCCAGGCACCAAATCCACGATCGAGGTTTGGCGCAAAGGCAAGGTACAAAAGCTTACCGCCCAAGTCGAAGAAATTCCGAGTGCTTCGGCACCAGTGAATACAGACAGCAAGGTCACTGCGTCGAGCGTCGATCGATTGGGCTTGCGTGTTGAAAACCTCAGTGGCGATGTCCAAAAGGGTGTTCAGGGCGTGCAAGTCGTCGAGGCGAGTGGGCCTGCCGCAGAAACAGGTTTGTCCCAAGGTGATATCATTGTACGTATCAATGACCAAGACATTAGCAGCGTGGATCAATATCAAAAAGTCGTCAAAGGCTTAGCCAAATCCAAGGCCGCTGCAGTATTGGTGCTACGAGGCGACAATTCTCAGTGGGTATTAATCACTCCTTCTGAATAAAGTGTCTGATTAAGGCTAAAATAGCCGGATGCGAATTGGGGGCGCCCTAAGAGCGCCCCTTTTTTTCGCAACCATTTTTTGCAGTGAAGGCTCTGCGTAGCCGTTCGGCATCTTTTATTAACTGGTAGTTTTGAAGACGGGTCTATGGATCACATCCGCAATTTTTCTATTATTGCTCATATCGATCACGGTAAGTCTACGCTGGCTGATCGACTCATTCATCGTTGTGGCGGTCTAGACGATCGGGAAATGTCGACTCAGGTTCTAGACTCTATGGATATTGAACGCGAGCGTGGTATTACCATCAAAGCGCAAACGGCGGCACTGCAATATCAAGCAAAAGATGGCAAGGTTTATAATCTCAACCTCATTGATACCCCGGGTCACGTGGACTTTTCCTACGAGGTATCACGTTCCTTATCGGCGTGCGAAGGCGCTTTGCTGGTGGTGGACGCCTCCCAAGGGGTTGAGGCACAAACGGTGGCCACCTGCTACACCGCCATCGAACAAGACTTAGAAGTCATTCCGGTACTCAATAAAATGGATTTGCCCTCGGCCGATCCCGATGCGGCACGCCAAGAAGTCGAGGACGTCATCGGTATTGACGCCTCAGAGGCGATACCAGCCAGTGCCAAAACGGGCATGGGTATCGAAGAGATTCTCGAAGCGATTGTGCGTCGCGTGCCGCCACCCAAAGGCGATCCAAACGGTAAACTGCAAGCGCTGATCATCGACTCCTGGTTTGATAATTACATGGGCGTGGTGATGTTGGTGCGGATTGTCAATGGCCAGCTCAAAGCCAAGGATCGAGTACGTCTCATGGCCGGCGGCATTACCCACGCTTGCGAACAGATTGGTGTGTTCACACCCAAATCCACCCCTCGCACCACGCTCTCTGCGGGCGAGGTGGGCTTTATTGTGACGGGTCTAAAAGAGCTGGAACACGCTCAAGTAGGCGATACCGTTACTCATGTGGCGCAACCAGCCGATGCCCCTTTACCTGGTTTTGTTGAAGTCAAACCACAGGTGTTTGCCGGTTTATATCCCGTCGAAAGCAGCGAATACGATCAGCTACGTGATTCCCTCGAAAAGCTCAAGCTCAATGACGCCTCGCTCATGTTCGAACCCGAGGTCTCCCAAGCGCTAGGCTTTGGTTTCCGTTGTGGTTTCTTAGGCCTCTTGCACATGGAGATCGTCCAGGAGCGCCTTGAGCGTGAGTTCAATATGGACATCATCACCACCGCGCCATCGGTGGTGTACGAGGTCGAAACCAATGATGGGCAAACGCTCGATATCGAAAGCCCGTCTCGTATGCCAGAAATTGGTCAAATAGCGGAAATTCGTGAGCCAATCGTCGAGGTTACTTTACTGATGCCCCAAGACTATGTAGGGCCCGTCATGACCTTATGTAATGCACGACGGGGCGTACAAATGAATATGACCTACTTGGGCCGGCAAGTAAGCTTAGTGTACGAAATTCCGCTAGCAGAAATCGTGCTCGACTTCTTTGATCGCCTCAAATCCGTATCGCGTGGTTACGCCTCAATGGACTATGAGTTCAAAGAGTATCGTGCCGCCGATGTGGTCAAAGTTGATGTGCTGATCAATGGCGATCGAGTGGATGCGCTGTCAATGATCGTACACCGTGCCAACTCGCGCTACCGTGGCCGTGAGCTGGTTACTAAAATGCGCAGTCTTATCCCACGACAGATGTTTGATATTGCCATTCAAGCAGCCATTGGGGCCGAAATTATCTCTCGTGAAAACGTCAAAGCCTTACGTAAAAACGTTTTAGCAAAATGTTATGGCGGTGATATTTCGCGCAAGAAAAAACTACTGGAAAAACAAAAAGCCGGTAAAAAACGCATGAAGCAAGTCGGTAATGTGGAAATTCCACAAGAAGCGTTCTTGGCCATCTTGCAAGTCGAAGACAAATAATCAAAAAAGGATTCACCATGCATTGGGATTTCGTCCTAATTCTTTTTATTGTATTGGTGCTTTCGGGCATCATCTGGGTATGGGATCGAGTGGCCCTGTTACCCAAGCGGCGCCAACGAGCACGTGAAGCGATGGCGGCGATTCCCGAAGCACCTGGCGTTAATCCCGCTGCCATTGAGCAACAACGTCGCGAAGCGTACACGCAAACCCTCAACACGATGCCTTGGTGGGTGAGTACTGGGGTGTCGTTGTTTCCAGTCATCTTGTTTGTTTTTATCTTGCGCTCGTTTTTGTTTGAGCCGTTTCGTATTCCTTCGGGTTCCATGATGCCGACGCTCAAGCAGGGCGATTTTATTCTGGTCAACAAATACGAGTACGGGGTGCGCCTACCCATTATCAATAAAAAAATCATCGATATCGGCCAGCCCGCACGAGGCGATGTGTTGGTGTTTCGTTATCCAGTAGATCCCGCTATGGATTACATCAAGCGCGTCGTGGGCTTGCCAGGCGATAAAGTGGATTACATTGATAAAACGCTCTACATCAATGGCAAAGAAGTACCGACGCAGTATGTGGGTGAGTATTACGAGCCTGATCGTGGCTCCTATACGCGTGAATACACGGAATCCTTAGCGAAGCTCAAAAATCAAATCTTAGTCGATAAAAACCAACGTCAAACCTATCATCCTATCCAGTCTTTCCCCGACATGGATCAGTGTCACTACAGTTTGGCAGGCGTCAGCTGCGAGGTGCCCGCTGGCCATTACTTTGTGATGGGCGACAACCGCGACAACAGCTTGGATAGTCGTTATTGGGGCTTTGTGCCCGATCAAAATATTGTAGGCCGAGCATTCTTTATTTGGATGAATTTCGGTGAAATGAGCCGTATAGGACGCTTTCACTAATGAGACTGGACCGTTTAGAGCAACGTATTCAATACCAATTTGTGCAGCCTGCCTTGTTGGAGCAGGCCGTCACGCATCGTAGTCACAGCGCTCAGCATAATGAACGGCTCGAGTTTCTGGGTGATTCGGTGTTGAATTTTGTAGTGGCTGCTTTATTATTTTCGCGGTTTCCACAAATCAACGAAGGGGATTTGTCCCGTTTACGTGCGAATTTAGTTAAACAAGCCACCTTGGCCGATATTGCTCAGCAATTAGGCTTATCGGACTTCTTGCGTTTGGGTGAGGGCGAGCTTAAAAGTGGCGGCTTTCGTCGGCCGTCGATCTTAGCGGATGCTCTCGAAGCGGTATTTGGGGCGGTGTACTTAGATGGCGGGTTTACCGCTGCTCAGGCGGTGATTGACCAGCAATTTACCGCGCTCGTAGCCCAAATCGATCCCAAGGCCTTAGGCAAGGACCCCAAAACGCTTTTGCAAGAACTCTTGCAAGGGCAGCGCTTAAGCTTACCGGTCTACCGTGTGTTGGCAACTCATGGGGCGGCACACGATCAGATTTTTGATGTGGCCTGTACCATCGAAGCCCTGAGCATCCAAGTGCAGGCAAGTGGCCATAGCCGCCGAGTGGCTGAGCAAGCGGCTGCTTTGCAAGCGATTGAACTGGTGAACCAAAAAATGCCGCTTCGCGGTAAAGGACGTATGTCACGCCGACGTGAAGTCGCGGGTACTGTCATCTCCTCCACTGTTTCTAAGGATTAAACCATGAGTGATCTACCTTTTCGTTGTGGCTTTGTTGCCATGGTGGGACGCCCGAATGTGGGCAAGTCCACGCTCAGCAATGCCTTAGTGGGGGCGAAAATCTCGATTGTGTCGCGCAAAGCACAAACGACTCGGCATCGTATACAAAGTGTGCTCACCCGTGAACACGAGCAGTTTATCTTTGTGGATACACCGGGCTTTCAGACTCGGCATGGTGGCACCATGAACCGTATGATGAACCGTGTGGTCACACAAACCTTAGCCGATGTGGATGTGGTGGTGCATGTCGTTGAGGCAGGCAAATGGGGTGAAGGCGATGATCAAATCCTGCCTCTACTGCGCAAAGCCCGCCACACCATATTAGCGATCAATAAAGTCGATTTACTAAAAAACAAGGCGGATTTGCTGCCCTATATTGCTGAGGTCAGTACCAAGCATGCCTACGATGCAGTGGTGCCCGTTAGTGCCGAGCGTTTGGTTCAGCTCGATACCTTACTCAGTGAAGTGGCGCGGTTTTTGCCCGAAGGCGAGCCGATGTTCGAAGAAGACATGCTCACCGATCGCTCTATGCGTTTTATAGCAGCAGAAATCATTCGTGAAAAAATCTTTCGTTTAGTCGGTGACGAGCTCCCTTATAGCAGCACTGTGATGATCGAAGAGTGGGAGGAAAATGAAAGCGGCGCGCGCATTGCTGCGTGCGTGTACGTGGAGCGCGAAGGACATCGGCCCATACTACTGGGCGCAGGGGGCGAACACATGAAGCGTATTGCCTCGGAGTCCCGTCAGGATATCGAACGTTTACTCGAAAAACCAGTGTATTTAAACGTCTACATCAAGGTGCGTCGCGGGTGGTCGGACAAAGAGTCCTCGCTACGTGAGCTGGGGTATGAGTAAACGCCGACAACGCGTACAAAATGAGCCTGCCTATGTGTTGCACAATTCGGCTTGGCGAGAAACCTCATTACTGTTGCAGGTATTTACTCCGCATTATGGGATTTTGCCTTTGGTTGCCAAAGGCGCCAAACGGCCTTATTCAGCGCTACGGTCCGTGCTCTCCGTTTTCCAGCCCCTTAGCCTAAGCTGGAGTGGTGCAGGCGAGATCAAAACACTCACCCAAGCCGACACCCGAGGTATTCATGCGCTGTCCGGTCGCACATTGATGTCAGCGTGGTACCTCAACGAGCTGTTAATTCGCTTAGTACCTCGAGAGGATCCTCATGAGCAGCTTTTCGCGACGTACGCGCGTTGCTTGCACGCCTTAGCCCAAACCCCCAACCAGCTACCCTATCGCTTGCGTGAGTTTGAGTGGGTGCTACTTCAAGAAACTGGCTACGGTTTGGATCAGCGCACGCCGGATTTCAACGATCCTGAGCTTGAGCCTTACTTGCGTACTCTATTGCGCGAACGTATTGATGAGCAGCTGGGCCGAGCCCTACGAACGCGCGAGGTACTGATGGATTTACGCTTGTATCACGGTTAATCAGCTATGCTTAATCCTCAACGTGTTGTACCCGATGCGGTGGTCTTGGATGCCTGCGTATTGATTTCTAATGTCTTGCGTTACTTAAGTCTGCAGGTAGCGCGAGCGGGTTGGGTACAGCCCCTTTGGAGCCCAGTGATTGCGGATGAATGGGTGCGCAATGCCTCTCGCCTTTGGCAAGTACCGCCAGAGTCTCTGTGGCAAGATTGGCAAGCTTTTAATGCAGAATTCCCTAACGCGGACCAAGGTGGGGTGCAAAACTTCAAAGAAGGCTTGGTCTACAGCGATCCTAAGGATTGGCATGTGATCGCTGCAGCGCGTGTGGCTCTGGCGGAGCACTCTAACCGCAGCGTTGGGATTTTGACTAAAAATCTACGCGACTTCAACCGTTCGGAGCTCAAGCGTTTGCAGATCGCGCTCTGGGAGCCCGATGCATTTTTTAGTGCGTGTTGGCAACGTGATCCCGCTCGTTTCCAAACGTGGCTGGCACAGATGCCTGCGCAGGTTAATGCACCCGACAAAGAGCCGTTACCCGTAGCTGAGCTGTTAAAGCGCGAGCGCTTATTTGTTTTGAATAAATTATATTTAAGTCGTATTAATGATTAACTCTGACATGAAAAAAGGGGTAGGGTATTCGATCGCAGCATCGGTGCTCTTTGCGGTCCTCTATTACTACGCCACGATATTAAAACCTCTAGAGGGCTCCGAGATCTTTGCTTGGCGCGTTATTCTTGGCTTTCCGGCGTTGGCGTTTGTGATTCATCGACTGCAGCGGTGGCGAGAGGTGCGCTCAGTCGGGGAGCGGTTTCTCAAAGACCCCCGTTATTTAATGCTGCAACTCGTGTGCTCAGCCGTGTTTGGCGTGCAGCTGTGGCTGTTCGTTTGGGCGCCTTTGCATGGCATGGCACTGGATGTCTCCATGGGCTATTTTTTAATGCCTCTAGTGATGGTGTTGGCAGGCCGCTTGTTTTTCAAAGAAAAACTCAGCCCTCTCCAACGCTGGGCGGTAGCCATCGCTAGCGTTGGCGTGCTGCATGAACTTTGGGCAACCTGGTCGTTTTCTTGGGCGACCGCGCTGGTGGCCTTTGGTTACCCACCGTATTTTATTTTGCGTCGTTATCTGAAGATCGGCTCCTTGCCTGCGTTGTTTTACGACTTCGGTTTCTTACTGCTCCCTGCGTTTTATATTTTAAATCACCAAGACCTCAGCCTACTGACTCAGCTTAGCCAATGGCCCAGGCTGTATTGGCTAATTCCGGTCTTTGGTTTGATTAGTTCGTTGGCGTTGCTGGGTTATTTGTCGGCCAGTCGATTGTTGCCCCTAGGTTTATTTGGCATCTTGGGTTATGTGGAGCCAATCTTGTTGTTTTGGGTGGCGTTTTTATTATTGGGTGAAAGTGTTCAGCCCCAGGACTGGTGGACCTATATTCCGATTTGGCTAGCCGTTGTGCTGGTGGCATTTGAAGGCTTTTGGGCGTGGCAGTTAGAGCTGAAGTACGCGCGTTATCGTAAAAAAGCCAAGCCCCGTTGAGGGCTTGGCTAGTGAGCCAACACGCTTAAAGACGGTGGCTCTGGGTTTGAAGGTGATGAAAAGCGAAGCTTAATCGTCACCGCCTACAATGCCAAACAACATCAGCAAGTTGCTAAAAATGTTGTAGAGGCTCAGGTAAACACTGAGCGTAGCGGTGATGTAATTGGTTTCGCCACCGCGAATAATGCGTTGCAAATCCACCAACAAAAAGGCTGAGAAAATACCAATCGCCAACACCGAGATGGTGAGGGTTAGCGCTGGCATTTGCAGGAAAATATTACCCAAAGCGGCCACAATCAGCATGATGGCACCAATGAGTAGGAATTTACTCATGCTGCTGAAATCACGCTTGGCCGTGCTGGCTACGGTGGCCATGGTAGCAAATACCGCACCCGTGCCCCCAAACGCCAACATAATCAACTGCGGGCCGTTGCTAAAGTTCAGCACAAAACCAATCAAACGGGACAACATAAGCCCCATGAAAAAGGTAAAGGCAAGCAGCAACGCGACACCTAAACTGCTGTTTTTGTTGCGCTCGATGAGGAACATCAAGCCAAAAGCACCAGCTAAAAATAAAATTGCCGTTAGACCAGGGCTGGCCATAAGGGCGTTATTGACCCCCATTCGTAGACCAACCATTGCGCCCAAGACGGACGGAACCATAGAGATAGCCAGCAGCAAATAGGTGTTGCGCAACACGCGGTTTTGCAGGGTGGCGCGCGTACCTACTGAGCCGGAATGCTCAGGCAGGCTCGAATGATTAAAGTCGCTCATGATGCATCCTTGATAAAAGCATAAATTAAAACAGCTAAAGGTTAGCTTACAAATAGCTGAATTGGCAAGTTCGTAAAAACGTTAGAAAGTCTTGATGGATAGGGCTCTAGCCAATCTGGTGGGCATGCACTTGATAGCCTTGTTGCTGATAGTGGCGCCAACGTGTACGAGCGGCTTGTTTGTCCGCTTCGTCATTCGAGACAATTTCTAATATTCGCAAGAACGTCTCTGTATTAGGTGGGCATTGTGTGGATAAGTTCAAGAGCCAAGCCGGTTCTGTGCCCGCTCGCGTCAAGTCAGGACGCGGCATTTGATCACAAAGCACAATAGGCGTTTGATCCACCAAGGGATCATCAGCGTTGACGTGTGGGACAAAGGCTGTTGGCTCAAAGCCCCATAGCATATGGCTAAAACGTGTGCGCTGACGGCTGTCGGCGATATAAATAATCACGCGTCGTTGACGCAAGTAATGTTTACGCACCACTTCACAAGCGGTGCGTAAACGATCGGGTGCGCCAAAGGCAAAATCTACCCGAATTTGGCTCATTGTGCTTGACGGTTCAAAATGAACTGTACGAGTAGGGGGACGGGGCGACCTGTGGCACCTTTGTTGCTGCCACTATCCCAGGCCGTGCCCGCCACATCTAAATGTGCCCAAGGGTAGGCTTCGGTAAAGCGCTGCAAGAAGCATGCTGCAGTAACTGAACCCGCCGCAGGGCCACCGATATTGGCAATATCCGCAAAGTTGGATTTAAGCTGCTCTTGGTAAGCGTCGCCTAACGGTAAGCGCCATGCAGCGTCGCCACTGCTTTGTGCTGCCGCTAAGAGCTCTTCGGCTAAGCCGTCGTCGGGGCTAAATAGACCCGTATTGACATGCCCCAAGGCCACAATACATGCGCCCGTGAGTGTGGCCACATCAATCACTGCGGCAGGTTTGAAACGTTCAACATAAGTGAGCGCATCGCACAGCACTAGGCGACCTTCGGCATCGGTATTGAGAATTTCAATGGTTTTACCGGCCATGCTGGTGACCACATCGCCAGGTTTGTTAGCGGTACCGCTGGGTAAGTTTTCGCACGAAGCGACCACACCAATCACAGGCTGATCCAGCTCTAGTTCGGCAACGGCCATCATGCTACCAAACACGCTGGCGGCACCAGCCATGTCGTATTTCATCTCATCCATTTTGGCAGCAGGCTTTAAGGAAATGCCGCCTGCATCAAAGGTTAAGCCTTTGCCGACCAACACCAGCGGCGCGGCCTCGTCAGCGGCTGCCTTGGGCTGGTGCTTAATTACGATAAACACAGGCGGTTCGACAGAGCCTTTGGCTACGGACAGGAAAGAGCCCATCTTGAGGGCTTCCATCTGCTTGCGTTGCAGCACTTCAACTTTAAGACTGGGATAGTCTTTGGCCAATTGCTTGGCTTGGTCGGCTAGGTAGGTCGGCGTACAAATGTTAGGGGGTAAATCCGCGAGTAATCGGGTGAAGTTAGAGCCTTTACCAATAGCGGCGCCTTCTTGCAAGCCAGCTTGTGCTTCACTTTCTAAAGTAGGACTGACCCATATTTGGACGCTTTTGAGGGTGATGGGATCGGCTTTCTGGCTAAGCGTTTGATCAAAACGGTAGGTGGCCCCCAGCAAGGCTTGCGCACTGAGACGTGTGCGTTCGCGTAAGGTGGAGTGGTTGGCGTCCACACTGCTGAGGGCAGAAATGGCGTCGGTGAGGCTCGCCTCTAAGCAATATTTAGCAAAGGCTGTTTCGGCTTTGCTTAACACTTGGGGACGATATTTTTCCTGTTTGCCTAAGCCAACGAGTACAATACGCTCAGCCTTAATGCCAGCGACATTGCGCAAGACCAGCTGGCTGCCAGACTTGGCTTTGAACTCGTGTTGCAGCACAGCACGCAGGGCACCATCGCTGGCACGATCCAAAATTTCTGCAGCTTCGCTTAGCTGTTGATCTTCAAAGACCCCAACAGCAAGCGCTTGAGTGGTTCGCTGATGTAACGAGGCGGAGGTTAAGGTGCTAAATTCCATACAAAATTCCTATATCTACAGGCTGGTACTTAATTAACTGGTCTATTGTCTCATGAGTTTATTTAAACGCGCGGCGGTATCCGAAATATTAAGCCATATGGGCGTGATTTTCTCTACGCTCATTATTATCTGGTTGAGCGTACTACTGGTACGCCTCGTTGGCGACGCGGCCAACGGTAGCATTGGTGCCGAGGTAGTCTTGGGTATGGCTCTGTTTTCCATAGTGACCGCTTTGCCGGTTATTTTAGCGGTCTCGTTATTTATTGCCATTCTGACGACGGTAACGCGCAGTTATCGTGAGTCTGAAATGGTAGTGTGGTTCGCCAGTGGCTTGTCGTTGCGCAGTTGGCTGTCACCTATTCTAAGCTGTGCGGTACCCATAGCCATTTTAATTGCGGTCTTTACCTTTTATGCCTCGCCTTGGGCCTACCGTCAAATTGCCGAATACAAGCAGCGCTTTGAATTACGTTCTGATATTAGCAAGGTCAGTACGGGGCAGTTTATTGAAACCGAAAATGGCGCACGCGTGTTTTTCACCGAAGAGCCCGAAACCGAACAGGCTGAGCTCGGGCAAGTCGTAGCGCGGATTATTGATCCAGAATGGTTTAGTGTGATTACGGCACGTCAAGCTCAAGTCGAAGAAGCGGACAATGGCGATCGGTTTTTAGTCTTAGGCGAGGGTCATCGTTACGATATGCAAGAAGACACAGCCGCCTTTCGCATCACAGACTTTTCCCGCTATGGTGTACGCTTAGAAAGTAAAGACGATCGCAGCTCTGATGAGTACATTCGTCAACAGGCGGCCGAGCAAATCAAAGCTCGTCCAACCAGTATGCTTTTGGCTCAGCCCGATGAGTTAGCATTAGCACATATTATGTGGCGCTCAGCGTTGCCCTTGGCAGCTTTGGTGTTGGCGATCTTGGCCGCGCCTCTAGGGGCTGTTAACCCACGCTTAGGTAAATCAGGCAACATGCTCACGGCTGGGCTCTTAGCGTTGCTGTATATGAACTTAATTAATCTATCTCGTGGTTGGATTGCCAAAGGCAATTTGGATTTTTCGCTAGGGGTTTGGGCCGTGCACGGGGTGTTTTTATTGCTTGCATGCTATTTGTTGTGGCGGACGATGCGTATCACCCCGCCTAAGCCTATTTAAGTGTGCTATGCACGCAGTGGAGCTCGCTTATTGAACGTAAACAATTACAGTTTTGATGGCTGCCCACAACACGGTAGTCCAGATAGTGAGATAATTTATCTCATAAAAATCATAGTAAATCTGGCTCTAAATACATAACTAAAAAGAATATGCCCGTTAACCCTTATTACCTATAATAAGTTAATAAGGGGGAATATATGAATTTACAGCAATTCCGTTTTGTGCGCGAAACCATACGCCGCAACTACAACTTAACCGAAGCCGCTCGTGCTTTATACACCTCGCAGCCTGGAGTCTCCAAAGCGATTATTGAGCTTGAGGATGAGCTAGGAATCAAGATTTTCGAGCGTCATGGTAAGCGCATCAAAGGGCTAACACGTCCCGGCAAGGCCGTAGCGGATGTGATTCATCGTATTATGCGTGAAGTCGATAACCTCAAGCGGGTCAGTGAGGATTTCGCCAAGAACGACGAAGGTAGCCTAATTATTGGGTGTACTCATGCCCAAGCACGCTACTTATTACCTAAGGTTATTCCAGGGTTTAGGCAGCGCTTTCCAAAAGTCCATATGTCGTTATCTGAAGGCAGCCCTGTGCATTTGGCTGAAATGCTGTTGCATGAGCAAGTTGACATCGCGATTGCCACCGAAACGCTTGCGCAAACCCCTGGTTTGGTGGCTTTGCCCGTGTATGAGTGGGAGCACACCATCGTGTTTACCCCAGACCACCCTTTGGCCGAGTTACCTACCCAGCATGCGCGTAACATCAGCCTGCAAGAGCTGGCGCAATACCCTATTGTGACGTATGACCATGCGTTTTCAGGGCGCCGTTCCATTGACGAGGCCTTCGAAGCGGCAGGGGTCACGCCTGATATCGTTCTCGAAGCGATTGATGCGGATGTCATCAAGACCTACGTGGATGTGGGCTTAGGGATTGGCATTATTGCAGGCGTGGCGTTTGATCCTCGACGCGATAAAGGCCTTGTGGGTGTATCGGCAGGGCATCTATTTGGTGTTCACCAAACACGTGTTGCGGTCAAGGCAGGCATGTTTTTACGTGATTACATCTATGTGTTGTTGGAAATGCTCGCGCCAGAGCTGACCCGCGATGTGGTGGATGCTGCACTCAATCCTACTGAAGCTTAACGAAAGGGGGGCGCTGTCGCCCCTAATGCATCCCTTTATACTCGAGCTTTGAACAAAATTAAGAACAGCATTAAGTAGAATTGACATTGCTAATGAGAATGATTACTATTTAATAGGTTATTCAATCAGAACAGGAGTTAGCATGTCAAATCGCGTGAGTGCTGTCGTGGTGGGTGCAGATAGGTTGGGCAATATTCCTGACTTACTCACCTTACATAACATCAAAATCAAGCAGCACATTAGTGGCCGTGATCCGTCACACCAAAAGAAATCCCTCCAACTGCCTTCGGGAACTGAGCTCTTAATTTTGCTCACCGATTTCCTTGGCCATAATGTGATGAAAACCTTCCGTGCGGCAGCCCAAAAATCCGGTGTGCGCGTACTCGTTTGCCGGCGCTCGGTGTGCAGCATGAAGCAAGCCCTAAGCCAAAGCGGATTTTGTGAGGTTTGTCCTTACGCCAAAAAGGGCGCGACCAAACACTAAGCACAGCATGGATGAACCTCCTTTGTTCAGCCAACAAAAAGCCGACTCATTAAAGATGAGTCGGCTTTTTGTTTGGGCTACCTGATTAGGAAAAACGCTGGTTAACCTAGCTTAAGGCGTAGCAGGGGTGTTGGCGACAATACGACGTGCGCCAGTAAAGCGTTTGTTCCAGTAGGCAATCGTCATGTCCTCGATGCGCACCACGGCACCTGAGCGTGGGGCGTGTACAAATTTGTTATCCCCTAAGTAGATCCCTACATGAGAAAAGCGCGCCCCAAGGGTGTTAAAGAAGACTAAATCGCCTTCTTTGAGTTCGCTGCGTTTGATGACCTTAGCGTGCTTGGCGATCTCGGCGGACTGACGGGGTAGCTTTAAACCCAGTGATTTTTCAGCCACATAGTTGACGAGGCCGCTGCAATCAAAACCGGTGTTGGGATCGTCACCACCGTAGCGGTATTTAACCCCCAAGAAATTTAATGCGGTCGAGGCGATGTTCGGAGCGCTATCAGCGGTTGAGCTGTCGGAGGAACGAGAAAGGAAAACGTCTTGATCGCGACGGTTTTTGAGATAAGAACCTAACGGATCAGACTGAGTGGCGTAGGCGTATTGGGTGCTTTCTAGGCTATTGAATAGATCGTCGAGCGCGGCTTGATCGGAGTGATTTTTGGTGGTGGCACAGCCAGTTAATGCGACGGCAGCCCCAACAAGAAGTGCACGCAAGGAACGTTGGGTGGCCGCGAAGCTAAAGGCGGATAAAACGCGTGCGTGCCAAGTAAATTTGGACATGAATAAGGTCTTACTGTTATGGCCTGCTTTGATGTGCTTGTTGGTGACTAAAGCGGGAAGTTGCTGTCAACTTAAGCGAAAATAGGCGCGGTTGAGCGTAACATCTGGCAAATTGAACAATATATGACCACAGAGTTTACCCAAGCCTTCGCCAAGAGTAAATATCTAGACGCACTTTAATTG
>DWUQ01000167.1 GCA_019120675.1 Candidatus Paenalcaligenes intestinipullorum | reverse complement strand
GTGCATCATTAATATGCTTGAAATTATCCAGGTCAATAAATAAAACGGCGGCGCAGCTGGGTTTGCGCTTGATGTCTTCCAGAGTATGTGCCAAGCGTTTGAGCAAGGAGCTGCGGTTGGGTAGTTTGGTCAACGTATCGTAGAAGGCGAGGCGATGGTTAGCTTCGCGCGTCGCTTTGTATTCGGTAATATCGGTGGCAATGCCACACACACCGTCCTTGTCTTCGTTGATTTCCTCAGCGGTAAGCAACATACGTACCGCAAAAAATGTGGCTTCCGTTTGATGCCTGCGATCGTACAGCTGCTCTTCACCAGCGATGCGCTCACCCAGTTCTAGGACTTTAAGATCTGTTTGTTGGATGTCGAGCGCTGTACGGGCCGGCATGGCCAAATCAAAATCCGTTTTGCCTTGGATGCTGTCGGTGTTTTCTCCGAAAAACTCACACATTTTGCGGTTGGCGTAAATGTAGCGAAGCTCGTGGTCTTTGATGAAAATATGCGCATCCACCGTATCGAGGATAATACTTAAGCGCTTTTCGGAGGCGAGTAGTTGGCGATTTTGTTCGGTGACTTTATTGCGTAAGCGTGTAATAAAATAAACACTTAGCCCTAAGAAGGCACCCAAAAGCGCGATACTGCCCCAAAACACAGCAAGGCTCTTAGGTGGGGCAACACGATTCCATTTGCCAATGACTTCTGAATAAAACGACTCCCCTTCGGGAGCGTTTTGCCAAGCCTCTAAGTAGCTATTAATGATTTCTAGGGTATCGGCTTGTTGATTTTGCTTGGCGACAAAGTACTGAGCCACGGGGTCAAAGACAATCGCCGTGGGTAATAGATTATGAAAAGCGGTTTCTTGTAGACCGGTAATAGAGTTAACTGCCGCCACATCAGCGTGGTTTTCAGTCACTGCTAACCGCGCAGCAGGAGCGTTGTCTTGGGGCATCAGCTCGGCGTGTAGACCGTAAAAACGCAACTGAGCAGGCAAGGACTTTTCGAGCCCGCTGTCTAAATACGTGGCAATACGCTTTTGGTCCAAGTCTAAAATCGATTTATAGGTCGAGCCTGGACGGGCGTAAATTTGCACCCAATCTTCGAGTGCTGGCAGGGTATGAGCACTGAAGCGACGCATGTTGACATCGGCTGCGCTTAAGCCGGGTACGATATCCACATGGCCGGTTTTTAAGCCTTCGATGCAGGTGCCTAATTCGCAAGGAATGGGGACTAATACCCAGTTTTCTTGACGGGCGACTTCATTGAGCAGGTCGGCAAAAATACCGTCCATTTGGTGCTGTTCATTAAAAAATAGCTTAGGGGGGCTGTGGTAGACCCCGACTCTTAGCGTTTTGTTGGGTTGTGCTTGCGCTGACGCCACACTGCTACCTAATAGAAGCAGCGTGCTAATCAATGAGCAAAATATCAAGCGTACAAGCATGCGTAAGTCAATGACGGAAGTTAAAATGAAAGCCCGCAGTATTAAAAAGCGTAAATCGATACACTAAGCCTGACAACCGGAGAAACTTATGCCAGATCCTATTACCGAGCCCGTTACTGAAACCATTGAGGTAATTGTACGAGGGAAAGTCCAACAGGTTGGCTTTCGTGATGCGGCCGTTCGTCATGCTCACTTATATGCGGTCAATGGTTGGGTGCGTAATGCGCCCGATGGCTCTGTTGAGTTATTACTACAAGGCCCTATTAATCAGATTGATGAGTTTTTGTCGTGGTTGCACCGCGGCCCCGAACAGGCACGTGTTGAAAGCGTTGATACGTTTATGTCTCAAGACGAACGTATGTATCAGCATTTTCAACTGCGTTAAGCCTATCATAGCGTTAAATTCCCAAGATAATCCGTCTAAAATAGCTAAAAAAGCAGGCTACACTAAACTATTATGTTTGGACGAAAAGCTTGTATCGTATAGGATTACGACCCAAAAAGTAGTTTCTTTAATGCGCGCTGAAAGCAGCAGCGTCATGAACGTTGCGTTTATGACGGCCTAACCGAGATTCGTTATAGGAAAGTCCATGTTTCCCCCCTTTTCAAGAGACAGTGTGTGGTGGCCTTCTCGCCAAGCAAATTGGATCGTAAAACGCGTAGGGGTGATGTTGTTTGCGTTGCCCATGCTCGTGCAGGCTCAGGGCCAGCGTGCAGAGCAATTGCGTATTGAAAACCAAGAAGAGGTGCAGGCCCACACACAAAATCCCGACCAAGACAGCACCCACAGCGAGCCTCTAGCCGTGATCAGTACCGGGGGCGTGACGGGGGTGTACTATGCCGCTGGGGGCGCCTTGTGCCGGGTCGTGGCCAAGGGTGAGGCCGCACGTGATCAAGTCTGCAAGGTCGAGCCCTCAGGGGGCTCGGTCTTTAATATTAATGCATTGGAAAGCGCGGAAAGCAAGGTGAACTTTGCCATCGCCCAAGCTGATGTGGCCAGCAATGCCTATAAGGGTGAGCAGCAGTTCCAACACGTCGGCCCCAAGCCCGACTTACGCTTTGTGATGGGTTTATATCCTGAAGTGTTTACCTTGGTTACCCAAGCCGATAACCCTGTTCACGCTTTGGCAGATTTCGCGGGGCAACGCTTTAATTTAGGAACCGCTGGCTCAGGTCAGCGTAAAGCCACCGAAGAAGTGCTCCATGCCTATGGTTTTCCCAAGGACTTTTTTGCTCGGACGTACGAATTGCGTGCCGATGAGCAAGGGCGTGCTTTGTGCGAGGATCGTGTGGATGGCTTCCTGTATGTAGTGGGCCATCCGGCTGCAAACATCCAAGATGTGTCCTCCAGTTGCCAAGCGCGGCTGTTGCCTTTATCGGATCACACCACGGCCGAGCTCATTGCTCAGCACCCGTATTACACCAAAGCCAGTATCCCTGCGGGCTTGTATGCCGGGCAAGACCAAGACATCGACAGTATGGCGATCTGGGCGACCTTGCTGACCACGGCGAGCACCTCGGACGAGGTGGTCTACCAGCTTTTACAAGGGGTTTTTGACCATTTTGACGACTACCGACGTTTGCATCCTGCCTTTGCTAAGCTTGATCCGCAAGCCATGGCGCAGGCCAGTCCAGGCATCCCCCTGCATCCCGGTGCTGCACGTTATTATCGAGAGCGCGGCTGGCTAAAGTAAAGCAGTTTGTATGAGTAAATCGTTTATTCCCCCTTTACCCTTAAAAAACGGGGTGGCACCGAGTCGAGTGTGGCTAGAGTCTGGACCATGGACCACATTGGGGGAGTTTTTACAGCAGCGCTTTCCACACGTCTCGCCTCAGGTGCTGGCGCAACGACTGCAACGTGGTGACATTGTCGACAGTCAGGGCGCCACACAACATGCGCACACACCGTATCGTCCTGAGCAATGGCTGTGGTATTACCGCTTAGTGGAAGACGAAGTGCCTGTGCCTTTTGAAATGCCCATCCTGCATGTGGACGAACGCCTCATTGTGGTCGATAAACCACATTTTTTAGCTACCATCCCGACTGGCGATTATCTGACTCAGACTGCTTTAGTGCGCGTGCGTGCGCAGTTTAACAATGCGGAGATTACGCCCCTACATCGACTGGACCGCGATACGGCAGGGGTGTTGGTATTTTGTGTGCAGCCTCAGTATCGGGGCGCTTACCAAAGCCTATTTCAAAGCCGTGCGGTGGAGAAAACCTACGAGGCCATTGCCCCGACTTATGTGGGCCCAGACACGTTACCGAGTTATCGGCGCAGCCATATTGCCGCGCTCGGTGAGGGTGAGTTTATGATGCAAGAATGGCCCGATCGAGAGCCCAATAGTGAGACCCACATTGAAGAGCTCAGCCGTTGGTCAGCAACAGGTTACGATCAGGGCTTAAGTCATTATACGTTGCAGCCCGTCACCGGTCGCAAGCACCAGCTGCGCGTACATTTGGCAGCGATGGGTTGCCCGATTGTGAACGATGTGTTTTATCCCGTTTGGGATAAAAGCCGTGCGGCGAATGACTTTAGTCGTCCTTTGCAGTTGTTGGCGCGTAGTTTAGCGTTTCTGGATCCGATCGATGGGCACTATCGTGAGTTTGTGAGCCAGCAGCGCTTAGGTTTATTAGCCCCTTAGGCCTCGTTCCTTAGCGCGACAGCACGCTTAACGGCGCTGAATATGCAGCCACCGCTCTAACAGGTGGATCAGCCCTAATAGGCTAAAATTAATGATTAAATACAGCAGCCCCGCCACCACAAAGGTTTCTACGATGGCGTAGTTTTGGCTCATAATACGACGAGCTTGGCCCGTGATGTCCAAGACCGTGATGGTTGACGCCAAACTGGTGCCTTTAATGACTAAAATGACTTCGTTGCTGTAAGCGGGCAGCGCTTGACGAATGGCTAACGGAAAACGCACCCGTTTAAATTGCTGCCACGGCGACATACCAATGGCGCGAGCCGCTTCCATTTGACCTGCCGGCACGGATTGAAAACCGCCTCGGAACACCTCACTGATGTAGGCAGCGCTGTTTAGGCTAATCACAAAAATGGCACAGCTGGTGCGATCATTCAGCAGACTCCACAGCAATGGCACATTTTTTAAGGTCGGTAAGGTTCCCACCCCAAAGTACACAATAAACAATTGGATCAGTAAGGGTGTGCCACGGAAAAAAGTACTGTAGGCCAATGCGAGCGGTGCCGCCACGGTGTTGGAGACGCGTACCAGGGCCAACGCTAAACCTAATACGAGCGAATATAAAATCGCACTTAAGCCAATATAAAGCGTAGGCCCAATGCCTTGACTCAGGCTGGAGACCGTATGCCAAAACAGCTCAGAGTTGATCATACCGCCACCCGTAAACCACGGCCGAAATGTCGTTCAGCCATAGAGAAAGCCGCCTGACTAATGAGAGCAATCATAAAAAACAGCAACGCCCCTAAGCCATACAAAATCAGCGGCTCACGCGTATTGGCGGCGCCGAGTTGTGCGGCACGCATGATTTCCACTAAACCGACTAGAGAAACGAGGGCGGTGTCTTTGATGGCGGTCTGCCAGACGTTGTTCGAACCGGGCAGGGCATACCACACCATTTGAGGCAGGATCACACGACGTAAACAGGTAAACGGTGACATGCCAATCGCGTGAGCGGCCTCAATGTGCCCAAGAGGAATCGCGTTTAAGGCACCTCGGAACACCTCTACGCTGTACGAGCCTGAAATTAGGCCGATAGCCACCACCCCAACTGCGGCGGCATGCCACGCAATCCCGCCGCTGCCAGCGCCTGCCCCAAACCAACCACTTAAGGCCGAGGCGGCATCCAGCGAGCCAAAAAACAGCAGATAAATAATGAGCAGCTCGGGCGTGCTTCGCACAACCGTGGTGTAGAGGCTAATGGCCCAGCGCGCAAGGACTGGACCACGGTTTTTGAGTTGAGCGCCCACGATGCCAATGAGAACACCCAATGCCATGCCAAGAAAAGCAATACAGAGCGTCATGGCGGCACCGCGAAGCAGCGTCCAGCCCCATTGTTCGCGAAGAATCTGTAAAAGGGTGTCCCACATACTAAAAACTAACCGATAAGCTTAAGGCTGGGCGGTACAAGCCTCATAGTTGGCAATATCGATATCAAACCATTTTTCGCTGGCACTTTTGATGGTGCCGTCTTCGATTAGTGCGCACAAGGCGGCATCGACTTTTGCTTTGAGCTCGGTTTGATCTTTGTGAATCCCGACCGCAATGCCATAGCCAAGCGTTTCAGGAGCAGACGACCCCTTAATCACCAGCTCGCTTAGGGCGTAGTCCTCGTTCTTCATTTTCTTGAGGAAACGGGATTGGGAAGTCAGATCGGCAAAGGTGCCATCTAAACGGCCTGCATCCAGATCAATTTGCATCTGATCCAAGGTTTCGTAATCGCGCACATCGGCTTTTGGAGCTTGTTGACGTAAGTACGCACCGTGAGTGGTACCGCCTTGTACACCAATGGTTTTACCCGCTAGGCCAGCAAAGAGATCTTCGCTGGTGGCCACTTGGCGTAACTCGCCCTTGGCGGGAAGGATAAAAATGGCGTCTTCGACCGCATAAGGGATGCTGAAATTGATGCGCTCGGCACGCTCGGGAGTGTAGGACATGCCCGAAATGATCAAATCAAAGCGTTTGGCGTTGAGGGAGGGGATTAGGCTATCAAAGGCTTGCACAGTAAAGGTGCACTCATTGCCGAGTTTTTGACACAAGGCTTCGCCGACATCGGCATCAAAGCCAATGACTTGGCCTGCTGCATCCACCATGCTCCAAGGCGGGTAACCGCCTTCGGTACCAATTTTTAAGCTATCGGCCAAAACCGCACTGCTAGCCAAAGCAAAAGTGCTTGCGCAGGCCAGAGAAAGTAAACGTTTTTTCATGTTAAGACTCGCAAAGTAATAGGGGGGTTGGCAAGGGACTATATCGACTGTCCTAAACCACCTAAGCAAGGGCCCTAGACACAGGGCGATAGGAATTGTTGAAGACGCACAGACTGCGGTTGTGTAAAAAGCCGCTCGGGCGCACCGTTTTCTTCGATTACGCCATTGTGCATAAAAAATACCTGATTGGATACATCCCGCGCAAAGCGCATTTCGTGCGTTACTAAAATCATGGTGCGGCCCTCTTGTGCTAAAGCACGAATCACACGCAGCACTTCGCCCACCATTTCCGGATCCAATGCTGAGGTGGGCTCGTCAAACAGCAGCACCTCGGGGTCCATCGCTAACGCACGAGCAATCGCTACCCGCTGTTGTTGACCCCCCGAAAGTTCGTTGGGGTAGGCATCGGCTTTATGCTCTAAGCCGACCTTAGTGAGTAATTCATGAGCGTATTGACGCGCCTGTTGGGAGGCAATCCCTTTGACATGTACGGGCCCCTCCATCACATTTTCGATGACGCTACGGTGTGACCATAGGTTGAAGTTTTGAAACACCATTCCTAAGCGTGCCCGTACTTTTTCGAGCAGCTTGGGGTCTGCGGTGATGGCCTCGCCACGGCGGTTGTGCCGTGAGCGTAACACCTCATGACCAATATGAATTTCACCTTGGTCGGGTACGACCAAATGGTTGATACACCGTAGCAAAGTGCTTTTGCCCGAACCCGATGCGCCAATGATGGACAACACTTCACCAGGGCGAGCGTGTAAAGAAATGCCTTTCAGGACGTGATTGTCCTGAAAGCGTTTATGTACCTGATCAACGTGTACAGCGTACGGGGCGGGTGCTTCGGTCACAATGGCGGGCAAAAACTAACGAAAATTAAGGGTAAAGACCACGAATATTGCGTGCTTCAAGAATGCGTGTGCAAGCGGTAATAAACGCAGCCGTCCGTAAGCTGACGTGGTGCTGAGCCGCTACGGCAGCGTTGTCGCGGTAGGCCGCGCGCATCATTGCTTCGAGACGCTGATTGATGAGGTCTTCGTCCCAGAAATAGCTGGAGAAATTTTGAGCCCACTCAAAGTAGCTGACGGTGACTCCGCCGGCGTTGGCAATCACATCAGGAATAATCCACACGCCTTTGTCGGACAAAATGTCGTCGGCTTCCGGCGTGGTGGGACCATTCGCGCCTTCGATAAGAATCTTGGTGCGCAGTGAATGGGCGTTGTCCGCGGTAATTTGATTCTCAAGCGCAGCGGGGATGAGGAATTCGTTTTCAATTTGCCAGAAACTTGCTGGATCAATCGCCTCGGCGTTGGGTGCGCCGGCCACACCACCTGTATCGGCGACGTGCTGCAATACAGCGGGTACATCAAGGCCTTGTTCATTAAAAATCGTGCCAGTGTGGTCTTGAACGGCAATCACCTTCGAGCCAGACTCATGGAATAAGCGTGCAGCGGTACCGCCCACGTTACCAAAGCCTTGTACGACAACGCGCGCACCGTTTAGGTCGATGCCTTTGTCTTTGGCGGCTTCGACGCCGGTTACAAACACGCCACGGCCAGTCGCCTCAACGCGGCCGAGGCTACCGCCCAAGGAAATTGGTTTGCCGGTGACAATACCGGGGGTGGTGGTGCCGACTAATTGGGAGTAGGCGTCCATCATCCAAGCCATAGTTTGGCCGTTTGTGTTGACGTCGGGTGCAGGAATGTCTTGGTTGGGCCCAATAATTGGGCGTACCTCGTGAATGTAACGGCGCGCCACACGCTCGACTTCGCGTTGAGAGTGCTCGTGGGGATTAATCCGTATCCCACCTTTTGCCCCTCCAAAGGGCACATTGACCGCCGCGCATTTGATGGACATCCAGCCCGATAGCGCCATCACCTCAGAGAGCGTCACGTCTTGGTGAAAGCGGATGCCGCCTTTGCCTGGACCACGAGAGGTGTTGTGTTGCACACGATAGCCCTCAAAGTGAGCGATCGTGCCATTATCGAGCTCGATGGGCACATCCACCATCAGTACCCGTTTGGGGCGTTTGAGGGTTTCGACCCACTTGGACAAACTGCCTAAATAAGGGGTAACGCGCTCGATTTGCTCCAGATAAATTCCCCAAGGGCCTAAATCATCGGCGTTAAGATAGGAAGGTAGAGAGTGGGTGGGCTGCTGTGACATAGGTGCCTCGTCGGGACGGTGATTTTTATTTTTAATAATATGTTAAATAAAATGAATCCAAATGCTGCATACGCGAGCAAACTTATAATTGTAATGCGTGATCATGGACTTGTCTTGGATGAGGTGTATAAATTATGTAGGCTCTATGATATCGCATGCCGGATCCCCCACCAATCTTTAGACCTTTCATGCCTCGAATTATGGACGACTTAACTTCTGCCTTCACCCAGCGCTTGCATCATATTCGTCAACGCATTGCCGAAGCGTGTACCCACGTGGGGCGTGAACCGCAAAGTGTGCAGCTCTTGCCTGTGAGCAAGAGCTTCGACGATGCTGTGGTGCAGACGGCCATAGAAGCAGGCTTGCAGCGCTTTGGTGAGAATCGGCTGCCCGCTATTCAGCAACGGCTGCAGGCCTTCCCAGATCAAGCCCTCGATTGGATTATGATTGGTCATGTGCAAAGCAACAAGGCCAAAGACATTGCGCGCTACGTGACGGAGTTGCACAGTTTGGATCGTTTAAGTGTGGCCGAGGCCCTAGACCGACGTCTGCAACAGCAAGGGCGGGGCTTGCCGGTACTGATTCAGTTGAAAACCGCCCAAGAAGGCAGCAAGACTGGCCTAGAGCCTGCTGAGCTCACCGAATTTTTACGTACTTTAAAAGCCTACGCGAGCCTCAAGCCTTTTGGAGTCATGACCATGGCGACACAAACTACGGATGTGGCCGAGCAGCGTCGTTGTTTTGCTTTAGCACGTCAAGCGGTTGAGCAGGCGCGTGAGGCGGGCTTTGACTTGCCATGCTTGTCCATGGGGATGAGTGATGATTTAGAAGCTGCGGTCGCTGAAGGCAGTACCGAAGTGCGTATTGGTTCGGCATTGTTTGGTACGCGCTATTACGCTTAAGCATAAAATGGCATATACATATATCGCTATTATATATTCTCAGGCGTAGGAGGGCATTGAGCGCCTGCGTTATGATGCTTAGCATCAACTTTCCACCAAGGAGACTCTTATGCGTTTGCGCGCTTTTGCTTTTGGCCTGTCCATGGCCGCTCTCGCTGTGCCCACTCTGGCACAGGCGGATACGCTCGATATCGTTAAAAAACGTGGTCATGTGGAGTGCGGCGTGACCACTGGCTTTGCAGGTTTTTCGGCACCAAACGATAAAGGCGAATGGGAGGGCTTAGATATTGATGTGTGTCGCGCTGTCGCCGCAGCCGTTCTAGGCGATGCGAGCAAGTTCAAAGCGGTACCGCTCAACTCCCAACAGCGTTTTACCGCGCTACAGTCCGGTGAGGTTGATGTGCTCGCGCGCAACACCACCATTACTCAGCAGCGTGATACCGCACTGGGCGCGATGGGCGTTGGGGTGAATTTCTATGATGGCCAAGGCTTTTTGGTTTCCAAGGAGTTGGGTGTCAGCAGCGCCAAAGAGCTCGATGGGGCCACCGTATGCATGCAAACTGGTACCTCCAACGAGAACACCATGGCCGATTGGGCGCGTGCCAACAATATTCAATACACACCTGTCGTAATTGACCAATTTAATGAAGTGGTGAACGCTTTCGTGGCGGGCCGCTGCGATGTGTTCAGCACCGATGCTTCAGGTTTGGCATCGATTCGTATTTCTAAGCTGTCCAACCCTGACGATTACTTGGTTTTACCGGAAATTATTTCCAAAGAGCCACTTGGACCCTTTGTGCGCCAAGGTGACGACCAATGGTTTAACGTCGTGAAATGGACGTTGCAAGCCATGTTTAACGCTGAAGAGCTGGGCTTAACCTCAGCCAACGTGGATCAGCACCTACAAAGCGAAGACCCGAATATTCGTCGCTTGTTGGGCGCGACCGAAGGCAGTGGTAAAAACTTAGGTTTAGATGAAAAATGGGCCTACAACATTGTGAAGCAAGTGGGTAACTACGGAGAAAGTTTCGAGCGCAACGTGGGGGCAGACAGCCCCTTGCAGATCAAGCGTGGCTTGAATGCTCAATGGCAGGATGGCGGCTTAATCTACGGTTTGCCGATTCGTTAATCATCCGTTACACCAACTGAGCCAGTGCAATAAGCAAAAAACCGGTCTTAAGGGGCTGGCTCAGTGTTGATGTGTTGAGGTGATACAACAGCCTGTGCGCTTAGCCTAGGCGGTGATAGATGCCCGTATAGTTGTCTTGATAAATGAAGCCGGCTAACTCCAGCTCGACCAGCTGGGCGGCTAAAGTGGACGTATCCAATTGAGTGCGTTGCTGCAACGCATCGGGTGCGCACGCGTCTGAACCGATCTGATCCAGCAGGTGTTGAAGCTCGGGGGCGAGCTCAACACTGGGCAGGGTGTGCGCAGCGGCGCTAGGCTGTTCAGTGAGCGCATACAGCTCTAGCTGCTTGAGCCGTGGGGTCAGCTCCTCGTGGATGTCTTGGCCAGCCTCGACCAATTTAGCGCCTTGTCGTATCAGTCGATGGCACCCCTTAGACAGCGGAGAGTGAATGGAACCCGGTATGGCGAACACTTCTTTGCCCAATTCGTAGGCGTACTGGGCAGTAATGAGTGAGCCGCTTTTTATGGCCGCCTCCACCACCAACACCCCTGCGCTTAAGCCAGCTACCACACGATTACGCTGAGGGAAATGGTAGGGCAGGGCTTTGGTGCCCAAGGGAAATTCGCTGATGAGTAAACCGTGCTCGGCAATACGGTGGGCAAGTTGACGATTGCGCGCGGGATAAACCATATCAATACCAGTACCTAATACGGCAATGGTGCTCGCCTTTGGGTTGAGGGCAGCGAGGCTCCCCTCATGCGCGGCGGCATCAATACCGCTTGCTAAGCCACTCACAATCGTCCACCCCACTGTGCTAAGGTGTTTGGCAAACGCAAAGGCGTTGTGCTCCCCACCTTGGGTGGAACTTCTGGCTCCTACAATAGCCAAACAAGGAGAGGCTAAAAGCTCCAAATTGCCTTTGCAAAACAGCACCAATGGTGGGTCGGCCGTCTCCAGTAGGCTAGCCGGATAGTGCGGGTCGGCTAAGCACACTATGTGCTGATCGGGTTGTGACGCCCATTCTAGGCTGCGTTGTAGGGCCGACTCGAACTCGGGGGTAGTGCTCTTAAGCTGTGCAGCGATAGTATGCGGCAAAAGCTTGCTGAGGCTGCCGACGGACTGGGCATAAATATCGGGCGGCAGCCCAAATTGGGCCAGCAGCAGACGCGCTTGGCTGGCAGGCAAGTTTGGCTCCATGGCTAAACGGAGCCAATAATATAATTCTGGATAGGTTGAAGTCGTCATGCGGGTAGTGTGCCACGATTACCCTCCATCCAGATCAAAGTGTGAGTCTTTTGTCGCAATACCCTAATTTTGACCTGAGCATGAGGGAGGTGGAACACATCCACGACAGCCCTAAACATGACGAACCACAGCACCAGTCTGTGTATGGATGGGGTAGGTCAAAATGACCCAGTATCGCTGCATCGCAGACTCCACTATAATTGTTTTTTTATATGGACGATTCATCCCATGGCTTTGCTTCCTATACTTGAATACCCAGATCCCCGTTTGCACACGGTGGCCAAGCCAGTGCAAGAGGTCGACGACCGGATCCGCCAATTGGTGACTGACATGGCCGAAACCATGTACGATGCGCCTGGCGTGGGTCTGGCGGCGACCCAGGTCAATGTGCACGAACGCGTGGTGGTGATCGATGTTTCCGAAGAGGCCAACGATTTGTTGGTGTTAATTAATCCCGAAATCACTTGGTACAGCGACGAGCATCAAGTGTTCGAAGAGGGCTGCTTATCGGTGCCTGGTGTTTACGACAAGGTCGAACGCGCGGCCGAAATTAAAGTGCGTGCCCTAAATGTCGATGGCGAGCCCTTTGAGTTTCATGCCGATGGCTTATTGGCCGTGTGTGTCCAGCATGAGCTGGATCATTTGCTCGGTAAAGTCTTTGTCGAGTACTTGTCGCCGCTCAAGCGTGATCGTATTCGTACTCGATTGCGCAAACAACAGCGCGAAGCACAAAAACAGGCGGTCTAAATGCGAGTGGTCTTTGCGGGCACCCCAGATTTTGCACGGTTGGCCTTAGAGGCCATTCTTCAGGCTGGGCACGAAGTGCCGCTGGTGCTGACTCAACCCGATCGACCCTCGGGGCGTGGTATGAAGTTGCGTGCCAGTCCGGTCAAAGACTGCGCACAAGCCCACCAAATTGAGGTGCTTCAGCCTACGGGTCTACGTTTGGATGGCCGCTACGCCGAGGAGGCCTTAGCGACCCAACAGCGTCTCGCGGCTCTCAAACCAGACGTGATGGTGGTGGCGGCCTATGGCTTAATTTTGCCTGAATGGGTGCTGAGCTTGCCCAAATATGGTTGCTTAAATATCCACGCGAGCTTATTGCCGCGTTGGCGTGGTGCCGCACCGATTCAGCGCGCTATCGATGCGGGCGACACCGAAACCGGCATCACTATTATGCAAATGGATGCGGGCCTCGATACGGGCGATATGCTGCTGCGTCAACGCTTACCCATTCACACCACGCATACCGCGGGCAGCTTGCATGATGAATTGGCTGACTTAGGCGCGCAAGCGATTATTCAAGCCTTAGATCAGTTGGCTCAGGGCACACTCGTCGCGACACCTCAATCCGAACAAGGGGTTACCTACGCCGACAAACTCCACAAAGACGAAGCGGCATTAGATTTTAACCTTGGTGCCGAAGCCTTGGCACGACGCATTCGTGCCTTTAACCCCGTGCCTGGCACCACCATGATGCTTCCTGGGCTAGAGCAGCCCGTTAAGGTTTGGGCGGCTCACGCCGTGGCGCAGCCTGCGGATGCGTATGCGCCAGGTCAAGTCATGCACGTGCGCACGGATGGCATTGATGTGGCCACGAACGATGGCATTTTATGTCTGACTGAATTACAGCGTCCGGGCAGTCGCCGCCAGCCGGTGGCTCAGTTTGTCCAAGGCTGGCAGCCCCTCTAAGGAAGGCTCGACGATGCTTTGCTGTTTGATCGTTATGCCGCCCGTAAAGTCGCCTGAGCGCTAAAAACTATGACTCTAAAAATACTAATTGTCCGCACCTCCTCTCTGGGCGACTTGGTGCATATGCTGCCTGCGATTTCGGATATCGCTCGTCAGATCCCGAATGCACACATAGACTGGTTGGCTGAAGAAGCCTTTGCGGATATCCCAAGTTGGCACCCTGCCGTACAGGACGTGATTCCCGTTGCGCACCGACGCTGGCGTAAAAACTGGTGGTCCCCTCAGGTCCGTGCCGAGCGTCGACAGCTTAAGCAGCGTTTAGCCAGTCGCGAGTACGACGTTATCTTGGACATGCAAGCGTTGATGAAATCCATCTGGTTGGTGCGTCAAGCGCGTGGGGTGCGCCATGGTTTAGATTGGAAATCCGCACGTGAGCCGCTGGCCTCTTTGTTTTATCAAGTCAAACATCGAGTAGCCTTCTGGCAGCCTGCCGTCATCCGCCAGCGTAGTCTGGCTGCTTTGGCGTTTGGGTATGAGTATGAGGGCGAGCCTGACTTTGGCTTGCACACCATAACAGAAAGCGTCTCGATTCAGCCCCATGCTTTAATTATGCCCTCGGCCAGCCGCGACGATAAGCTTTGGGACGAAGCCAATTGGCAGCAGGTGTTTGATGATCTCGAGCAGCGTGGCTTAGGCTTGCGCTTGTTGGCAGGCAGCGAAAGCGAAAGTCAGCGTGCTCAGCAACTGATCGCGCATCGAGCGAATGCTAAGGTCTTGCCGCGTATGGGGCTCAATGCGGTGGCCAAAGAATTAGCCAGCGCCACCATTATGGTTGGCCTAGACAGTGGCCTCACGCATTTAGCTGCAGGCTTAGGTCGACCCACAATCGGTATCTATAAAGCCTCTACTCCAGTGCGCACGCCCCTTGAAGGTCCAGCCTACACGGCAAGCTTGGGGGAGCGTGGGCAAGCGCCTTCTGCGCAAACCGTACTCAGCGCTATTGAGCAAGCACTCGGACCTTTGCCTTTAGTAGAGCCTATGACGAGCGTTGCAGCCTCTAACGAGACGCCGGCGGTATCCATAAGCCTTTCTGATTGAGTCGTAAAGCCTAGTGACCCGTGTGTTGTACACCTTTCTGTTGCGTTTACTGTCCCCACTGTTGTTGGCTTGGATGGGGCTGCGTGCGCGACGCGTAGGCGGGCAGTGGGAGATCTTAGGGCCGAAGCGCTTTGGGTATTACCGCCGGACCTCGCCTTTTGGAAAGGCACCCATTTGGGTTCATGCTGTGAGCTTAGGGGAAACGCGCGCGGCGCAACCTTTGATTCAGGCTTTATTGTCGCAAGGCCATACTGTGCTCCTGACGCACTTAACCTATACGGGTCGGGCAGAAGGCGCACGCGTGTTTGCTGAAGCGGTTGCCCAAGGTCAGCTGGTGCAGCAGTGGCTACCTTATGATTTTCCAGGTGCGTGCCGACGCTTTATTGCACATTATCAGCCTTCCGTAGCGGTCATTGTTGAACGCGAAGTTTGGCCCAACCTCATGCATGCCGCCGTGCAGGCCAAACTCCCCGTATTGCTTGTGAGTGCGCGTTTTTCAGAGCGGTCACTGCGGCAGAGTTTGCGTTTGGGCAGCATTATGCACGCTGCTTATTCCAGCTTTACGGCCATTTACGCGCAAAGTCTCGCGGATGCGCAGCGTCTTGAGCAAGCAGGCGGGCATGCAGTCCGAGTCGCGGGCAACTTTAAATTTGATGTGCAGCTGCCTCAAGATCTGGTTGATCACGGTTGCACCTGTGCCCAGGAATTAGGGCGCAAGGTCGTGTTGATTGCCAGTACACGTGAAGGCGAAGAGGCTTTATTTTTGCCCGAAATCCAACGTCAGGTACAACGCGAGCATCAGTTAGGGCTAGAAGCCCACCGACGTACGTTGTTTTATATTGTGCCCCGCCATCCTCAGCGCTTTGATGCGGTTCATCAATTGCTCGTGAATACAGGCCTAGTGGTCTGTCGACGTAGTGCCTTAAAAAACGTAGGCGGTGAGGGGTGTCGCTCCGCCTTGGACGTGCTGCGGGAGGCTGATGTGCTGCTGGGTGATAGCTTGGGTGAAATGCCGTGGTATGTAGCTCAAGCGCAAGTGGTCATCATGGGGGGGAGCTTTGAGCCCTTTGGCGGCCACAACTTTATTGAGGCGTGTGCTCTAGGCAAGGTCGTGATTTTGGGGCCGCATGTGCGTAATTTTGAGCAAGCGGTTCACGATGCGGTTCAGGCTCAGGCTATTTTACGTGCACCCAATGCCAAAGCTGCCTTACGTCAAGCGTTGTTATTAATGGAGTCGCGTAGCGACCATGCTCACTTAAGCCAAGCGGCTCGGTATTGGGTGCAGAAACATCAAGGCTCGGTGCAGCGGGTGGTGGCTGGAATTAATGAGCAACTCATTCACAATGAGAAATGAAAAACATT
>DWUQ01000166.1 GCA_019120675.1 Candidatus Paenalcaligenes intestinipullorum | reverse complement strand
TAGAGCAAGACACGGATATTCTTTGGGAACCCGCCAACACGGATTGGTAATTAACAGATCCCAGACTAGGCCTTAATAGAGCTGCACTGACGGTTATATTAAGGCCTTATTGTTTTCGGTTTTAATAATTTTGTTTGTGGTTTTAAATATTAATATTTAATAAATAAGAAATGGGTAGAGACTCCTCAATTTCTCATAATCGTCAAACGTAAACGCTAGACGGGCAAAGCGTCCTCACGATAATGCGCCCCTAGGCTAGTGCGTCGAGCTAAGGCCGCCTGAGTCACTAAACGCGCTGCCTCCAGCTGCAAGGCCCAGTTACGCATCGCCAGTGACGGTATCGACGCCTTAATTTGAGCGTGCCAATCATTGATGTGCTGCAACGCATACTCTAAGCCTGTCTGATCACGACATAAACCGACATAGTGCTGCATGAGCTGCTGTAAGCCCGCTAAATTAGGCGGATAGTCACTTTGTTTGGGTAGGGATAATGGGCTGTAACCATTTAGCTTTCTGAGCTGAATAGGATTGGACTTTCTGTTTCTCTGCTCAAGCTCGTGCGGGTAACGATGGACTTTCTCTACGTGATTGGTCGCTCCATTTTGAATGCTGTCATGAACCCAAAGACTCGAAGCGGCAGTTTGAGTGCTGGACTGCGTGATGGCCTGCGCCGCAGCACGACCCATCACCACACATTCCAATAACGAATTACTTGCCAAACGATTGGCACCATGTAAGCCCGTACACGCAACCTCACCGACCGCGTACACACCGGGTACAGTGGTGCGAGCCGATAAATCTGTGCGTACACCCCCGCAGCTGTAATGCGCGGCAGGGGCAACGGGAATTAGGTCTTGGGCTAAACAGAGACCGCGCTGTGCTGCTTCGTGCATAGCGCGAGGGAAATGTTGAGAAAGTGTCTCCTTGCCCAAATGTCGAGCATCCAGCCACACCTGCTGAGCACCATCGTGCCGCATTTGGGTGGTGATGGCGCGGGCCACCACATCACGGGGTGCCAGTTCCGCTCGTGCATCGTAATGCGGTAAAAAGCGCTGGAAATCACGATCCAGCAACAGCGCACCTTCGCCACGTAAGGCCTCGGTCAAGAGCCACGGCACGCCGTCGCCCTGCCAACACGTAGGATGAAATTGCACAAATTCTAAATCTTGCAGCGCTGCGCCCAGTCGTTCGGCCAAGGCCAAGCCTAGCCCCCAAGCGGGGGCGGCATTCGTACATCGAGCATACAAGCCGCTATAACCGCCAGTGGCGAGCACCAGTTGAGGCGCTTGAGCGTGATGGAGGGATTGAGTGTGCGCATCGTAAAACTCAACGCGTAAACTTGCGCCTGGCGGGTTACCGAAGTCCGTTGATTCCCTAGCATCAACATCGACGGCCACCACTTGCGCTCCGAAGCGCGGATGAATATTCCCTCGCGGACTTAACTGGGACACCAACGCCTGCATAATGGCCGCACCGGTCGTATCGGCCACATGCACAATCCGACGCTGGCTGTGACCGCCTTCACGGGTTAAATGCCAATCTTGATTGGCGTGCCGATCAAAAGGTACCCCCAAATCGGCCAACCACTGCACCGCCTGAGGCGCTTGCCGCACGATATTTTGAATAGCAGTAAGCGGCCCATGCTGCGCACCCGCTACATAAGTATCGTGTGTATGGGCGTCTAGGCTATCGGCAGGATCCAACACCGCCGCCATCCCCCCCAAAGCCTGTGCGCTGGCTCCAATAGGTTGGGGCGCTGCATCCAACAACAGCACCTGGCAATCCGCAGGCAAGGACAAGGCCACTGTTAAACCCGCCAACCCTGCACCAATAATGATCACATCGGCTTTCATAGGGACTGCGCCCTAGATCGAGTGGCAAGGGGAAAAGGTAAGAACAACAATAAGGTAGCTACGTTACACCCTGCACGGTACATAAGGCCATCATCCTAGTTATGATTTTTTTGAGCATAATAGCAAAAAGGCAGCGTTACAAGAAAATTAGTGTGAGACGATTGAGGGGGTTTGTTGTGGAGGAGAGAGTCTGTAGCATCATTACCTAAGCAGAGGAATTGTTTTTTTGGGATATTGCCAAAAATAACTTATAATGTAATACAAGTATTTCTCTAATCTAAGAGGCCTATTATGAGTACCTTAACTAGTGTTTCTTTACGCTTACCGACTGAGCTGGTAGAGCGCCTGCAGTTACTTGCCCAGAATACTGGGCGTAGCCGCACGTTTTACATGCAAGAAGCGATCAAACAGCACTTAGAGGACTTAGAAGACCTGTACCTAGCTGAGCAAGCCTTGATTGATATTCGATCAGGAAAAAGTCGCTTACATACTTTAGATGAGGTGGAGCAAGCGCTTGGTTTGGACAATTAAAATCGATGATTGGGCGAAAAAAGCTCTATCAAAGCTAGATAAGCCTGTTGCCAAACGGATTACTACGTTTTTGCGTGAACGAGTGGCCACACTGGAGAATCCACGTAGTATTGGTGAGGATTTGAAAGGTAGTGAGTTAGGGGTATTTTGGAAATACCGAGTAGGAGATTATCGGATTATTAGCCGCATCGAAGACGGTGAGTTGTGCATTTTAGTGGTTCGAATCGGTAATCGTCGCGAAATCTATCGATAAACAGAAGCTTTATGCGGAAGTGAGGGTAAGCAGTTAGAATAAAGAACAAGAAAAAAACTACTGCCGCAACGGTTGAGTAGTATCTAACATACAGGAAAACAGATGACCCCAATTTCATGGGATGATTTTGAAAAAGTCGAATTACGTGTAGGTCGGATTATTCAGGCCGAGCCCTTCCCCGAAGCCCGTAAACCCGCCTACAAGCTAATCGTGGATTTTGGCCCTGAAATCGGACAGCGTAAATCCAGTGCCCAACTGACCGAGTTGTACACCGCCGAGGAGTTGGTGGGCAAACAAGTGGTCGCTGTGCTTAACTTCCCACCAAAACAAATCGGCTCTTTTATGTCAGAGTGTCTGGTGACGGGCTTTCCTGATGAACAAGGCCAAGTGGCATTGTGTGTGCCGGAGAAGCCTGTTCCGTTGGGAGTGAAGCTGTTTTAGTGCTGTCGTGACGAACAAATAGAAAACGCCCCGATCAGGGGCGTTTTCAATCTATCCTCAGCAGGATCGCTGCTGAGTCAATAATGGGGTGGCACGAGATTTGGGATCACCAGAACCGTTACCAGTGCGACAGCTTTAAGCCTTTTGGGCGCGCTGAGCTAACTCGTAGCGGTTGATCGCACTTAAAATCGCTTTAAACGATGAGGTCAAAATGTCTTGGTGAATGCCCACACCAAAGCCGGCCGCTTCATCGTTGATGCGGGTTTCCACATAGGTGGCGGCTTGGGTGTTGGTGCCAGTGCCGATGGCGTGTTCGCTGTAGTCCATGATGCGCAGTGGTACCCCAATGGCATCAATAAAGGCCGCCAAAGCGCCTTCGCCACTGCCTTGGAAGTGACGCTCTTGACCATCGATGGTGACCGTCAACTGAATATCAAAGCGTTGGCTGTCGGCCCCTTCTTCTTTGGGGTGGCTGGTGACGGTATGAGTGATCAGCTTCCATGGGCCATTAGTGGCCAAATATTCACTGGTAAAGATGTCGTGCACCATGTCGGGGGTGACTTCTTTGCCGGTGTCTTCGGATACGCGTTGAATGGCGCGGCTGAATTCGATTTGCAGGCGACGAGGCAGACTTAAGCCGTGATCTTGCTCCAGCAAATAAGCAATCCCGCCCTTGCCAGATTGACTGTTGACACGAATGATAGCGTCGTAGCTGCGGCCCAAATCGGCAGGGTCGATCGGTAAGTAAGGGACTTCCCAAGGCTGGTCGTCTTGTTGGACGGCAAAGCCCTTTTTGATAGCGTCTTGGTGTGAACCAGAGAACGCTGTAAAGACCAAATCCCCAGCATAAGGGTGGCGTGGGTGTACGGGCAATTGGTTGCAGTCTTCGGCGGTGCGACGGATTTCGTCGATGTCGGACAAGTTCAAACCTGGGTGCACGCCTTGGGTGTACAAGTTCAACGCTAAGGTCACCAAGCAGACGTTGCCGGTGCGCTCGCCACTACCAAACAAGCAGCCTTCGATACGGTCTGCACCGGCCATCACGCCCAGCTCGGCGGCCGCTACGGCTGTGCCACGATCGTTGTGTGGGTGCAAGCTTAAGATAATGCTTTCACGATTCGCCAAATGGGTATGCATCCATTCGATTTGGTCGGCATATAAATTAGGGGTGGTGGCTTCAACTGTAGCGGGCAGGTTCAGAATAATGGGATTATCTGGCGTTGCGCCCCATTCGGCCGTCACAGCATCGCACACTTCTAACGCAAATTCCGGCTCGGTGGTGCTGAAAACTTCGGGCGAATACTGATAACGCCATTGAGTGTCAGGGTAAGCTTGGATAGCTTCCTTGACCCAGCGTGTGCCTTTGAGAGCAATTTCTTTGATCTCGGGCTTTTCCATACGGAAAACAATTTTGCGAAAGGCGGGTGCGCACGCGTTGTACAAGTGAATGATGGCGGTTTTTGCGCCTGCCATGGCTTCGGCGGTACGGATGATCAGGTCTTGGCGCGATTGCGTCAAGCAGATGATGGTGACGTCCTCGGGGATGCGTTTTTCTTCGATGAGCTTGCGTACAAAGTCAAAATCAGTTTGTGAGGCAGAGGGAAAGCCCACTTCGATTTCTTTGAAGCCCATGCGGATCAACATGTCGAAAAAGCGCAGTTTGCGCTCCACACTCATGGGCTCGATCAAGGCCTGATTGCCATCGCGCAAGTCCGTCGACATCCAAATAGGTGGCTGTGTAATGCGCTTAGAGGGCCACGTACGCTCAGAGAAATCCCGATCAAAGGGTCGGAAAGGCAGATATTTTTTAGCTGGATTGGAAATCATGGAGTAGCACCTAACAGGTGGAAAAGCAGAAAATACTTTTCACCGTCACCAAAAGCCCACGCTTTGAACCCAGTGACGGTGTTCAAAAAAGGGTGGCGGTTATGGCTGCCGAGCTGCCACAGGACACTAGGCCCGGCAACCGGGCGCTAGGAGTAGGGGTAGCAGTGTGCTGTTGGATAAGGAGGCGAGATGCATGGAAAGCACCTGAACGTGCGCAGCATCGCCGTATGCCTGAGCGGCACAACGAGTAGAGCGATACGAAGAAATGCGCGACGAATAATCCATAACCATAAGCTAAACACGAAATTCAACAGAATGCAAGGATGAATCTGCAGCGGTGGCTGCCTCGGATGCAGTGAGACTAGGCTGTAAGAGCGCTTGTTGGCGAGTAACCAAGTCTAGTTTTGCCACGCGTCCGCTGCTTAGTTCACTGGCGGTGCGTTGCAAAACGCCTACAGTGATCGGGTTGCGCCGGTCTTCCCAACACCAATCCAGCACTTGAATACTATTGGGGTGCAGTTGGCTGATTAAGGTTGTCAGATCGCCTTCCTGTACAAAACGTTGCAAGCTTTGGGTATGCAGCCGCCATACGAATTGGCTTAAGGCATACAGCACAATACAGCTACCAATGAGCACCACCGCCCACCAGAAAAAAGGGTTGTAGCGCTCTAAATAGGTCAGCAGTTCTTCGCCTAAAGCGTCTAAGCCGGAAAAATCCAAATGATGACCAAAATTCAGTAGCCAGCGAGCGGCTAGCCACCATAAGAAGATTATCGCTACGCTCACAACTAAGGTGAAAACCTTAGCCCCTAAGGTTAGCTTGGTGATCAGACTA
>DWUQ01000165.1 GCA_019120675.1 Candidatus Paenalcaligenes intestinipullorum | reverse complement strand
GGACACGCTTGATAAGGACCAAGCCACCTTTACCGCCTTTATGCGCTATGTGCCTGTTGACGATGAATGGCAGCTGGAAGAGTTAAGCTGGGATAAATAATGTAGGAATCCGTATGTGAAGTGCTGGCTCTGCGCCATTAACGGGGGATGGCCAGTTGATTACATACGATGGATCATAGCACCCCAACCATACAGCGTCTTGCTGCTCCCTGATCTCAACTCTCGACATCTACACTAACGCCCAATAAAAAAAGGGCTCTGAATTCATTCAGAACCCTTTTTAAATGCCATCAGGCATCAAATATAACCATCAAGCATAAAAAGTAAATTTATAATCGCTCACTGGCTGCAGCGGTAAAGAGTACGTCGGTTGATGAGTTTAGCGCGGTTTCCGCAGAGTCTTGGAGCACGCTAATCAATAAGCCAGCGGCCACCACTTGGGCAGCGATCTCGTTGGGAATTTGAAAAAGACTACACGCCAAAGGGATCAATAACAGCGAACCACCCGCCACCCCTGAAGCCCCACACGCACACACAGCGGCCACAAAGCACAGCAACAAGGCCGAGCCAAAGCTCACATCCAAGCCCAAAGTATGCACCGCCGAAAGCGTCAGTACCGAGATGGTAATGGCAGCGCCCCCCATATTAATAGTGGCGCCTAGTGGAATGGAAATGGAATACATATCCTCGTTGAGCTTGAGCTTTTTCGCCAAGGCCAAGTTAACTGGAATATTGGCTGCAGAACTACGCGTAAAAAAGGCGGTAATGCCACTCTCGCGCAAGCAGGTAAACACCAAAGGATAGGGGTTACGCTTGATTTGGCTGTACACAATGATGGGGTTCACCACCAAAGCAGCAATCACCATACACGCCAACAATAGCCCCAGCACCTGTGCATACGGCGCCAAGCCGGCTAAGCCCTGGCTGGCAACGGTGTCGGCCACAATGCCAAAAATACCAATGGGCGCAAGACGAATCACCACTCGCACCACAAAGCTTACGGCCGCACTTAAATCCACTAAGGCTTGTTTTGTCGTCGGTGCGGCTGCACGTAACGACACTCCCAACAGAATCGCCCACGCTAAAATGGCTAAGTAATTGGCTCTGGCTAAGGCAGAAACAGGGTTATCCACCACCCCTAAAATTAAGGTGTATAAGACTTCTAGAACGGAGCGAGGCGCTTGGGCGACGTCTTCGGTCAGGCTTAAGGGTATTTGCACCTGAAATAAAAAGCTTGCCACCACGGCCAGCAAAGCGGCTGCAAAGGTGGCGGTAAAGTACAACGCGACCACCCGCGACATACCCGTTTTCTGGCCTTGGGTGTGCCCGGCTACCGCGCTCATTACTAAAATAAACACCAACACGGGCGCGACGGATTTTAAGGCGGAGACAAATAAGTCACCCAAAAAACCCACCTGCGTGCCTAATTCGGGGGACAGCCAAGCTAAAACCCCACCCAGCAGCATGCCGATAATAATTTGTTTAACGAGACTGCCGCGCATAAAAAAGCTCAGCCAAGAAGAGTTTTGTGTTGCCATACCGTATACCCCACCCTACTTTTTGTAAGTGTTGTGGCCTAGATGTTTAAATCGCATCACTATAGCATTGCACCTTGAGCAAATCGACCTTTAGTTTTGGGGCCTCAACAAGACTGCTGTTGCGTGTTCGAAGCACCATTACTTTTAAAAACCGGGCTTTTCGCGTATAATAAAATCATTGCTTTGCACATGGGGCCGACTTGGCTTCGACGTGGGTCACAAAGCGGGACAGGGCATGTCGAGCACCAGTAAGCTCGTAAATCCACTGGAAACACTATAAACGCCAACGACGAGCGTTTCGCTCTAGCTGCTTAAGTCAGCCGAGCCGCTACACTAATTTTTCTTTGGGTTAGGTTGGGAAACCAACAGTAGCGTCATCTACAAAGAATCGAGTTTAGTTGGGCCACTCAGCTAAGCTCTAAATTTAAGTGGATCGCCAAGGAATGGCCTGTCGGCAGGCATGGTCCGAGGCTAAATTTTAAAATATTCCGACTAAACATGTAGAACTGCCTGTGGAGGGCTTGCGGACGGGGGTTCAATTCCCCCCGGCTCCACCAAACTCTTAGATAACCCCTTGTTATGCAAGGGGTTTTTCTTTGTCTAAAACAAATCTGCTCCACAAGCACCTTATGGGCGAGCATGGCAAGGTCAAGTAAACGAAGCTAACCCTGAAAGCCCCCATCCGCTAAAAAAGCGAGCTCCTGAGGGCTGCTTTCACGCCCTAACACGCGATTACGATGGGGAAAGCGACCAAAGCGTTGAATAATATCGCGGTGATGCCGCGCAAAATATAAGCCCTCTCCCGTATCGCCGCGCTCATTGAGCTCGACTGCTAAGTGCTGATCCTCTAAGTTTTCGTGATGAGTAAACGGTAAATAACAAAACACCCGCAAGGCTTGGGGCAACGCTAAGTCTCCTTGGCGCTGTGTCAGTATGCGAGCGTAGTGGCGAGCTAAGCCATCGGTGGCAAACATATGCCCTGTATCACGAAAGCTATTGCGTGGGTATTGGTCCAATAACAGCACTAGGGCAAGCGCCCCCTCCTCCGTTTCCAGCCACCCCTCCAGCTCACGACGTGCCGCTTGCCAATGCAACGCATGAAAACGCTCGCGAAAGGTCTGGTCAAAACGGTCATTTTTCTCGAACCACCATGCGTCGTGGTCCTGCCAGAAATCAAGCAGCTGCTGTGCCGCAGCGGGAGGGGTTGCCTTCATGGGAGCTCCAATAGGTTTGTGATCTTAAAACGCTGTCAGACTGTACTTTAAGACAGTGTAATCCTCAATCCCAAAACTCGAGCCTTCACGCCCAAAGCCCGATTGCTTCACGCCTCCAAACGGTGCAGAGGGGTTGGAAATCATGCCTGAGTTGATGCCCACCATACCGTACTCTAAGGCTTCGGCAACGCGATTGGCGCGACCTAAATCTTGGGTATAAAAATACGAAGCAAGGCCAAACTCTGTATTGTTGGCAGCTTGGATGACTTCGTCTTCGGTCTTAAAACGGAATAAAGGCGCGACCGGCCCAAAGATTTCCTCTTGGGCAATGCGCATGTCGGCGGTCATATCCCCCAACACGGTGGGTGGATACAGCAAGGTACCGGTTTGTTGCTGTTTGCCCCCTGCCAGCAGTGTGGCACCTTTGGCCAAAGCGTCTTGGATGAGTTCGTCGACTTTATCAACAGCAGCTCGATCGATGAGCGGCCCTAAATCCACATCTTGGTCGGTGCCTGCACCGATTTTTAATTTGCTGACTGCGTCAAGCAATTTTTGGCTAAAACGATCGTACACCGCATCGTGGACATAAATCCGATTGGCACACACACACGTTTGCCCACTATTGCGGAATTTACTGGCTAAAGCGCCTTCTACGGCGGCATCCAAATCGGCGTCTTCAAACACGATAAAGGGGGCATTGCCACCAAGCTCCATGGAGAGCTTTTTGAGCTGCGGTGCGGATTGTTCCATTAGCTTGCGACCGACTGCGGTCGAGCCGGTAAAGCTCAGTTTTCGTACCTGCTCGTTGCTGGTCATTTCGCCACCAATGCTGGAAGCGTCACCTGTGACAACCGAAAACACCCCTTTGGGAATGCCCGCTTCTTCCGCAAGCACCGCTAAAGCCAACGCTGAAAAAGGCGTTTGGGATGCAGGCTTGACCACAATGGTGCAACCGGCAGCCAGCGCCGCTCCGACCTTGCGGGCGATCATTGAGGAGGGGAAGTTCCACGGGGTGATGGCCACACATACGCCAATCGGTTCGCGTTGCACCACGATACGCTTATTATGGGCGGGGCCTGGAATAGTTTGGCCATAAATCCGCTTGGCTTCTTCGCTGAACCACTCAAAATAGGCGGCTCCATATTGCACTTCACCAGCGGACTCCGCCAAAGTTTTGCCTTGCTCGGCAGTTAGGATGGCGGCTAAATCGTCTTTGTGTTGCAGCAGTAATTCGAACCACTTACGTAATAAGGCGGCACGCTCCGTGGCAGTGGTATGACGCCACGAGTTAAAGGCATGCTGCGCGGCCTCGATGGCTTGAGCGGTTTCTTGTGCGCCCAGCTTGGGAACACTTCCGATTGGCTCTTGAGTGGCAGGGTTCACCACTTGGATGCGCTCTGTGGTGGCTTGGCCCACCCAATCGCCATTGATGTAAGCGCGCTCTTGAAATAAATCGGGTCGTTGCAGTTGCAGCATAACTAAGCCTCCTTGGGAATAATGACCACTCTATTTTCTCGACGGTTAAAGCGCTTTTCACACAACACCCACCCTGGCCATACTGCGCTACCGAATCGTCACTGGGTGAGTCTAACAACCCGACCAGAATGAGGCTAAATCTTAAAAAAAGACTAATTACGTCTCGAAAAAATAGATTACTAAGCAAATAGTGACACACTTTTGCACTTAATTCATCCACCAGAATCTTCGCGTGTCCGTGCGATCTGCGCTCGCTCTAAATTGTGGGCTTTTCAGCGCACTCCGATTACTGACTATCTGTGCGACGGGGCGGTGCGTTAAGACTCACGAGAGTTTTGAACAGCCTGCTTTTTGGTTTGGCTGCCGGTGTTTCCTATAGAAAACCTATCTTAGAAATTAGTTCCTCCCCAACCCACCAAGAATCGGACACTCCGAACGATCATCCCCCGCACACGCGTCACTAAACTGCTGCAGAGTATCGACCATACTTTGCATGGCCGAGATCTTGCTTTGTAAACGGTTGATATGCTGCTGTGCCAAGTACTTAACATCGGCACTTTTGCGATCACTATCATCCCAAAGGCTGAGCAGCTCCTGAATCTCGACGATAGAAAAAGCCAGATCGCGTGCGCGACGGATAAAGTGCAAGCGTTCGAGATCGCGCTGTTGAAACTGACGGTAGCCAGCTGCAGTGCGTGATAAATCCGGCAACAGGCCGACTTCTTCGTAATAGCGAATCATCTTGGCGCTAACGCCAGTCTGAATAGCGGCTTGGCTAATATTCATCGTTATATAGGGTCAATTAATAAGGGTTGTACCAACTAAATTAGTACAACCCTTAGGATGACGCAAGGCAATCGTGCTGAGCATGACTTAGCGCTAATGGCTTAAGCGAAATCGACGCAATCGAAGCGCGTTAGTGACCACAAACACACTGGAGAGTGCCATCGCGGCAGCGGCAAAAATAGGCGACAACAAGATTCCCGCTACGGGATACCACAACCCAGCGGCCAACGGGATAAGTGCGATGTTGTAGGCAAAGGCCCAAAATAGATTTTGATGGATGTTTTTAAGGGTCTCTTTGGATAAGGCCAAGGCTGTTGGCACCCCTTCTAGGCTGCCCGACATCAGCACCACATCGGCCGCCTCAATCGCAATATCCGTACCCGTGCCAATTGCCATGCCCACCTCCGCGGTTGCCAAGGCGGGCGCATCGTTAATTCCATCTCCTACAAAGGCAACGTGGCCATACTGCTGCTGCAACTGCTGCACAGCAGTCACCTTGGCATCGGGCAGAACTTCCGCAATCACCGTATCAATCCCGAGCTGCTGGGCAATGGCCTGAGCGGTGGTTTGGTGGTCGCCCGTAATCATGGCCACTTTTAATCCTAATTGATGCAAGGCATCAATGGCGGG